>CAYRFK010000145.1:7443-12292 GCA_964423465.1 uncultured Verrucomicrobiota bacterium | reverse complement strand
AACGGAAAGCCCGTGCGAGCGTCTTTGTCATCGCTGCACCGGACTGGAGATGCGCCTCCGGCGTCGCACGTCGTCGGGCGGAGTTGCGCCGGGGCAGGGGGCGGGCGTAGACTGGCAATAGTTCGACGGGAGCGGGGTGGCGGCCGTCGCGCAACGGAGGAACGGCGATGAACGCGATACGGATGACGGTGTGCGCGGTGGTTCTTGGTGCCGCAACGGTGGCGATGGCGCAGAATGCGAACATCTACTTGGACGTGAAGCGCCAGGCCAGCAACAAGGGCTCGTCAACCCGTTACCAGGGCTACTCCTATGCCGACAAGGACTACGCCCACACGGTGGATCTCGCCGTGACCGCCAAGAACATGAACCAGCAGCCTGTCACGTTCGAGCTCGAGTACTACTTCATCGCCAAGACGGCCAACGGCAACCTGAAGTGGGCCTACGATGGCGGGACCCAGACGCTGTCGCTCGCGAAGGCGGCCTACACGAACATGGCGATCTCCTCGAAGGAGCTTCAGTCATCCAAGGTCGAGTCCTCCTACTACAAGTCGGAGACCGGCAGCAAATACGAGGGCTACATCTTCCGGGCGATCGTCGGGGGCAAGGTGGTCTCCATTAATGCGTCGTCCCGCCAGTTTGAGGCGGCTGGTCGCAATGAGAAGGAACTCGAATCCCTCATCGAAGCCGCCGAACAGGGCCGCAAGCAGGCCCGCGACAGCTCCGGCGTCATGATGCGTTGATGCAAAAAGACCGCCCCCGCCCCTGGCGGCGCTCTTCGGATGAACCGAGGCTCCGGCCCCGCCGCCCGGCCTACTTCGTAGCCTTCGCCGGTTTCCCGTCGCCCGGCGGGGGTTGTGTGCCGTGCAGGGGTTTGCCCGACGCGTCGAGCATCCGCGCCGAGATGAAGAGGTAGGTCGACTCCGTCCCGTCCATGTTCGGAAGGCCGCCGGTGATGATCGTCTGGCCGTCATGAAGAACGACGGACGTCGTCACATTCCGCGAATGGAACCGTGGCTGGCGCAGGTGGACATCGGTGCTCTTGCCGCCTGCATCCGTCCGGCCAACACCCACATCGTCCCACTCGCCCTCCTCGCACAGTTCCGGCACCAGCGTCAGGTCGATGGTGCGACCGTCCGGCCCGACCGTCGGCGTCACGTTCACGATGAGCCCGGCCTCGCGCGTCGCGAACGACGCCGGCGCAAGCCCGACGGGATTCGCAACCGTGTTCGATCCCGGCGAAGGGGTGAACTCGGTCGGGTAGATGATCTCCCGGACACCCTTGATCTGAGCGTTCACCCCGCTCCTCGTGACGTTCTTCCCCGTCGCCAGCAACCGCCCCTTTCCTCCCCGCCACAGCGCTTTGATCTCCTCGCAACTCGGCGCCGCCCGGTCCGATGTGCGCGCGGTTTCCTCGATCACCTGGTTCTCGAAGGCTACGAACGAGACGTCGATCTCAACCTGGCTTGGCGACGGCTCGTCCGCCAGCGTGACGGACGCACAAAGGGCTGCGGCAAACAGGATGGCGGACGATTTCATGGGAATCTCCGATCTTTGCCGCGCAGCATTGCCGCAACCCCCGCAAGGTTCAAGGCCAAAGGGCGGGCCGCCAGGAGTCGGACCACACGACCGGATCCCGGCACGGCCCTTGCATCGGCCGGGCGAAAGCGGAAATGGCGCGCCAGCACCGTTGACGGAGGACGCGGGGCGTGCGATGAGTCACCGCCATGAAGATCAACTGGGTAGTGGCCGGCCTGCTGTCGGCGGCGGGGCTGGAGCGGGCGCTGACGCTGGAGTCGGGGCCGGCGCGGATGACGGTCGATACGAACACCGGCGCGATCGTGTCGATCGCGGAGGCCGGCGCGCAGGGCGCCATCTTCCGTGGCGGCGAGGACGGTCCATGGCGCCTGTCGTTCCGCGACGGCCCGGATCTGGCGGCGTCGGCGTTCCATGCGACGAATGCGGCACGACGCGTCACCGTGCGGCCCGGCGGCGACGGCCGCTCGGCGGACCTGGCCTTCGAGTCCGCCGAGGCCCGCATAAGCGTTTTCGTTCGGCCCTCCGATTCCGGATTCGACCTCACCGCCGCGGTGGCGCCGGGCACCGGCACCGTCCTCGAACTCGCGCTCCCCGGCCGCCTGCGCTTTGCCCCGGCCGATGTGCGGCACTTCGTCGCCCCGCTGGATCCGCACAAGGGCGTCGGCGTGGCCTTCAATGGCGGGTTCTTCGCGCGCCAGCCGGCGGACCGCCCCGCCGCATGGTCGCCGGCCCCCTCGCCCGGCAGCGGCATCACGATGATCCTGCCCTCGGGCCCGCGGATGCTCGACCTCAACGCCCCGGCGATCCCGCTGCGCGCGACGCCGGAAGGCGTCCGCGTGCTGGGCACGAACCTCGCCGAACGCTTCAGCCGTGCGAAGGCGGAGGTGCACCGTCCACCGCCACCCGGCCAGGCCGCGTCGGTTCTGATCGAATCCGACGCCGGCCCCCTGCTCTGCGCGCATGCGGTTGGGAGCGGACATCTCTGGCGGCTCACCGGCCGGCTGGAGGAGCGCGACGCCGGGCTCGTCCGTGACGCCACCGCGCGCATCCTCCACGCGGCCGCCGCGGCCGCGCCGGACCGCCGTCGCATCGCCCTCGTCGCGGTCCGCAACGGACCCGAGAACGGCTCGTTCACGACGCTTTCGGTCGGTCAGTGGCGCGACACGCTCACGCGCATTGCAAAAGACGCGAAGTGCGAGTTCGTCGAACTGCCGACCGCCGGGGCGATGCTCGATGCGATCCGCGGCGACGGCGACCTCGCGATCGTGAACCCCTACGGCGAGTGGCTGCCGGTTCCGGCGGGCGATACGCTCACGAATGTCGTCGCACAGATCGCGCGCCACGTCCGCGCCGGCGGCCGCTGGTTCGAAACCGGCGGCTATCCCTTCCACGCCGCCCTCCGGCCCGCGGAGTTCCTGCAGTCCGAGAGCACCTATCCGCCCGTCTTCGCCGACTTCATCCACCTCGAAGCCGCGGGAGGGCGGGCCGCCGTCCATCGCATCCAGCCCCGCACATGGGCGCCCTGGACCGGCGCGAAGGATCCTTCCGCAATCCTGATCCCCGGCCGCCTCGGCTACGGCGGCGACGCGGACGGCGGCTGGATGGACCGGTCGTTCGCCGCCTTCGTGCCGCCGGGCACGGCGTGGACCAGCCCCGTGGTGCGCATCACGGTCAGCGTCTCCGCCGAGGCCGGCCTCGCCGCCTACGCCGCCGCCAACGGCGTCACGCGACCGCTGCGGGACAAGATGAGGCCGGACGTGCTCGACCGTCTGCGCCGGTCGGTGCTGATCAAGATCCAGGGCGGGGCGCGGGAGATCGTCGCGGCACTGCCGGCCCTGCCCTCGCCGTCGATCCTTCACAGCTCGGGCTATCTCAAGGGCGGCTTCGATAAGGAGTACCCGGACCACCTGCCGCCAAACGCCGGCTTCGGCACCGCGGCGGACATGCGCGAGCTTCACGACAAGGCGCGCGCCGCCCGCCACATCGTGATGCCCTACACGAACCCGACCTGGTGGTGCGACCATCCGCGCGGACCGACCTTCCTCGCGGCCGGCGAGGCGCCGCTTTCGGTCGGTCTCGACGGCCGGCCCTACAACGAACGCTACTCGGACAACGACGGCTGGACGACCTGCTTCTGGCATCCCGCCGTGCGCGCCGCCAACCGCGAGCTGCGGCGGCAATTCCTCGAGGACCAGCCGGTGGACATCCTCTTCCAGGACCAGGTCGGCGCCCGCGCCTGGCGCTGGGATTTCAACCCCGCCGGCCCGCTGCCCCATGCATACGCTGAGGGACTGCTGTCGCAGGCCGACGAGGACGCCGCGCTCGTGCCGCTGGGCACCGAGGACGGCTGGGACCGCGCCGCGCAGGTCGAGTCGATGCTCTGCGGCTTCACGTTCACGCTCGTCCCCGGCCGCCGCCCCGAGTGGGCCCACCCGTTCCGCATCACCTACCCGCCCGACACGTGGACGATCTGGCCGCTCGCCCAGCGCATCGCCCACGACAAGTGCGCCTTCTTCCACCACGACCTCGGCAAGTTCGTCGTGACACCCTCCGACATGGCGTGGACGCTCGGCCTCGGGTTCAACATGAGCTACTCGATGCACGCGAAGTCCGTCACCGAGGCGCGCGCCATGGGCTGGCTCGCGTGGCTCGACCGGATCCAGAAGTCCGTCTGCGCCCGCTACACCGGCGAACCCGTCGCCGCCTTCGTGCACACCCGGGCGGAGGCTAACACCGAACATCGAACACCGAGCATCGAACACCGAAGTACGGACTCAACAGCCAACAGCCAACAACCAACACCCAACACCCAATCCTCGTCGACCCTCGCCCCTCGTCCCCCGCCCCTTCCCGACGACGGCATGATTCGGGCGCAGTACGGATCCGTGAAGATTGTTGCCAACCTCGGTCCGGATCCGCGCGACGCGGACGGCCGCGCGCTGGCCGGCTTCGGCTTCCGCGCAACGGCGCCCGGCATGGTCGCCGGCCACCTGCAGTCCCTTGCAGGCGTGTCGTTCGCGACCAACGGCTGCTCGTTCGTCGCCGAAGCCGTCGCGGACCGTGCCGAAATCTGGTTCCTCGCCAGCCCCGGCCAGCCCGCCGCCGCCGAACTCCCCCCCGGGTTCGCGCCCGCAAATGGCGACGTGTCCGTGACCTTCGACGGCGGCGAACCCGTCTCCACCCGCCTCGTCGACGGAGTCCTCCGCATCATGCTCCCACCCGGCCCGGATCCCGCCGCGCGCCTCTGGCACGCCGTGATCGCGCCCGGCGGGCATTGACAGGACGATCGGAGACTTGCCATCGTCCGCGGCGT
>CAYRFK010000145.1:3062-7343 GCA_964423465.1 uncultured Verrucomicrobiota bacterium | reverse complement strand
TCGCGCCCGGCGGGCATTGACAGGACGATCGGAGACTTGCCATCGTCCGCGGCGTGAACTCGCCACAAAGTGTCACGTGCCGATCACCCCCGTCGGACAAGATCGCATTGTTCCGTTCCCTCTTCCGCGGCCGCGAGGATGTCTATCCGCGACGCTTTGAGAGCCGGCGGACGGGGAAGTCGGGGTACAGCCCTGCCTGCGCCAACGAGTGGGTGCGAGGCCTGTGCGACAAGAGAGCGGTCCGATGCGCCGAGTGCCCGAATCGGGAGTTCCTTCCCGTCACGGACGAGGTCGTACGCAACCATCTGGCTGGCGATGACGGAAGCGGCCGCGAATTCGTCATGGGCGTCTATCCGATGCTTCTGGACGAAACCTGTCTGCTTCTGGCCGCCGATTTCGACAAGGCGAGCTGGCAGGAGGATGCGCTGGCCGTTTGGGAGACCTGCCGAAGCCTGGACATCCCGGCCGCGGTGGAACGATCCCGGTCCGGAAACGGCGCACACCTCTGGATCTTCTTCCAGGCCGCCGTGCCGGCCACCCTCGCCCGTAGACTCGGCGCCCATCTTCTCACCTTGACCATGGAGCGGCGGCCGGACATCGGACTCGATTCCTACGACCGTTTCTTTCCCAATCAGGACACGCTTCCCCGGGGCGGTTTCGGGAATCTCATCGCCCTGCCACTTCAGAAGAATGCTCGCGATCGCGGCAACAGCGTCTTCGTTGACTCTTCCTTCGTCCCCCATGCGGACCCGTGGGCCTTTCTGTCGACCTTTGCGCAAATGGCAAACGATGATGTCGAGAGCATCGTTCGTTCCGCCGAAGCGCGGGGGCATGTCGTCGGCATACGGTTTGCCCTCACGGACGATGGCGACCGGGAGCCGTGGTCCATGCCGCCGTCCCGAAGACGGAGGGACGCCCCGATGGTCGGCCCCCTGCCCGCGAGCGTTGAGCTGATCCTTGGCAATGAAATCTACATCAGCAAGGATGGCTTGCCGCCGGCCCTTCGCAACTGCCTGATCCGGCTCGCGGCCTTCCAAAACCCCGAGTTCTACAGGGCCCAGGCGATGCGGCTTCCAACGTACGACAAGCCGCGGGTGATCGCATGCGCCGAGGATCATCCCCTGCACATCGGCCTGCCGCGCGGTTGTCTGGATGAACTGCACGAACTCCTCGCGTCGTTGCGCATACCCGCCAAAGTCCGCGATGAACGTCAGGTCGGAACTCCGCTTGTTGTGCGCTTCCACGGACAGTTGAGACCGGACCAGCGTGCCGCGGCGGAGTCACTGGCCGCGCACGACACGGGCGTCCTGTCCGCCTCAACCGCGTTCGGGAAGACCGTTGTCGCCGCATGGGCGATTGCCCACCGGGGCGTCAGCGCCCTGATCCTGGTTCACCGACAACAGTTGATGGAGCAGTGGGTGGACCGGTTGGCCGAGTTTCTCGATGTGCCGGCAAAGTCGATCGGGCGCATCGGCGGCGGACGAAGAAAGCCGACCGGCGCGATCGACGTGGCGCTCATCCAAAGCCTGATCCGTCACGGCGTCGTCAACGATCTCGTGGGGGACTACGGCCACCTGATTGTCGACGAATGTCACCACCTGCCCGCCACAAGCTTTGAACAGGTCGCGCGACGGACGCGGGCGAGGTATGTCCTCGGGCTGTCCGCCACGATCACGCGCAAGGACGGTCATCATCCGATCGTCTTCATGCAATGCGGGCCCATCCGATACCGATCCGATTCACGGCAGCAGACTGTCGAGCGGCCGTTCTCACGCAGCGTTCGGGTACGCCCCACCGCCTTTCGAGCTCCGGACGAGTCTCCTTCGGACGCCCGGGTCCAGTTCCATCGGATCTGCGACGCTCTGGTTGCGGACGACAAGCGCAACCGTTTCATCGTTGAGGACATCGTCGACGCGGTTCGGGAGGGTCGATCGCCGATCGTTCTGACGGAGCGGACCGATCACCTAAGTCATCTGACCGAAAGGCTCACACCTCTGGTGCCGAATCTCTTCGTCTTGCAGGGTGGCATGAGTCGGAAGCGCCTGCGGGAGGCGCTCGCTCGGATCGCATCCGTGCCGCCGGAGGAGGAGCGTCTCCTTCTGGCCACGGGACGCTTCGTGGGCGAGGGGTTCGACGATGCCCGACTCGACACGCTGTTCCTCACAATGCCGGTCTCGTGGCGGGGCACGATTACCCAATACGCCGGCCGGTTGCACCGCCTGCACGAAGGCAAGTCGGACGTCCGCATCTACGACTATGCGGATCTCAACGTGCCGATGCTCGAGCGGATGTTCGACCGCCGGTGCAAAGGATATGAGTCGATCGGCTACTCCATTCTCCTGCCGGCCAGCGCGGTGCCGGGATGGCCGCCCGAGGTTCCTCTCCCCGTTGAGCCGGAATGGAAGCGCGACTACGCCGCCAGCATCCGACGCCTCCTCCGCGACGGCGTGGATGCCCTGCTGGGCGACCTGTTCGTCCACGCCACCCGCCGTGTTCTGATCGGCCCCGACGGAACGGAGATAGCGCGAAGCGCGGCGGAGGCCTTTCTGCAGCAACGCCTCGAATCGCTGCCGACCACCGGCGGACGGTTTCACCTCAACGTCGTCCTGCCGATCCCCTTCGACGATCGCGGAAGCATGGAAGTGGACCTGCTGTGCCCGGACGCGCATCTGGCCATCGAAGTGGACGGCCCGCACCACCTGTCCGATCCCGACGCCTACCGCCGCGACCGGCGAAAGGACGCCCTGCTGCAGGAGAACGGCTGGTTCGTGCTGCGCTTCCTCGCCGATGATATCGGAAAGCGCCTCGGCGCCGTGCTCGACACCATCCTCCGCACTCTGTCCCATCAATCGCGGGCCCGGCCCTGACCCCATCGCCCGCGCCCTTCTCACGTTACATAGTTTGTAACGATCGTTACAAATAATGTAACACATTGGAGGGCGTTGGCGGTCGCAAAGGCGTGTCGCCAAGGGTGGGCGGGCGTGGCAGGATGAAGGGATGAAACGGACAGCGCGCATCCTTGTGTACGGCCTCTGTGCGGCGTCGGGTTCGGCCGCGCCGCTCTCGATTGAGAACGAAACCCTGACCGCCGCCTACGACGCGGACGCGGACCGGTTCACGCTGTCGGCGAAGGCGGGGGACGGACGAGTCGCCGACGGGCGCTTCGGGGGCGGAGGGGGCGCGGCGGAGGCCGGCCCGGCGCAGGATGCGACCTTCGGCGCGGGGCGGGCTCTCACGATCCGGCGGGCGGACGGCTCGACGCGGACCATCCGCCTCTTCCCCGGCCTGCCGTTCGCACTCTTTGGCGGCACGATCCCGAACGCGGGCGCCGCGCCGCTCGTGACGAACCGCGTGGACCTGCTCTCCGCCGCCGTCGAGGGCGACGGGCTCGTCACCCTCGGCACCGACGGCCTGCGCGCACCGGAGAAGAACCCCGGCAGCTACGCCTTCCTCGCCGTCGCCGACCCGAAAACCCGCGCGGGTGCGGTCGGCGGCTGGCTGACGCACGACCGCGGCAGCGGCGTCGTGTTCTCGTCCGCGACGAACGGGCAGGTCCGCCTCGACGCCGCGATCGAGTACGGCCGCCTCCGTGTCGCGCCCGGCGCGGCGGCAGACACCGAGGTCTTTGCGCTCGGCATCTTCGCCGACGCACGGCTCGGCCTCGAGGCTTGGGCCGATGCGATCGCGCGGCACTACCGCGTGAAGCTTCCGCCGCAGCCGGCCGGCTATTGCACGTGGTACGCCGACCAGCACAGCGGCGCCTGCGACGAGAAGCACATCGTCGAGCTGAACGAGGCCGCCGCGAAGGAACTCAAGCCCTTCGGTTTTGATTTCGTCCTCATCGACGACGGCTGGCAGGACGGCGCAAAGTCGGGGAACGGTCCGCGCAAGGTCTTCGAGCGGATCCGTCCCGACGGCCCCTACCCCTCGGGCATGAAGGCCGCGGCCGACGGCATGACGGCGCTCGGCTTGGCGCCGGGCATCTGGTTCATGCCGTTCGCCGGCACGTTCGACGACCCGTTCTTCGCGGACAAGCAGGACTGGTTCGTGAAGACGGCCGACGGCAAGCCCTACGACACGAAGTGGGGCGGCACGTGCCTCGACATGACGCATCCGGCGCCGCGCGAGTACCTGCGCACCGTCGCCGCGCGCATCGGCCGCGAATGGGGCTACCGCGTGTTCAAGATGGACGGCATGTGGACCGGCACCGCGACGCCGCTGCGCTACGTGCAGAACGGCTGGAAGGACGACGGCATCGGCGACGCCGTGTTCCACAACCCC
>CAYRFK010000145.1:0-3052 GCA_964423465.1 uncultured Verrucomicrobiota bacterium | reverse complement strand
ACATCGAGGCGTACCGCGACGGCATCCGGCTCGTGCGCGAGGCGGGCGGCCCGGGCGTCTACCTGCTCGGTTGCTGCGTCTCGCAGAACATGCGCTCGTTCGGCGGCGCGTTCGGCCTGCTCGACGGCATGCGCATCGGGCCCGACACCGGCTCGCAGGAGATCGGCGCACCGCACGGATCGCGGCTCTACTTCCTCCACGGCCGCGTCTGGCACAACGATCCCGACTGCGTGTCGGTTCGCGCCTCCACCGCGCTCGACCAGGCGCGCCTCAATGCGTCGTGGACGGCGCTCAGCGACCAGCTCTTCTACAACAGCGACTGGATCCCCGCCCTGCCGCCGGAGCGGATGGACATCCTCAAGCGCACGATGCCCGCGCACGGCCTGCCCGTGCGCCCCGTCGACCTGTTCGAGACCGAGCCCGCCCGCGTGTGGCTGCTCTCCGACACGCGCCGCGAACCGCACCGCCACGTGCTGGGCCTCTTCAACTGGGAGAAGACCCCGGCCACGATCGAGGTCGATCTCGTCCGCGCCGGACTGCCGGCCGCGGACGCGTGGGCGGCATTCGACTTCTGGGACAACGTCTTCCTTCCGCCCGCGCGCGGCACCCTGTCGATGACCCTGCCGCCCAAGTCGTGCCGCATCGTCGCGCTGCGACCGCTCGTGGACCGTCCTCAGGTTCTGAGCACCTCGCGGCACATCACGCAAGGCATCGTCGAACTGAAGGAGGAGGCGTGGGACGCCGCCACCTCCACGCTGCGCGGCCGCAGCACGGTGGTCGGCGGCGACTCATACGAGGCGCGCATCGTCGGCGCGGCCCCCGGCGGCGGCGACGTGTGGGAGGTGGAGAAGGCCGCGGTTGCGGACGCCGACGCGGCGGCGGGAGTGACGGTCGCCTTGCGAAGCACCAACGGCCTGACGCGGGTCACGATCCTGTCACCCGCGGGCCGCGACGTGGCGTGGTCCGTCCGTTTCCGCAAGCACGCTTCCGATGCATCGTCCCGTCCGGCCGCGCCCGCGGGCGTGCAGGCCGAGGCAACGTGGAAGGGCGACGTCCGCCTGTCGTGGGAGGCCGCGGCGGACGGCGTCAGGTTCGAGGTGAAGCGCGACGGCGGCGCGACGGCCGTTGTGGCAGGGTCCCGCTTCACCGAGGCCGGGCTCAAGGTGGGGACAGAGACGTCGTACTCGGTGGTTGCGGTCGACTGGGCCGGGCGGCGGTCCGAACCGGCGGCCGTGCGCGTCGCCGTTCCTGCGCCGCCGAAGCCGGGGCCGGTCCCTCCGAAGCCCGAGGTTCGGCTCAGCTCCCTGAAGCCGGTCTCCGCGGCGGTCGGCTGGGGGTCGCTCCAGACCGGCAAGGCGGCCGGCGGCGGTCCGCTGACGGTGGCGGGAAAGGCCTTCGACGACGGACTCGGCGTGCATGCGAAGGCGGAGGTCGTCTATGACGTGAAGCCCGAGTGGCGGCGCTTCGTCGCCATCGCGGGGCCGGACGGCGCGAAGAAGGATGACCCTCGCACGACGGTCCGGTTCGTCGTTGTGGCCGAGGTCGGCGGCCGGCGGGAGACTCTCGCGGAGTCGCCTGTGCTGACCCACGCGGACCCCGCGTCCTGGAATTTCGACGTCGCGCTGCCGAAGGGCGCGAAGCGCCTGCGCCTGATCGTCGACGAGGGCGGCGACGGCAACAAGGCCGACCACGCCGACTGGTGCGACGCCGGATTCCTGCGGTAGTCCGCACCATCCGTAATCCATTCAGGGACTGACGGCCGCTGCGGCGGGCGGAAGGAGCCATACCGCGGCGGCGGCGACGGCGAGCAGGAACGCCGTGAGTGCCGCCACGCGCGCCTTGAGCGGGCGCGAACCGATCGCGACTGCGATGCCGCATTTCACCAGGGTGTTCGCAATGACCGCGATGACGATCGCAACGGTGGCGGCGTGGACCGTGCCCGCGTCGCGGGCCATCTGGGCCATCGAGAGGGTGATCGCGTCGACATCCGTCAGACCCGCCAGCGCCGCGACCGCATAGACGCCGCGGCCCGGCGCGACGGACTGCACGGCCTTCACGACAAGCATCACCGCCGTGAAGAAGGCGGCGAACTTGATGGCGGACTGGAGGCTGAACGGATTCTTCAGCGGCACATCGCGTCCCGCCGGACCGGTCCTCCCGCCCCGCATCATCATCGCGGCAGCCACGATGCATGCGGCCAGCATCGCGCCCATCGGCGCGGCGAGATCCTTCAGCAGCGGCCGGTGCACGACCGCGATGGCAACGAGCACGCGGACGAACATGACCGCCCACGACAGCGCCACGCCGGCGGCGAGCGGTCCGGCGCCGCGTGACGCCGCGGCCGCGTCGCGGCTTTCACGCGCGAAGGTGAGCGACACCGCCGTCGACGAAACAAGTCCGCCGAACAGGCCCGTCGCCGCCGTGCCGCGGTCGGGCCCGAGCCAGCGCATCGCCGCGTAGCCGAGGAGCGAGAGCCCGGAGATCAGGATAACCAGCCACCATGCCTTGTACGGATTCACCGCGCCCCACGGGTCGATCGTGCGGTCCGGAAGCAGCGGCAGCACGATGAAGGTTGCGATGAGCAGCTTCAGCGCCGCATAGAGGTCGTCCTGCCCGATCCGCCCGACCAGCGTGTGCAACGGGGTCTTGTAGGCCAGCAGTGCGGAGTTCACGATGCCCAGCGCGACGGCGATCTCCCGGTGGCCGAAGAGCGTGACGCCGCCGAGCAGAAACGTGACCACCGCGGCGACCTCGGTCGTGAGCCCGACCGCATCCGGGTGGTTGCGGGCTTGGAGGAGGTAACCCCCGAGCACCATTGCGGACACGGCGGCCAGCGCCGCAGGGAAGATCCACGGCGTGTTCAACTCCGTGTTCAGCCATGCCGCCACGGCACCCGCCTCGGCGAGCAGCACGAAGGTCCGGAGTCCGCCGACCCCAAACCCCTTCTCCGCGATGCGCTTCTCGCGCTCGACGCCCATCAGCGCGCCGATGAAAAGTGCGATCGCAAAATTGCCGACCAGTTGAAGATCCATGCGCGTTCCCGCTCCGACGA
>CAYRFK010000144.1:0-12454 GCA_964423465.1 uncultured Verrucomicrobiota bacterium | reverse complement strand
TCGCCGCGCAGGATCCGAGGACCGGCATGTACGTCTACTTCCTGCCGCTAAAGCCGGGGCACTACAAGAACTACTCGACGCCGGAGGACTCGTTCTGGTGCTGCTTCGGCACCGGGATGGAAAACCCGGGCCGCTACGGCGACTCGATCTGGTTCCGCGACGCGTCCTCGCTCTTCCTGAACCAGTACATCGCCTCCGAGCTGACGTGGAAGGAGAAGGGCCTCGTCGTGCGCCAGGAGACGCGCTTCCCCGAGGAGGCCGCCGCGCGCCTCTCGTTCGAGTGCGCGAAGCCCGTGAAGCTGGCACTCCGGCTGCGGTGGCCGTCGTGGGCCATGCCGGCGTTGACGGTTGCGGTCAACGGCAGGGCGCAGCCGGTGGCCGGCACCCCAGGCTCCTACGTCGCGATCGACCGCGAATGGAAGACCGGCGACCGCGTCGAGATCGGCCTTCCGATGTCCCTCCGGATCGAACCGCTTCCGGGCTCGAACGACTGGGCAGCGATCGCATACGGGCCGATGGTGCTCGCCGGGCGGCTTGGGACGAACGGCATGCCGGATGTCTACGTGCGCGGCCAGACCGACCACCAGAACGTGCCCTCGCCGGAGGTGCCCGTCCTCGTCGCCTCGCGCGACGACCTCCTGCGCCGCATCGAACCCGTCCCGGGCGAGCGGCTCACCTTCCGGACGAAGGGCGTCGGGAGACCTGTGGATGTCACGCTCATCCCGATCCACCGGCTGCACCACGAACGCACCAGTGTCTACTGGGAGGTCGTCGACGAGATCGCCTGGATGCGCCGCGAGGCCGGCCGTGCCGCCGCCGAGCGCGAGCGGAAGGCGGTCGAGGCGCGCGTCATGGACGAGTTCAACCCCGGGGAACAGCAGTCGGAGACCGACCACGAGTTCCGCGGCGAGCGGACGCGCACCGGCACGCACCTGAACCGCAAATGGCGCGACGCGTACGACGGCGGCTGGTTCGAGTTCCGGATGAAGGTCGATCGCGCCCGCCCCGCCACGCTGGTCTGCACCTACTGGGGCGGCGACGGCGGCAACCGCGACTTCGCCATCGTCGTTGATGGCGGGAAGGTCGGCTCGCAGAAGCTCGCGAAGAACAAGCCGGGCGAGTTCTTCGACGCAACCTATGAGATCCCCGCAAAGCTGACGGACGGCGAGGATGCCGTCGTCGTGCGCGTCGCCGCAAAGCCCGGCGCCATGGCCGGCGGGCTGTTCCAGGCGCGGATCCTGCGTCCGGCCGCAACGGCCGCGCCGTAACGCAAGCCTGGCCCGGCGATCAAACGTTACGGCGACGGCTTCGTCGCGGCAAGAAAACGCGACAGGGCGCGGACGTGGCGGATGAAGGTGTCGCAGCGGATGACGCGCGCCGACGGATCCTTCGGTTCGTGGTACTTCAATCCGCCGCCCTCGACCCAGCGTCCCTGCGCGTCCAGCGCGGCGACGGCCTCGGCCGCCGCCTTCCGAATGCCGCCGTCGGGTTTCGGCGGCTTGCGGGAAAGGGCGGGCGCCTTCCATTCCTCCTTCGCGACCTTCTCGTACTGCAGCGCGATGCGGTCGAGGTCGCTGGAGACCTTGAACCCGTAGTGCGTGGGCATGTCCCCGTCGTCGTAGACGAGGCGGTAGTCCTTCGTGAAGTAGAGCGGCTTGTTGGCCTTCAGCTCATAAAAGCGGGCAAGTTGTCCGTCGGGCAACTGCGAACGACGCAGGTAGTCCAGCGCGCGCGGGACGGGCTCCAGGAAGCGGCGCTCGCCGGTTTCGACGTAGAGCCGCAACAGGGTCCGGAGGATGCCCTGCGACTCGCCTCCGGTGACGGATGGCGGCTCGAACTTGCGCGCCCACACGGGATGCATGGCGGCGTTGTATTGCTGCGCCCACGCGGGCTGCGGATCGGGCATCTGCGCGAGCAGGATGAACCCGCCGGCTTTCACCGCGGCCGCGTGGCAGGCCGCCGCCAGGTCCCGGTCGGCCGCGCCCGCCCCGGGATCGGCCAGGACGCGCGACGCCTCGAACATCGTGTCGATCATGTCGGCCAGCGCGTTGTCGTTGAAAGTGTAGTCCGCCTTGTAGTCGCGCTTCGGGAACTCACGGGGCCAGTCATCCGGGTACGACGCCTTCACAGCGGGGAACTTCGCCGCATCCGGCGGTGCCTCGAACCGTTGCGGCCATGCGCCGTTGGGGTACTGCGCGGCAAGGAGGCTCGCAAGCGCGGCCGTTACGCAGCGGTGGACGGCCTCATTCGTGAAGGCGCAGGCGCGGTCGGCGCGCAGCAGGAACCGCACAGCGGCCTGTGTGGTGTCGTCGTCGAGCGTGGTGACATTCTTTCCCTCGGTGCCGCCGTCGGCGCGGTAGGGGAATTTCCCGCGCCGCGCCGGGTCGAACTCGATGGAGTAGTCCCAGCCGCCGGAGGCCAGCTGTCCGCGCACGAGCGCGCCGGCGGTCTCCATCGCGGCGTCGAAATGGAACCGGTCGCCGGTCGCCTCCCAGGCATCCAGCAGCGCCATGCCGACGGCCGGCGTGCCGGGCGGCTGCACCCATCCGACCGTGGCGCGCGCGACGCCCTCGCCCTCGCGCTTCGAGAGATCCTCGCCGTACATCCACAGGTAGGAGCCCTCGACCGCGACCTTCGTGCGGAAGAACTCCACCGCGCGCCGGAGCGCGCGCGCCGCTTCGTCGCGCGACGGCGCGTCCGCCGCCGCAGGTCCGGCCGCCGCAACCAGGGCCGCGAGACAGAGAATCCGGGTCTTCATGACTTCTCCTTCGGGCTATTCCGCCTTCGCGGGGCGGAAGGTGACGGTGACGGTTCCGGAGGCGAGCGGGTGCTTGAGCCGGATCGCGATCCGGTCGAAAGCCTGGCAGTCCTCCTCGATCGTCTCGGAAGCAAGGTCGAAGCCGCCGTCGGGCGTCTGGATCGTCGCGACCATGCGCGTCCCGCCGCCGGCGTCGAACTCGATCGTGGCGGGGGAGGCCTGCCGCCACTTCGCGCGCGTGGTGAGGACCGTTTCGAACTCCACCGGCGCCGCCGCTGCGAACTCGTCGCGGATCTCGAGCGAGGGCGTGGCCCCGCGCGTGTGAACGAACGCTCGCGCGAGCTTCGACAGGCCCGGAACGGTGTAGGCGGAGGCGATGTCGAGGGCCAGCTTGTCCGCCGCATCCGTGAACGAGGTCGAGAGCACCTTCGCCGCGGCCTGCCGGCCGGCGTCCTGGAACTTCCCGGCCACGCGCGGCACCGGGTGGCCGAGGGAGCCGAAGAGCTTGAGGCCGGTGTAGCGCTCCTTCGAGAAGGTTTTCGCCGTGTAGACGCTCGGTCCGCCGGGGTCGCCGGCAACCATCCGGCCGTTCAGTACGAGCGTGTACGAGCCGACGTCGTTGTGGTTGTGGTGCTCCGCGTTGTGGCCGCCCTTGAGTGCGGAGGCGAGGCGCGCGGCGTCGCCGGTCGCGGGGCGGCAGATCAGCAGGCCGGCGTCGTCGAACCACGAGCGGAGGCCGAGGGTGTCCGCCGGGACCGCCGCGGGCCGGGCGTGGCGGAGGGAGTTGGGAAACACCTCCATCGGGGCGACGGTCAGGTTGCGCGGGGCCACGGGATCCCACGCGGCCTCGGTCCGGCCGAGGCCGAGCCCGAGGGCGAGGCTGCAATAGCGGAGGATCTGCACGGAGGGTGTGGAGCCGGTGCGGCAGTCGGCGATGGCCGGGAACTGGCCGTCGGCGATCTCGATCCGCAGGCCGAAGAGGGCGGCGTTGCGGACGCGCTCGTCGGCGAAAAGATCGAGGCGGCCGTCGGTCGCCTGCCAGAGGTGTTCGCGCAGGGCGCAGTAGTTGCCCATGCCGTAGTTCCAGTAGCCGATGCCCTCGGTGCAGTAGCCGTCGCGCGTGAAGCCGGCGAGGTAGTTGCGGGAGTAGAACTCGCCCGCGGCCGCGAACAGCGCGCGGTCGGCGCGATCGGGAAGGCAGGCGAGGGCGGCGCCGACGGTGCCCGCGAGGCAGACGGGGTTCCAGTTGCTCGTGGTGCGGATCCAGCCGTTGCCGCGGCCGCTGCGGAGGGTTTCGCGGAACGGCGCGAGGACCCGCTTCACGATGCAGGCGATCACGTCCGCGCGCACCGCCGGGTCGAGCCGGTCGCCGAGCATCCACAGCGCCTGGGCCAGCTCGTAGGCGGTGGCGGAGGAGACGAGGTCGATCTCGTAGGCCGTGCCGCGGAACGAGCCGAGGCTGCGGTCGTGCGCGGCGAGGGTCCATGTGGGCTCGGCGAGATACTCGCGCAGGATGCGGACGATCTCGGGAAGGAATCGTCCCCTGTTCTCAACGCCCTCGGCCCACACGAGCGGGTTCAGGCGTCCGCGCCGCGCGCTCATCATGCGCTCGCCGGGTTTGCGGGCGCCGGTGCGGGAGTAGTCGAGGTAGAGGTCGTCGTTCCAGGCCGGCAGCGGCTTGTTAAGAAGCTTCTCCGCGTCCCGCGGCACGCGGGCGAAGGCAGGGTTCGTGGCGATCGCGCCCCATGCGGCGCGGTCGGCGATCGGCGCGCCGCCGCCGCGCGGTCCGTCGGAGAGCAGGGCGGCCACCGCCTCGATCCGCGCCGGGTCCAGATCCCGCCACAGCTTCGCCGCCGGCGGCGCGGCGGCGCGGGAGAGGACGGGGACAAGCAGAGAGGCGGCAACGGCACACGCGGCGTGACGGTTCATGCAGCAGACTATACCAACTACGCGTTCAGCGCAGGAGGTTCTTCAGCGTGCCGGGGAGCTCGACCGGGCCCATGGGGGCCTGGGGGGCGACGAGGGTGTGGAAGTCCTGCCGCGGGTGGAGCCCCTTGAAGCGTTCGTCCTGGCGGAGCTGGTCGCGGACCGGCTGGCCGCCGGCGCGAACGGCGTTCTGGAGGGCCATCATCGACTCGTCCGGCTTGCCCAGCGCGAGGCGGACGCCGCCGAGTTCGATCCAGCCGTTGGGGTCGTTCGGCTGCAGCGTGGTGTAGCGGACGAGCGCGGCGTCGAGCAGCGGGATGCGCTGGGTTTCGTAGGCGAGCCGGCCGAGTTGCAGGTAGAGCTGCGGCGGCAGGTTGGGCTGGGAGATCAGGTCCTGCATCATGCGGTCGAACTGCGGCCAGCGGTTGAGCCGTCGGTACAGGGTCACGAGTTCGACGGCCGCGTTCATCTCCATGCGGCCGCCCTGCACCTGCTGTTCCAGCTCGGTGATGCGCTTGGAGCTGCCCTCGACGCCGTCGATGAAGCCGAGGAACTCGCGAATCTTGTCGTTCTTCGGGTCGCCGACGAGGAAGTCGTTGATGATCTGGCGGGCATCCTGGTAACGGCCGCGCGCGAGGTAGACGTCCGCCAGGCGGAAATTAGCCTCGGGGCTGAGCGGGTAGAGGTCGACGGCCTGCTTGAAGGCGAGTTCCGCCTCCTCGAAGTGGCCCCGGGCGGCATAGAGGCCGGCGATGGCGCCGCGCAGCTTGGAGAAGGTCTTGCGGGCGACGACGTCGCGCTTGAACTTGGTGTCCGCCAGAAGGCGCTTGCAGTACCAGTTCCAGAAGCCGCGGTCCTTGGCGATCAGCTCCGGCGTGATCTGCGAGGGCTGCCGGCTGATCTTCATGATCAGGCCGTGCGGCTCGAGGTATTCGTACATCCACGGGATGACGTAGCTTTCCTCGACGTAGAAATCGTGGTGCGCGTTGTTGTCGTAGATCTGGCGGGCGAGGATGCCGTTGATCTGCATGACGCCCTGCACGCCCTGCACGCTGATGCGGCCATCCTTCACGGCGATGTCCGCCCCCGCGGTGAGCTGCCCGGCGCGGACCTGGTCGAAGTACTGCTGGAACGCCGAGTTGCTGTCCAGGATCGACGGAATCCAGATCGTGTCGCCGTAGAGATCGCGCATCACATTGAGGTAGGTGTTGTCGGCGAGCGCGTTCTGGGTGATCAGGTAGACGTCCGGCCGCACCTTGGCGGAGTAGATCATGTAGGTCGGCACGAACCGGCCCGGGTCGGTGCCGCCGAAGAAGACGGCGTTGGTCGTCATCTCGGGCGGATAGCTCTTGTCGGGATAATCGGCCCACGCCTTCTCGAACTCGGCGGGGGGCAGCGTCTCCTTCAGGTACTCGCGCACGCCGTTGATGCCGCGGAGCTGCCAGTCGCCGAACTGCCAGCCGAAGTCGTGACCGTTCTGCTCGGCGCCGCCGAAGATGTCCACCAGCTCCTTGTCGAACCCGTTCTGCCATAGCATGAGGCCCGGCGGCAGCACGAGCGCGGCGGCCAGGGCGCCCCAGCGGAGGGCCTTCACGGAGCCGATGAGGAGCTCGATCATCGAGAGGCCGAGCACGAGGCCGTAGCCCAGCCACAGGGCGTAGAGGGTGTGCGACTGGATGAACTGCACGCGGCCGATGAACAGCGTCTGCACGTCCAGCGCCGGGTTCCACATGATGATGAACACGATGCCGACGGCGACAAAGCCCGTGACCGTCGTCAACAGCCACGAGCAACTGCCGCTCATGGGTTCGAAGCCGAAGCGGAAGGGTTCGCGCTTGAGGAAATAGAGGACCAGGCCGATGGCCGGCGGAAGGACCATCAGCAGGAGGACCGCGAGGGCGGCGCCCACGCCGAGGCCCTCGGTGGTGACGAGCAGCCGGACGAGCTGGAACTCGTAGAACAGCAGCCCGAGGGCCAGCAGGGCGAGCACGCCGACGTAGACCACGGCGGTGAGGGCGTTCTTCGAGACCGTCTGCCGGCCGACGTGGGCGATGAGGTCGACGATCTTGCCCGCGACGCCAATGCCGCCGAGCAGCAGGGCGACCGAGGCGACAAGGCGGTAGAGGGCGACGACGAAGGCCGGCGTGGCGTGGCCCGCCAGCGCGAGCCCCATCTCCACCGTCACCAGCGCGCCGACGGCGAGGGCGAGGAGGAAGGCGATGC
This sequence comes from uncultured Verrucomicrobiota bacterium, assembly GCA_964423465.1. GTDB lineage: Bacteria > Verrucomicrobiota > Kiritimatiellia > PWTM01 > PWTM01 > VGWF01. The sequence goes on along the minus strand of CAYRFK010000144.1, from coordinate 5,547 downwards.
TGAAGACGCGGATCCGCCGGCCGGCGATCGTGATCTCCCACATCGTGAACGGCAGGATGCCGCCGACGACGAGCGGCAGCGTGAACTGGCGGCGCAGGTCGGCGAGGAACGCCCCTGCCTGCGAGACGAACTTCAGCGAGAACACATCCGTCGGCGTGATCCGCTCGTACTGGCCGCGGGTGACCGCGTGGAGGAAGCCCTCCCACGTGCGCGGATAGGCCCAGTTCATCGGCGGGTTCTGGTCCGACGCAAACGGCAGGTAGAGATAGAAGGAGAGGCCGAGCTCGGCGAGCAGGATCGTGATGGCGACCGCCTTGCCGTTCGGCAGGAAGGCCCAGCCGGCGAGCGGAATGGCGATGGCGAGGGCGATGTAGATCCAGAACACGGGCCCGCCCGGACCGGCCGGGGCGGTCCAGGCGAGGTTCGGCTTGTCGATCTTCGTGAACACAACGTTGAGCGCAATCATCAGGAACAGACCGACTCCGACGACCAGGAAGTCGCGGAAGAGCTCAGGATCCCGCGCCATGATCCCCAGGGCGAGGGCGAGGGCGAAGAGCAGGAGGGTCTGGTGGTTGGTGATGCCGAGGCCGAACAGAAAGGACATGGCGTAAAGGAAGCCGCGGTCCGCCGGCCGCGCCATCCACCGGTACAGCAGCAGCATGACGAGGATCTGGAAGAAGGCGTTGAGGGCGTACACCTCGACGATGACCGCCTGCGACCACATGACCGGGCTGAAGGCGAGCACGAGGCCGGCGGAGATGCCGCAGATGGCGCAGAACGCCTGTTCGGTGCGGGGTCCCAGCGACTCGTCGAAGCGCCGGATGCCGCGCAACAGGTCGGTGCTGGAGCGGCTCACCAGCATGGCGAGGAGGCCGCAGGCCAGTGCGCCGAAGAAGGCCGAGGCCAGGCCTACGCCCCAGGCGGGATTCGGGTGGCCGAGGAAGTCCTTCGCGTGGAAGACCCACTGGAAGAACCAGGTCGTCAGCGTCCAGATCGGGTAGCCCGGCGGATGGGGCACGCCGAGATAGTCGGAGGCCACCGCCAGCTCGCCTGAATCCTCCAGCGTCACCGTCGGCGCCAGAGTATAGACGTACCCGCCGAGGGTCAGGAGGAAGGCGATCCAGAAGGCGATCCAGTCGGACCGGCGGAAAAACCGCCCGCCCGCCGTCCCGGTTTCGCCTGTGACCGCGTCCGGCATGCCGCCGGCGCCCTGTTCGCCCAAAGTCTGTACGTTCATGAGAGGGTTGCCACGGTAGACCCCCCGCACGGCGCGGTCAAGCCAGCCCGGGGAATGGTTCCGCCTTCCCGCCGGCGGCGATCGGGGGTAGATTGGGCATGTGAAGATTGTTGTTCTGGATGGATACACGGCAAACCCCGGCGACCTGTCCTGGGATCCGCTCGTTGAACTCGGCGATCTGACGGTCTTCGACCGGACCGGGCGCGACGAGATGGAGGAGCACGCGGCGGACGCGGACGCCGTGCTGACGAACAAGACGATGCTCAACCGCGAGGCGCTGCGCAAGATCCCGAAGCTTCGGTACATCGGCGTACTGGCGACCGGCACCAACGTCGTGAACCTGCAGGCCGCGGCGAAGCGGAACCTGGTCGTCACCAATGTGCCGGCCTACAGCACGCCCTCGGTCGCCGAGCACGTCTTCGCCCTGCTCCTCGAGATGGCGCGCAACGTCGAGTGGCACGCTCAGAGCGTCCGCAAGGGCCGCTGGAGCCGCTGCCTGGACTTCTGCTACTGGAACGCCCCCCTGATCGAACTGGCCGGGAAGACGATGGGAATCGTCGGCTTCGGCCGCACCGGTCAGGCGGTGGCGCGGCGCGCGCTGGCCTTCGAGATGCGAGTGGTCGTCCATACGCGGACGCCGCCCGCGATCCATCCGGCCGGCATCGAGTTCGCGGCGCTCGAACGCGTATTCCGCGAGAGCGACATCGTCAGCCTCCACGTGCCGCTGGCGCCGGAGACCGAGAACCTCGTCAACTCGAGCCGGCTCGCGCTGATGAAGCCGACGGCCTGGCTCGTCAACACCAGCCGCGGCGGCGTGGTCGAGGAGACGGCGCTGGCGGATGCGCTGACGCGAAAGGCCATCGCGGGTGCGGCGCTGGACGTCCTCTCCGAGGAGCCGCCGCCGCCCGAGAATCCCCTGCTGCGCGCGCCGAACTGCATCATCACTCCGCACCAGGCCTGGGCGAGCCGGGCCGCGCGGGAGCGGCTGATCCGTGTCGCGGCGGACAACCTTGCCGCCTTCCTCTCCGGCAAGCCGCAGAACCTCGTGCCGCTGCCTGCGCCCGAGGCGGGACATGGGTGAGGATCCGAAGCCCTTCACCGGCCCGGACGGCCGCCCGCGCTGCTGGTGGTGCGCGGGCGCGCCGGAGCTTCTCGCCTATCACGACACGGAATGGGGCTTCCCGGTCACGGACGACCGCCGCCTTTTTGAAAAGATCTGTCTCGAAGGCTTCCAGGCCGGTCTGAGCTGGCTGACGATCCTCCGCAAGCGCGAGGCGTTCCGGCGCGGCTTCGCGGAGTTTGATTTCGAGCGCGTGGCGCGTTTCGGCGCGAAGGACATTGCGCGGCTGCTGGCCGACGCGGGCATCGTGAGGCACCGCGGGAAGATCGAGTCCGCGATCAACAACGCCCGGCGCGCCTGCGATCTCGTCGCGGAATGTGGCTCGCTCGCCGCCTACCTGCGGCGCTTCGAGCCGGCCGCCGCCTCGCGGCCGGCTCGGATCACCCTCGACGTGCTCCGGATCCTGACGACGTGCCCGGAGTCCGTCGCGCTCTCCAAGGACCTCAAGCGCCGCGGCTGGAGCTTCGTCGGGCCGACCACGATGTACGCCTTCATGCAGGCCATGGGCCTCGTGAACGACCACACCGACGACTGCTGCATCCGCCCAGCCGCCGAGCGCGCCCGCCGCGCCGCGCACCGGCAGGTGCCGGCCGCCTCCCATCCCTGATGCGAATTCCGCCGTGGCGCCCGAATCCGTCGGGCGCAACGGTTGACCCGGGGCGCAGGGTTGCGCCGGTCGGATACCGGCGCTACGGCACGCATCCGTAGGGATAGGGTGCCGGCGGAATCCACGGCAGCACGATGAGACGTGCCCCGCGGCACGGATCCGTCCCCCTTGTGCGTCCCTGCGGCTCGGGCATAATGCCGCGGTCGCGCCTCTGCCGGGCGCACGAGGAGATGGGTGTCATGAATGCTGCCGCCATACGACGGTCCTGTCTTGCGTTCGCGCTTCTTGTTTCGATCGCCGCCCCGGCGCTTGCCGCGGAAGGCCTGCGGCTTGCCGATGACACCCCGCTCTACACCGCGGCGGCGTCGAAGGACCTCGACCTGACCGACGAGGTCACGCTCGAGGCGTGGGTGAAGGCCGACCGGATGGATCAGGGCGGCGGGCGCATCCTCGACAAATCGCAGTCCGGCACGCAGCTCGGCTACATGCTCGACACCCACCCGGGCAATTCGCTGCGCTTCCTCAACAAGAAGAGCATGTGCACGTTCAAGGCGAACCTGCCCGGCGACCGGTGGACCCACGTCGCGGGCGTCTACAGCGCCTCGAAACGCATCATGAAGCTCTACGTCGGCGGCCGCGAGGTCGCGAGCCACGATCAGGGCGACTTCCCCCCGATGGCGGTCAGCGCAGTTCCGCTCTGCATCGGCGCCGATCCGTCGGGCAACAACCGCTTCAAGGGCGCGATCCTGCGGGCCGCGGTGTACGGCCGCGCGCTGTCGCCGGAGGAGATCGTCGCGCGCGCCGCCTCGGCCGATGCGGCGGCGTTGCCCGGAGCCGTGGGCGACTGGAAGTTCCCCGAGGCCCCCGACCGCACGATCGCTCCGGTCGCGGGAACGCTGGTCCTCAAGCGCGGCGGCGCTCCGGCCGCGCGCGCGTTCGCCGGCGAGTTCCGCGGCGAGCCGTCCGCCCCCGACGCCCCGCTGTGCCTCTGGTACCGGCGCCCCGCGACGAGCTGGTCCGAGGCGCTTCCGATCGGCAGCGGCCATATCGCCGGCATGGTCTTCGGCGACCCGCGGATTGAGCACATCCAGTTCAACGAGCACACCGTCTGGACCGGCCGGCCGCACCTCTACGCGCACACGAACGCCGTGAAGTTCCTCCCCGAGATCCGCCGCCTGCTCCAGGAGGGCCGCGCCAGCGAGCGGCCCGGCCTTGCGAAGCTCGCCGAGGCGGAGAAGCTCGAGGCCGAGGGGAAGAAGGACGAGGCCAGGGCGCGGAAGAAGGAGGCGGATGAACTCCTGAAGGTCTGGCGCGAGAAGCAGAAGGAGGCGGACGGCCTCGCGATGTGGGAGTTCATGAGCGAGCCGCTCAAGCAGATGACCTACCAGCCCTGCGGCGATCTCTGGATCGAACAGCCCGCCGCGGCCGCGGTGGACGGCTACCGCCGCTGGCTCGACCTCGATGCGGCGATGTGCGTCAGCGAGTTCCGTGCGGACGGCGTGGCCTACCGGCGCGAGGCCTTCGCATCGCATCCGGCGCGCGCCATCGTCACGCGCCTCGCCGCCGACAAACCTGGCCGGGTCGACTGCCTCGTGCGGCTCTCGTCGATCCATCGCGACGCCGCGGTGGTCGTCGACGGTCGCGATCGCGTCGTGCTGCGCGGGCAGGTCGAGGAGGGCGGCATCCGCTTCGAAGCCGTCGCGCAGGTCGAGGCCAAGGGCGGCACGGTGACCGCCGACGAGGACGGCGTCCGCGTCGCCGGCGCCGACGAGGTCGTCGTGCGCCTCGTCGCAGGAACCAACTTCAAGACCTGGCAGGACATCTCCGGCGATCCGTCCGCGCGTTGCGCGGAGCTGATGAAGGCGGCCGCGGCGAAGCCCTATGCCGCGCTGCTCGCGGAGCACCAGGGCGACCACCGAACGCTGTTCCGGCGCGTCGCGCTCGACCTCGGCCGCACGCCGGCCGCCGCGAAGCCCACCGATGAACGCATCGCCGGCTTCCGCGGCGGGGACGACCCTCACATGGCTGCGCTCGCGTTCCAATACGGTCGCTACCTGCTCATCGGCTCCAGCCGCACCGGCGGCCAGCCGGCGAACCTGCAGGGCATCTGGAATGACCTGCTGCGTCCGCCGTGGGACAGCAAGTACACCTGCAACATCAACACCGAGATGAACTACTGGCCCGCGCTCACGGCGAACCTCGCCGAGTGCCAGGAACCGCTCTTTGCCGCGCTCGACGACCTCGCCGTGTCCGGCGCGGTCACGGCGAAGGAGCACTACGGCGCGCGCGGCTGGGTCGTGCACCACAACTTCGACCTCTGGCGCGGCAGCGCGCCGATCAACGCCGCCAACCACGGCATCTGGGTCACCGGCGGCGCGTGGATGGCGACGCACCTGTGGGAGCACTACCTCTTCACCAAGGACCGCGACTTCCTCGCGAAGCGGGCGTACCCGCTGCTGAAGGGTGCCGCGGAGTTCTTCGCCGACTTCCTCCTCGAGGACCCGCTCAGCGGCTTCCTCGTCAGCGGGCCGTCGAACTCGCCCGAGCAGGGCGGGCTCGTGATGGGGCCGACGATGGACCACC
>CAYRFK010000143.1:4031-12463 GCA_964423465.1 uncultured Verrucomicrobiota bacterium | reverse complement strand
TTTCAAGTTGTGCGGGATTAGATGTTGGGTATTGGATGTTGGGTGTTGGATGTTGTGTCCGCCGTTCGATGTTCGGCGTTCGATGTTGGGTGTTCGGCGTTCGGCATCAGCCGATGCTTCCTTCCATCTTGATCTCCAGAAGCTTCACGGCTTCGACCGAGAACTCCAGCGGCAATTGCTTGAACACTTCGCGGCAGAATCCGTTGACGATCAGGGAGCGGGCCGCCTCCGGGTCGATGCCGCGGCTCTGGAGGTAGAAGAGCTGGTCCTCGCTGATGCGCGACGTGGTGGCCTCGTGCTCGAGGATCGCCGTGTGGTTCTCCGATTCGACGACCGGAAACGTGTTCGCGGAGCAGCGGCTTCCGATGAGGAGGCTGTCGCACTGCGAGTGGTTCCGCGCGCCGGTCGCGCCGGGCAGCACGGACACGAGCCCGCGGTAGGTGTTCACCGACTCGCCGGCAGAGATGCCCTTCGAGACGATGGTGCTTCGAGTGTTCCGCCCGATATGGATCATCTTCGTGCCGGTGTCGGCCTGCATCCGCCGGTTGGTGAACGCGACGGAGTAGAACTCGCCGACGCTGCCGTCGCCCTCCAGCACGCAGCCGGGATACTTCCACGTGATGGCGGAGCCGACCTCAACCTGGGTCCACGAGATCTTCGACCGCGCGCCGCGGCAGTGCCCGCGCTTCGTCACGAAGTTGTAGATTCCGCCGCGGCCCTGCTCGTCGCCCGGATACCAGTTCTGGACGGTCGAGTACTTGATCTGCGCATCCTCCAGCGCCACGAGTTCGACCACAGCGGCGTGAAGCTGGTTCTCGTCGCGCATCGGCGCGGTGCAACCCTCGAGGTACGAGACCTGGCTGCCGCGGTCGGCGACGATCAGGGTGCGCTCGAACTGCCCCGTGCCCGCGGCGTTGATGCGGAAATAGGTCGAAAGCTCCACGGGGCACTTCACGCCCGGCGGGATGTAGCAGAACGAGCCGTCGGTGAAGACGGCTGAGTTCAGGGCCGCGAAGAAGTTGTCGCCGATGGGCACGACGCTGCCGAGGTACTTTCGGATGAGGTCCGGGACCTTCTTCACGGCCTCGGAGAACGAGCCGAAGATGATGCCCTTCTCCTCCAGCATCTTCTGGTGGGTCGTCGCGACGGAGACGCTGTCGAACACGGCGTCGACCGCGACACCCTCGAGCCGCTGCCGTTCGTCGAGGGGAATACCGAGGCGCTCGAAGGTCTTCTTCACCTCGGGATCGATCTCGCCATTGTTGTAGGCGGGTGACTTCGGGGCGGAGTAGTAGCGGATCGCCTGATAGTCGATCGGCGGGTAGCTGACGTGCGCCCAGCGCGGTTCGGATTTCCGCTGCCACGCCCGGAAGGCCTTGAGGCGGAACTCGAGCATCCAGTCCGGCTCACCCTTCTTCCGCGAAATCGTGCGGATGGTGTCGTCGTTCAGGCCCGGCGGGACGGTGTCCTCATCGACGGACGTGACGAAGCCATGCTTGTAGTCGTCGACCAACCGGCTGTCGGTGGGAAGGTCGGTCACGGCGCGCCTCCCGGGGCCGGCGGGGCCGCGGCCGCGCCCTCGCGGACCCAGTCGTAGCCGCGCGCCTCGAGCTCGCGCACGAGCTCCGGGCCGCCGGACTTGGCGATGCGGCCGTCGACAAGGACATGGACGAACTGCGGCGGGATGTACGTGAGAATGCGCTCGTAGTGCGTGATCACGAGCATGCCGGTCGACGGCCCGGCGAGGCGGTTGACGCCCTTGGCGACGACCTTGAGCGCGTCGATGTCGAGGCCCGAGTCCGTCTCGTCGAGGACCAGCATTCCGGGCTTGAGCATCAGCATCTGGAGGATTTCCATGCGCTTCTTCTCGCCGCCGGAGAAGCCGTCGTTCAGGGCGCGGTTGAGGAAGGCCTCGTCGATCTCGAGGAACTTCGCGCCCTCGCGCAGTTCGCGCAGGAAGGCCGAGGCCTTGACGGTCCCGCGGCCGCGGACCGCATCCACGGCGGCCTTGAGGAACTGGGCGACCGTGACGCCGGGGATCGCGACGGGATACTGGAAGCACAGGAAGACGCCGAGCCGCGCCCGTTCCTCGGTCGGCAGTTCCAGCAGGTTCCGGCCGCGAAACTCGACGGTGCCGCCGGTGACGGCATAATCCGGGTGTCCGAGCAGGACGTTGGACAGCGTGCTCTTCCCCGAGCCGTTCGGTCCCATCAGGGCGTGGATCTCGCCGGGGCGGATCGTCAGGTCCACCCCCTTCAGGATCGGCTTCCCGTCCACCGAAGCGCACAGGTTCTCGATCCTCAGGGTGCTGTCGGCATCGCTCATGTCAACGGTCTCCGGCGGAATGAACTACGAAACACGCGAAAGGCACAAAAGGGGTTGATTCACGAAACGTTCGTTCTCGACCTTGGGGAAGTGGCCGAAGTTCACCAAGAGCCCCAGCTGGTGGCCGGTGGACTTCAGGTAGTTGATGGTCTGCGCGCGGTGCTCATCGGCCAGGGTCTTCACCGCCTTGATCTCGACGATGACCTTGCCGAAGCAGAGGAAATCGGGCTGATAGAACTGCCGTAGCGGCCGGCCTTTGTATGTCCGGGCCAGCTTGGGCTGCTCGACGAACGGAATCCCTCTGTCCGCGAACTCCATCGCAAGGCACTCCTGGTACACCGCCTCCAGGAAGCCGTTCCCCTTCTCTTTGTACACCTCGAAACACGCCCCGACGATCGCGCAACTCTCGTCCCGAAACAGGATCTTCTCGCTCATAGTTCTTCTCCTCCCCTTTCGCGTGTTTCGCGCCTTTCGTAGTTGCCCGGCCGCGTCAGATATCAAAGCCCAACTCCAATCGGGTTTCCTCGCTCATCAGCGCGGGGCCCCACGGGGGTTCAAAGACGAGGTCGAGCGACTCGGTCGCGACGCCCTTCACAGCCTTCACCGACTCGCGGACGAGGTGCACGAGGTACGGGCCGTACGGACAGGCCGGGGAGGTCAGCGTCATGCGCACCTTCGCGGCGCCGTCCTTCACCTCAACGCCGTAGACCAGCCCCAGATTCACAATGTCGTAGTGCAGTTCCGGATCGTGGACCTTCGCCAGGGCCTCCCAGATCGCCTGGGTGGCCACCGAGTCCGCCGCCGTAACAGCGGGATATGGTTGGTCTTCGCTCATGAATTCACCGGGGTCCACCGTGCCTCCGTGGCGATACGATACGCCGCTCCGGGCGGGTGTCAAAACGTGCCCCCCGGTGGATGCCCGACTTGCAGGGCGGACGTCCGGAGCTACGTTGTGGCGCGGCGGCGGCCGCAGAGAGCGAGTGCTGCATGTCCTTCACCCTTCCGATCGGATCCAAGGCCCCGCCTTTTCGCCTGCCCGCGACGGATGGAAGAACCTACACGCTGGATGACTTTGCCGAGGCGGAGGCTCTGGTGGTCTTCTTCACCTGCAACCACTGCCCCTATGTAATCGGATCCGACGAAGTCACACGCGCTACGGCGCTCCGTTTCACAGGGGCGGGCGTACGTTTCGTCGGGATCAATTCGAACAGCGCCGGCACCTATCCCGAGGACGACTTCCCGCACATGGTCGAGCGGATGCGCGTTCACAAGTTTCCATGGGTCTACTTGCACGACGCACCCCAGGACGCCGCCCGCGACTACGGCGCGCTTCGAACCCCCCACTTCTTCGTCTTCGACGACGCACGCCGACTCGTCTACGGCGGGCGCGGTGTCGACAGCCCGCGCGACGCATCGCGCATCTCGGTCAACGATCTCGATCTCGCGCTGGAGGATCTCCTCGCCGGCCGGCCGGTCGGCGTCCCCGTCACCAACCCGATCGGCTGCAATGTGAAGTGGGACGGAAAGCCCCCGAAATGGATGCCGCCGGAGGCGTGCGATCTGGTCTGAGTTACGGCGAGACGATCCGGCCTTCGTGGATGGTGACGGCGGGCCGGGCATGCAGCGTCCATCCCTCGAACGGGGTGTTGCGGCTACGCGAGAAGAAGGCCGTCGGGTCGACGGTCCATTCCCTGTCCACATCAAGAACGACGAGGTTGGCGGGGCTCCCTGCCGCAAGCGAGGGGCACGGCCGGTGAAGGACGGCCGCCGGACCCGCGGTCCAGCGGCGGATCCACTCGACCACGGACATTTTGCCTGAGCGGATGAGACGGTCCCACGTGACCCCGATCGCCGTTTCGAGACCGATGATCCCGAAGGGCGCCTGCAGGAATCCGCGCGCCTTGGCCTCGGCCGTATGCGGTGCGTGATCGGTGGCCAGGCACGTGATGGAGCCGTCGGCAATCGCGGCAGCCAGTGCATCCCGGTCAGCCGCCGACCGGAGCGGCGGGTTCATCTTGAAGTTGGGATCGGGTTCGTGGATGTCCTCGTCGCAGAGAGCCAGATGGTGCGGCGTCACCTCGGCCGTCACGGGCACGCCGTGCGCGGCGGCCCGCCGCACGGCCTCCAGCGCATCGCGCCCGGAGATGTGCTGGATGTGAAGCCGGCATCCGGTTTCGGCTGCGAGACGGATGTCGCGTTCGACGATCCGCGTCTCGGCGCCGGACGGAATCCCGGGCAACCCCAGGCGCCGCGAGCCGGCACCCTCGTGCATCACCCCGCGGCGTTCGGCCTCGTGATCCTGCGCGTGATCCATCACCGCAATCCCACGCGCCGCCGCACGGACCATCGCCTCGCGCATCACAGCATCGTCCATCACAGTCGACCCGTCGTCGGTGAATACCCCGGCGCCCGCGTCGGCGAGCGCGGCGAGGTCAGCGACCTCCGCGCCCTTGCGTCCCTTCGTAAGACATGCGGACGGAACGACCCCGCAATAGCCGGCGGCGCGGGCGGTATCGATCTGGAACCGGACGAGGTCGGGGCTGTCGAGAGGCGGCGTGGTGTTCGGCATGGCGACCACGGTCTGGAATCCGCCCGCGGCGGCCGCCCGGGTGCCGGAGGCGATCGTTTCCGCCGCATCATTCCCGGGCTCGCGCAGGTGGACGTGGAGATCGATGAACGCGGGCGCGACCAACCGGCCGGACGCATCGATGACCATCGCGCCGTCCCGGGCGAAGACCCCGGGCGCCACGATGCGCCCGTCCGCCACCCAGACTTCGCCCTGTGTATCGGATCCCGTCACCGGATCCACAACCCGCCCGCCCGTGAGGATGAGATTCATGCCATGCTCTCCGCGTCCTACCTTACCGCGTCGGCGCCCGGATTGCACGAGGGGCACCGTGACAGCAGGGGACTGCCACCGGCCGCCCCGCTTGCAGATCTTGCTTTGGGTTGCTAATAAAGACGGCGGATGGAGGGCACGCACATGAAGGCTTGGATCGGGGCGGCGGGGCTGGCGGTGGCAACGGCGGCGGGCGGAGCGACGACGTGGACGGTGGACCCGGGGAAGGTGCTCAACCGTGTCGAGCGCGGCGTCTACGGACATTTCCTGGAGCACATCTACCACTCCTGCAACGGCGGGCTCTGGGGCGACGTGGTGTGGAACCGCAGTTTCGAGGACGGAGCGGCGGGGGCCTGGCGCATCGCGGACGGCGAGGTGGTGCAGAAGGGCCGCGCCGCGGACCAGCGGCTGGTCTTCGGCGACGCGGCGTGGACCGACTACGAACTGTCCTTCGAGGCGCAGAAGACCGGCGGCGCCGAGGGCTTTCTCGCGATGGTCCGCGCGAAGGGGCCGAAGGAGTTCTACTGGGTCAATCTCGGCGGCTGGGGCAACAAGCACCACCAACTTGAGAAGTGCACGCCGTCGCGCGAGCGGCAGGGCGCCGTGGGGCCGAAGGCCGAGGGCATCATCGAGACCGGCCGCTGGTACCGCATCAAGGTCCGCTGCGAGGGCGCGCGAATCCGCGTGACGCTCGATGACCGCGAGATCATCGACTTCACCGATCGCGATCCCATCCCCGCCGGCGCGCCCGGTCTCGGCACCTGGGCGACGCAGGCCCGCTTCCGCAACCTCAAGGTCACCGCGCCGGACGGCCGCATCCTGTTCGAGGGCCTCCCCACTCCGGGTCCGACGGCCTTCGCCGCCCGCCACTGGACACCGTTCGGCCCCGGCACCGTCACACTCTCCACCGACGGCGCCGCCAACGGCAGGACGTTCGCCCTCATCCGCAGCCGCGACGGTGCGGCTGAATCCGGCCTGCGGCAGTCCAACGTCTGCGTGCGGGCCGGCGACACGCTCCGCGGCTCGGCCTGGGTGCGCGGGGCGGCGCCGAAGGGACTCGTGCTGCGGCTTGTCGCCGACGGCCGCACACTGGCCGAGGCCGCCGTGGCCGTGAAGCCGGGCGGCGCGTGGTCCGAGATCCCGGTCGTGCTTGCGCCGTCGGCATCCGCAGATGCCGCCGTACTGGAAATCGCCGCTGCCGGGGATGCGGAGGCCGCGGTGGACCAGGTCAGCCTGATGCCCGACTCCTGCACCGCGTCCGGCGGCTTTCGGCCCGACCTCCTCAAGGCCATCGCGGAGCTGCGGCCGCCGGTGATCCGCTGGCCGGGCGGCTGCTATGCCGAGGAATACCGCTGGAAGGACGGCATCGGGTCGCAGTCAGCCCGCGGTGCGTTCCCGAAGCCGATGTGGGACGACCTCGACGTGAACTCGCTGGGCACCGACGAATTCATCGATCTCTGCCGCCGCACCGGCGCCGAGCCGCTGATCGTCATCAACACCGGGCGGTTCGATCCGGAGACGCCGCGCGCCGACTACGTGCGCGAGGCGCTCGACTGGATGGAGTACTGCAACGGCCCGGCCGATTCGACGTGGGGCTCCGTCCGCGCGAAGAACGGGCATCCGGAGCCCTACAACGTGAAGCTCTGGGAGATCGACAACGAAACGTGGGAGAGCGGCATCGAGACCTACATCGAGGTCGTGAAGGAATTCGCCCCCGCGATGCGCAAGGCACACCCGTCCGTCACGCTGCTCGCCTGCGGCGGCGACGGCGCCAACCTGAACAGCCACGGCGGCTGGGATCCGAAGCTGATCGAGGCCTGCGCCGACCTGTTCGACGTGCTGAGCATCCACCACTACGAGAACCCCGCGAAGTTTGCCTCCGGGCCGCCGGTCGACGAGCGCTGGTACCGCGACCTGCAGGGCGTCATCGCGAAGTCCCGCAACCCGAAGCTGAAGCTCTACGTCTCCGAGTGGAACGCGCAGAGCACCGACTGGCGCACCGGCCTCTACGCGGGCGGGATCCTCAACGCCTTCGAGCGCTGCGGCGACATCGTGACCCTGGCGGCCCCCGCCCTCTTTCTGCGGCACACCTCGGCGCGCGCGTGGGACAACGCCCTCGTGAACTTCGACGCCTGCGGCTGGTTCCCGGCGCCGAACTACGTGGTCATGAAGCTCTGGTACGACCACTACGCGCCCGAGCGCGTCGCCCTGGAGGGCGCGGAGCCGCCCGCGAGCGCGGTCGCCACGATCGACGCGAAGGGCCGGGTCATCGTCAAGGCCGTGAACCCGGCCGAGTCCGCCGTCGACATCGTCGTGAAACTGGCGGGAGGAGCGGTGAAGTCGGCAGCGCTGACCGTGGTCGCGCCCGGCTCTCTTGACGCCCGCAATACGCTCGCAGCCCCCGCGGCGGTCGCGCCGCATGCGGGCGAGGCGCGCGTGGAGGGCGGGGCGGCACACTTCACGCTCCCCGCGCTATCCGCGGGTGTGGTCGTGATCGAGCGTTGAGCGGCCGCCGCGCGGGGCGAGTACCGAGGGATGGCGCCGGTCTGGCGTGGCGCCGGTATCCGACCGGCGCAACCTTGCGCTCCGGAATCAACTCCCGCGCCCGACGGATTCGGGCGCCACGGACGAACCATGGACGATGAGTGAGGAGCGAGGAGCAGCCCCGCCGGAAATCATCGTTCGTCGCTTCTCCGCGGCGGGGCGGAGGCTACGACAGGAAATGTCGGACCGTCAGCACGGCGCCGTGCGTGAAGCCGAGAGCGTAGAGGCTGGCGAAGACGTCATCGATGACGATGCCGAAGCCGCCGCGGATGCGCTGCAGGCCGCGCGCGGGCCAGGGCTTCAGGATGTCGAAGAAGCGCGCGGCAAGGAACGCCACGAGGAGGATCCACCACTCGGCGCGATCCACCGGCAGCCCGAACATCACGAGCGGGAAGGTCGCGTACTCGTCCGCCACGATGCGGCCGTCGTCCTTCTTCCCGAACACGCGCTCCGCCGCGCCGCAAACCGGGATCGCCGCGACGGTAAGGGCGATCCCAATCGCCGCCTGCGCGACGAGGTTCCCCGCCAGCGCCGGCCACAGCAGGATCACGAGCAGTACGCCCGGTAGCGTGCCGAAGGTTCCCGACGCAACCGGGGCATAGCCGAGGCCGAAGCCCGTCGCCAGCACAACCGCCACGCGGTCGGTCCAGTGCATGCGTCCTCCCGACGTCCTCTTCATGACCCCCATCCTATTCTTCCCGACCCGGCGAGTCCATCGAGCAAC
>CAYRFK010000143.1:0-3931 GCA_964423465.1 uncultured Verrucomicrobiota bacterium | reverse complement strand
TCCTCTTCATGACCCCCATCCTATTCTTCCCGACCCGGCGAGTCCATCGAGCAACCGCGATGAGCGAACCGGCGTTCCGGGTTCCGCGTTCCGGGTTCCGCGTTGGTGCCCCTGGTCCTCATTCGCTTGCCCCCATTCGTTTGCCAACCTCCGGTCCGAGCCGCGGTTCGCGTTCGATGTTGGATGTTGCGCTATTGCGCCTCGAGTAACATTAAACCGAGTTGTCGTAACATATTCGAAGCTTAGGGATCCCTTAACGCACTCTCCGTGGCGTTGATTGGAGGTCCTGGATGCTGAATCAGGAAGAATCGTCATCATCACGCAACGACATGGTTGACTCCGGAATATGGGTTCCACTAGGATGGCCCCGCCGGGCGGTTTCGGGTCCGCTCGCCGCGGGGACCAGTGATGGAAAATCCCGCGAATGTGGTATCGCACACGAGGGCAGGACCATGAGCGAACTTGAGCAGGGCATCCGGCAGATCTGTGCCACGTTCCACAACGACAAGGCCCGCATGATGGACATCGTGCAGGCGGTCCAGGCGAGGTTCGGCTGCGTATCGAGCGCATCGCTGGACCTGATCGCAAAGGCGGTCGGCACGGCGCGCGTGGAAGTGGAGAGCACGGTTTCCTTCTACACCTTCCTGACGGACCAGCCCAAGGGGAAGATCGTGATCCGTCTGTGCAGCGACGTGATCGACGAGATGTTCGGAATGGGGCCGGTGGCGAAGGCGTTTGAGGATGCGCTGGGCATCAAGATGGGCCAGACGACGCCGGACGGCGCGATCACGCTGGAATGGACGGCCTGCATCGGCATGTGCGACCAAGCCCCGGCGGCGATCATCAATGAAACGGTCGTCACCTATCTCTCCACCGACAAGGCGCGCGAGATCGTGGCCGAGCTGCGCAAGAGCGGCGATCCGCGCAAGCTGGTGCACCGCCTGGGCGACGGGCACAACGCGCACCCGCTGGTCCGCTCGATGGTCCACAACAGCATCCGTCGCAAGGGTCCGGTGGTGTTCGCCGACCTGCCGCCGGGTTCGGCGCTGCGCCGGGCGCTCGCGATGAGTCCGGTCGAGGTGATCCGCGACGTGAAGACCTCGCGCCTGCGCGGACGCGGCGGCGCCGGGTTCCCCACCGGCATGAAGTGGGAGTTCACGCGGCAGTCGGACGGCGACCGCAAGATCGTCATCTGCAACGCCGACGAGGGCGAGCCGGGGACGTTCAAGGACCGCGTGATTCTGACGGAGTATGCCGACCTGCTGTTCGAGGGCATGGCGATCGCGGGCTATGCGATCGGCGCGAAGGAGGGCATCCTCTATCTCCGCGGCGAGTACGCCTACATGCGCCCGCTGCTGGACCACATTCTGCAGGTTCGCCGTGATGCCGGGCTTCTGGGCCGCGAGATCTGCGGCAAGCGCGGCTTCGATTTCGACATCCGCATCCAGCTCGGCGCCGGCGCCTACGTCTGCGGCGAGGAAACCTCGCTGATCTCGTCGTGCGAAGGCCTGCGCGGCGACCCGAAGAACCGTCCGCCGTTCCCCGCGCAGAAGGGCTACCTCGGCTGCCCGACGAGCGTGAACAACGTCGAGACCTACTGCTGCGTGGCGCGCATCCTCGACCGCGGCCCCGGCTGGTTCAACGAGATCGGGAGCAAGGGAAGCCCCGGGACCAAGCTCTTCAGCGTCAGCGGCGACTGTGCCAGCCCGGGCGTTTACGAGTACCCGTTCGGCGTGAAGCTGGCGGAACTCCTGCGCGACGTGGGCGCGGAAGACGCGGCGGCGGTGCAGGTGGGCGGCCCTTCCGGCCATCTCGTCGGCCCGGCGGACTACAACCGGTCGCTCGAGTATGACGACCTGGCCACCGGCGGCTCGATCGTGATCTTCAACAAGGACCGCAACGTCGTGCACGTCGTCCGCAAGTTCCTCGAGTTCTTCGTCGAGGAAAGCTGCGGCTACTGCACGCCGTGCCGCGTCGGCAACGCGCTTCTCCTGCAGAAGATCGAGGACCTCCTCCACGGGCACGGCGCCCTGACGGACCTCGACTATCTCGAGCAACTCGCGAAGACCGTGAAGGTCACGAGCCGCTGCGGGCTCGGCCAGACCTCGCCAAACCCGGTTCTCTCCCTCCTCAAGAGTTTCCGCCCGGCGCTCGAGGCACTCGTGAAGCCGCAGGCGGACGAGTTCCTGCCGACGTTCGACATCCGGGCGGCGCTGGGCTCGACGGAAGAGCTGATCGGACGCAAGTCGGTGGTGTTCACCCCGTGATGCAGGAAAGGACCGAGCGATGAGCGACACAATCCCCTTCACGATCGACGGCGTGGCGGTCGAGGGCCGGCCGGGCCAGACGATCCTCCAGGCGGCCGACGAGGCCGGTATCTACATCCCGCGCCTGTGCGCGCACAAGGAGCTGCACCCGTTCGGCTCCTGCCGCGTCTGCACGGTCAAGGTCAACGGCCGGCCGCAGTCGGCCTGCACGATGCCCTGCGCCAAGGGCATGGTCATCGAGAACAACACGCCGGAGCTGCTCGAGCACCGGCGAGGCCTCATCGAGATGTTGTTCGTCGAGGGCAATCACTACTGCATGTTCTGCGAGAAGAGCGGCAACTGCGAATTGCAGGCGCTGGGCTACCGCTTCGGCATCATGGCCCCGCGGTACCCGTTCCAGTTCCCGAACCGGGACATGGACGCCTCGCATCCTGACGTGATGATCGACCGCAACCGCTGCATCCTGTGCGCACGGTGCGTACGGGCCTCGCACGACTTGGACGGCAAGAACGTCTTCCAGTTCGTCGGCCGCGGCTCGAAGAAGAAGATCTGGATCAACGCTGAGGCGCGCCTGAAGGACACGAACCTCGACGTCACCGACAGGGCCGTTGCGATCTGTCCCGTCGGCGCCATTCTGAAGAAGCGGCAGGGGTTCGCGGTCCCGGTCGGACAGCGGCTCTACGACCACCAGCCGATCGGATCGGACATCGAAGCGCAGCGGGCGGCCCCCGCCCAGGCTTGAGGAGACACCGGCCATGGCAAAACCCAAGGTTGCAACGGCATCGCTCGCGGGCTGCTTCGGCTGCCACATGTCGATTCTGGACATCGACGAGCGCATCCTGCAGTTGATCGAACTCGTCGACTTCGACAAGTCCCCCGTCGACGATATCAAGGAATTCACCGGGCGCTGCGCCGTCGGCCTCATCGAGGGCGGCTGCTGCAACGAGGAGAATGTCCGCGTGCTGAAGGATTTCCGGAAGCACTGCGACATCCTCATCTCGCTCGGCGAATGCGCCATCGGCGGCGGCATCCCCGCGCTGCGCAACACGATCCCGCTGAAGGAATGCATGGACGAGGCCTACGTGAACGGGCCGAGCGTCTACAATCCGACCGGCGCCTACCCGAACGACCCCGCGCTCCCGCTGGTGTTGAACAAAGTTTATCCGTGCCACGAGGTGGTGAAGATGGATTACCACCTGCAGGGCTGTCCTCCGCCGGCCGACACGATCTGGCAGGCGCTGGTGGCGCTGCTGACGAACAAGCCGATGGACCTCCCCTACGAGCTGATCAAGTACGACTGAGCCGGAGACGACGAACATGAGCCACGCTTCCTCCCCCAACATGATCGTGATTGAGCCGGTGACCCGCGTCGAGGGTCACGGCAAGGTGACCATCCAGCTCGACGCGGAACGCAACGTGAAGCAGGCGCGCCTGCACATCGTCGAATTCCGCGGCTTCGAGCGCTTCATCCACGGCCGGCCGTTCTGGGAGATCCCGGTCCTCGTGCAGCGCCTCTGCGGCATCTGCCCCGTCAGCCACCATCTCGCGGCGGCGAAGGCGATGGACCGCATCGTCGGCGGCGAGAACCTCACCCCGACCGCCGAGAAGATCCGCCGCCTGATGCACTACGGCCAGATGCTGCAGTCGCACGCGCTGCACTTCTT
>CAYRFK010000142.1:1547-12739 GCA_964423465.1 uncultured Verrucomicrobiota bacterium | reverse complement strand
ACTCCGCCGCAATCCTGAACATCCTGTTATCCTGTCCAACTGCTCTTCTTAGGTTCAATCTCTGTCCCCGCTTCCGGGCGCCCCCGCCGGAACCTCCGCCCCCGACCGGACGGCACGCCGGAAGGCGGCCGGCGCGACGCCTGCGAGACGTCGGAAGACCAGGCGGAACCGACGGAGCCCGCTGAACCCGCAGTCGCGGGCCACCGAGGTCAGCGTCCTGCGCCCGGCCATCGCAAGCAGCCGCCTCGCGTGCTCGATGCGCAGGCGGTTGATCAGCATGTAGGGAGAGCATCCCGCCGCGCGCCGGAACCGGAGCTCGAGCCGGCGGCGCGACAGGCGTGACTTTGCTAGCAGGCGCTCGACCCCGAAGGCCTCCCCGATGTGATCGCGAACGTAGGCGACCAGGCCGGCCACCTCCGGATCGTCCACCGCCAGCGTCTCGGTCGACCGGCGCGCCGCGACACCCTCGGGAGGGATGAGGAGCAGCGGGACCGGCGGGCGGATGCGGCCCTCCATCAGCCGGTCCAGAAGTTCCGCCGCGCGCCGTCCCAGCACCCGGTCGTTCCTTGCGACGCTCGAGAGCGGTGGCATCGCGAACGGCGCCACCGTCGGGTCGTCGTCCACGCCGATCACGGCGGCGTCCCCCGGCACGCTCCATCCGAGGCTCGCGCAGGCATCGAGGACCATGCATGCCCGCAGGTCGGTGCTTGCCACCACGCCGACGGGCGGGGTCATCCCGCGAAGCCGGCGGATGAGCCCGGCCTGCTGGTCGGACCATCGCCGCCTTGCGTTCACGCCGGACGGGACGAGCCACGCCACGGTCCGCACTCCCGCAATCCGGGCCGCCTCCCGGAACCCCGCCAGCCGCTCGCGGCTGTACCAGAGATCGCCCGCGCCGTAGTACGCCAGTCTGCGGAACCGCAGCTCCAGCAGGTGCTCCGCCGCCAGCCGGCCCACCGCCCGGTGGTCGAGCGTGACCGTCGGGATGCGGGAATCCTGGACGTAGCCCACCAGGTTCACGACCGGGATCCGCAGCGAGCGCGCGATGCGGGCATCCGCCGCCGTCGCAACCATCACGAACGCGCCGTCGCCCTGCCAGTGGCGCAGCCACGCGATCGATGTGCTCAGCCGTTCCGGCATCCGTGTGAAGGACCATCCGCCGCGCGCCCGGGCATGGTCGAGGATGCCCTGGATGAGCCGCTCGGCGAACGCCAGCGAGTGCGGAAAGGCAAGGGCGATCCGGCGGGTCTGGACGGGGCGGCGCATTTCGACCCCTTTGATACGCAAAAGGACTCTTGTTGACCAGCGCGATTCCGGGCCATGCTGTGCGCAGAGGATGGAACCGTCATGAACGAGATCGCCCTGCAAATTCATGGAGTGCGCCCCGCCCCGCTTCTTGCCGCCCTGATTGCGCTCGCCGCATGCACAGCCCCCGCGGCGACGGTGCCCGTCGTCGCCCCGTCCAGAGGGCCGGAGGCCGTGGCGGCGGGGGACCTGTCGCACGCCCTGGCGCGGGTCTGGACCGAATGCACCTTCCCGGTCGTCGCGGTCGCCCCGGTGGAGGGCGCCGCGATCGAACTCGCGGTCGACCCGTCCCTCGCGCCCGAGGCGTTCGCCGTCACCGTTGCGGCGGGCGGCTCGCGCGCCCGCGTGACGGCCGGCAGCTCGCTCGGCGTCTCGCACGGGGTCCACGCGCTGCTGGAAAAGCTCGGGTTTGGATCCTATCTCACGACGGATGCCGTTCCGGCGCCGCGGCAGGGCGCGCCGTCGTTCCACGACTGGGCGATGGCCGACACGCCGCTGGCAAAGGAGCGGATCGTCTTCAACTGGCACAACTTTTTGAGCGGGTGCTCGTCATGGAACTTCCACGACTGGGCGCTGTGGATCGACCAGTCGCGGAAGATGCGGTTCAACACGGTCATGATCCACGCCTACGGCAACAACCCGATGTTCACGTTTTCGCACAACGGCGGTGCGAAGCCTGCTGGCTTCCTGACGAGCACCGTGCGCGGCCGCGATTGGGGCACGGAGCACGTCAACGATGTCCGCCGCCTCGCCGGCGGGTCGGGCTTTGAAGGCCCGGTCTTCGGGGCGGACGCCGCGCTCGGGCCGGTCGAGCGCCGCGCGGAGGAGACGCAGGCCCTGATGAAGCGCGTTCTCGCACATGCCGGGTCGTCGGGCATGCACATCTGCTTCGCGCTCGATGTCGACACGGCCTCGAGCAACCCGCAGGAGATCATCCTCACGCTGCCCGAGTCCGCGCGGTTCCGCCTCGCCGACGGCGCGACGTGGCTCGCGCGGCCGGACACGCCTGAGGGATACGCCTACTACCGGTCGCAGGCGAAGGCGTTGTTCGACCTCTATCCGCAGATCGACCGCCTCGCGATCTGGGTGCGCACAGGCGGCACGACCTGGACCGGGCTCAAGGAGGAGGACCTGCCGGCGGACTGGCGCGCGGAACTGGCGGCACGCGCGAAGGCCGATCCGGCGGTGGCGAAGCTTGCGCAGGGCCCGGGGCGGCTTGGGCTCGGCAAGGTGACGGCGGCGTTCCAGCGCGCGCTGAAGGAAATCGGGCGCGACGACGTCCGCGTGTGGATGGGCAGTTGGAACTTCGAGTGGATGAGCCAGGCGGATCCGTGGACGCCGGCCGGGATCCCGTTCGTGCCGCTCGACTGGGACGTCGTGCACGACGAGTCACACCTCGATACGCCGGAGAAGCGCGCCGCCATCCGCGCCGTCGCCGCCCGCCGCCCCGTCATCCCCGTCGTGTGGGCCCACCACGACGACGGCCAGTACATCGGCCGCAGTTACCGGCCCTACGACGACTTCTGGACGCGGATCACCGACTGCGGCGCGGACTCGTTCGGCATCATCCACTGGACGACGCGTCCGCTCGACCTCTACTTCAAGAGCCTTGTGGAGCAGACGTGGACCTCGACATCGAACCGCGCCCTGCGCGCGACATGCGACGACATGGCGGAGCGGCTCTTCGGCCCCGCCGCACGCGCCGCCGGCGGCGAGTACCTGTTCGCGTGGATCAACGACGCCCCGATCTTCGGCCGCGACACGAGCGACCACTTCATCGACCGCCCGTTCCCGCCGGAGCGCGTGGACGCCACCGTCGCCGGCTGCAGCAACCGGCTGGCGATCCTCGCGCGCATCGACGCCGCCGCCCTCGCCCCCGCCGCGCGTGCGCGCCTCGACTACCACCGGCTGCTCGAGCGGTTCTGCATCGACTTCTTCGAGGCCGAGGGCCGGCACCAGGCCGCCGTGGCCCTCGCGCAAAAGGGCGACCGCGACGGCGCGCGGCGGCTGCTGGATCCCGTCCGGCCCGCGGACGTGATGGAGCAGTACGCGCGGCTGTCGTCCGTCGGCGGCATCACGCGCGGCGAACTGGGCATGCTCGTCACGATGAACCTGAAATGGGTCACCTACATCGAATCGCTGCGGCAGGCGCTGGGCCTCGCGCCGGTGCGCATGAGCCTCGGCCCGACGTCGCACGAGGAGGCGGCGCAGGGCGCGGGGCGGCTGTCGTTCCATGTCGGTCCGGATTCCGCCCTGTGGCGCGTGTTCGGCGCCAAGGAGACCGGCGCGGAGGAGTTCACGATCCCTGGACCGGCGCCGGCCGGAGTCCCCGCGGGCTGGGAGGAAATCGCGGCGCGCGGTGTGACAGGCACCGGCACGCTGTCGTTCACGGTCCAACCGATCCTCTCGCCGCGACGGGGCGGACCTGTTCCCCTTGAGCCCGGCCGGTACCGGTTGAGGCTCCTGTTTGCCGATCCCGTCGCGACCGCGCCGGGACAGCGGGTCTTTGATGTGAGCGTGCGGGCCGCGGCCCGGGCGGAGACGACGACCACGTTCCCCGCGCGCAAGGCGCGGTTCCTGCGCATCGTCGGGCACGGCAACTCGGAGAACGAGTGGACCAGCCTGCACGAGGTCCGGTGCAGCGCGATCGATCCCGCCGGGCCCGTCACGGCCTCGGCTGCGGCGAAGAACTGCGAGCCCGCGAAGGCGGCGGACGGGAAGGCGGAGACGCGGTGGGCGGCGGACCGGGACGGCGCGTGGATCCAGTTCGCGCTGAAACCGGACGTCTCCTTCGGGCGCATCGACATCGACTGGTTCGAGGCGGCGAAGCGGCGCTACCGCTTCGACCTTCTGACGTCGGAGGACGGTGCGTCGTGGACGCCGATCGCGGTCGCCCGCGCCGCGGAGTCGGCGGCGCAGATGGCGGAGGTGGACATCGTCCGCGACGCCGGCGGGCCGCGGCGGGCGTTCGTGAAGGACTTCGACGTGAACCTAGCCTCGGCCGGTACCGTGCAGGTGACGCTGACGCCGAAGACCGGCGCCGTGGCGGTCTCCGGCGCCGTGCTCGAACCCGCCGGCTCCGCCGCATCCGCAGAGGCGCCTGCCGGCGATCCGCTCAACCGCGCGGCGATCGTGCGGTTGCTGGAGCGCGCCAATGCGTGGCAGGTCGCGAATCCGCGAATGAAGCCGGAGGATCGCAACTGGGAGCGTGGCACGTGGTACACCGGCATCATGGCCGCGCACAAGGCGACGGGCGACGCCGCGTTTCTCGCGCAGGCGATGGACTGGGGGACGAAGCACGCGTGGCAGGTGGGTACGGAGCGTCAGGGCGCCAACCGGCTCTTCTGCGTCGAGACGTGGGCCGAGTTGTATCTCCTGCGGAAGGACCCGGCGATGATCGCCCCCGCCGTCGAATGGCTCGCCACGGCGGCCAGCAACTCGCCAGCCGGCGCGAAGGTCTGGTATCTCGAGGGCGGCCGCCGCTATGCCGATTCGCTCTACGGCGCGTGCACGCTGGCGATGATGACGAAGGCCACCGGCGACGCGAAGTATCTCGACTTCATGCACGCGTTCTTCTGGGACGTGCACGCGGAGTTGTTCGATGCGGACGCGGGCCTTTTCTACCGGGACAAGCGCTTCATCGGTCAGACGACGCCGAACGGCAGGAAGGTCTTCTGGTCGCGCGGCAACGGTTGGGTGCTCGGCGGCATCGCGCGCGTGCTGGAATACCTGCCCGCGGACGATCCGCAGCGGCCGAAGTATGTCGAGTTGCTGAGGACGATGTCGGCCGCGATCGCGAAGAGCCAGGGGGCGGACGGCCTGTGGCGACCGAACCTCGACGACGCGGCCGACGCCGGCGGCGTGCCGGAGAGCAGTGGAACCGGGTTCTTCTGCTACGCAATGGCGTGGGGCGTGCGCAACGGCATTCTCGACCGGGACACCTACCTGCCTGTCGTGCGCAAGGCGTGGGCGGGTCTGGCGGCCAGCGTGAGCCCCGAGGGGCGGGTGTTGTGGGGCCAGCCCGTCGGCGACCGCCCCGTGACGGTGAAGGCGGAGATGACCCACGAGTATGTCACCGGCACATTCCTGCTAGCCGGCAGCGAGGTGCTGCGTCTCGTCGACGCCGGCATCCTGAAGTGACACGATTTCTCCAGTGCGCGTGGATGGTGGTCGTGGCGGTCTCCGCCGCGGGCGGTGCGGGCGTCCTCCCGCCCGATCCCGCGGATACGGGCCCGCTCGCGCCCCGCATCGAGGCGTTCCTGGCGAACCATGCCGCGGTGCGCGACGACCGGCCCACGGGCTTGGCGCGGGAGGACTACCTTGGCGTCATCGCGGGGCAGGTGCGCGTCTTCCGGGGCCTGCAGGACGCCGCCGGGCGGATCATCGACCCCGTGCGCTCGAACGAGTGCTACTTCGCCACGCCCTGCCACGCGCACGCCGTGGCCGCGTTGGCGGCCGGCGGCATGGCCGGCGAACCCGGCGTGCTCGAAAGCGGCCTGCGGGCGATGGACTCGGCGACGCGCGACATGGCGGCGGGCGCGGCGGCGGGCGGGCACGGCGACTTCTTCACGTGGCCCGTGATGCTGGCGCTTCAGCTCTACGACGGGATCGCGCCGCCCGCCCGCGCGGCGGAATGGACGAACCGCCTCGCGCGGATCGATCCGGCGAAGCTCTACCGCGTCCGCACCGACGCCAACAATTGGAACCTCGTCAACGTCGCGGGCGAGTTTCTCCGGTCCCGGGCCGGGATGACGTCGCCGGACTACGTTGAGGCATGTCTCGGCGCGCAGCGCAGGCACTTCACGGCGCCCGGCATGTTCAACGAGGCGGGCAACCCGCTCCCGTACGACCTCTTTTCGCGCCACTACCTGGCGGGCATGCTGCACCTCGGCTACGACGGCGCGCATGCGGCGGCCTATCGCAGCCTCCTGTGGCGCGGCGCGTGGATGTCGCTCTTCATGCAGTCGCCGTTCGGCGAGATGCCGACCGGCTTCCGCAGCAGTCATCACATCTGGAACGAGGCACAGCAGGCCGCGATGTTCGAGATCTATGCCGCACACCTCGGCGACGCAGGCCGCGCGGCGGAGGCGGGCGCGTTCAAGCGCGCGGCACGGCTGTCCCTCGCAAGCGTGCGCGAGTGGATCCGGCCGGACGGCTCGGGCTTTGTCGTGAAGAACCGGTTCCCCGAGGCCGCACAGCACGGGTATGAGGCCTACACGACGCACTCGGCCTACAACCTGCTTGCATGCTCGATGCTGGCGCAGGCGTGGCGGTTCGCGGACGACACGGTTGCGGAGCGGCCGGCGCTGGCGGAGGTCGGCGGGTTCGCGATCGCGGTGACCGACGCCTTCCACAAGGTCTTCGCGAACGCCGGGGGGACGCAGATCGAGATCGAGACCGCGGGCGACCGGGGGCCGCGTCAGTACAATCCGACCGGGCTGCTTCGCATCCACGTGCGCGGCGGGCATCCGCAGCTCGGTCCGTCGGACGGATGTGCGCCGTACATCAGCGGCCCCGGGGTGAACCGGTCCGTCGCGCCCGCATGGCGGGGCCCCGGCGGCGCCTGGGTCCGGGTCGCCGACCTGCGTCCCGGGCGCGCGCCGGTGGTCGAGGTACTTCGCGAGGCGCCGCACGAGGTGATCGTTCGCGTGAGCCATGCGGAACTTCCCGCCGGTACGGGAGGCGTCGTGCGCTTGAGTTCCACCTATACCGTGCGCGGCGAGGGGGTGACGGTGGAGGAGTTGATCGCGGGCGATGTCGACGCGATGCGGATCGAATGGCCGATGCTGGTCTTCGACGGCCGGACGCGAACCGACGTGCGGATGGAGGGAAACGCCGTCGAGGCCCGCCTGGACGGACGAGGCATGCGGTTCGCAGTCCTCGACCCGCCGGGTGCCATTCTGCGGCGCGAAGGCCGCGAGATCCCTCACCGGAACGGCATGGTGGACACCATCCTTGCCGAGACGCGCTCGCGCAGGATCGTCTGGTCGCTCACCGCGGCGCCGGCGGCAACGGAGGCCCCATGAACGAATCCGGCGGCGATGCCGCGCTCTTTGAACTGATCCGGACACGGCTCTACACGCCGGTCGTCGGGGACATCCTCGACCGGCTCGGGCGGTTCCACCAGTTCCTGCCGCAGCCGGTCCAGCCGATGCGCGACGACATGAAGCTATGCGGCCGCGCGATGCCGGTGCGCGTTGTCGATGTCGAAGGGCCGCAGGAGAAGCCGTTCGGGCTGCTGACCGAGGCGCTCGACCAGCTGCAGCCCGGCGAGGTGTGGGTGGCCGCGGGCGGGACGCCGCGCTGTGCGGGGTGGGGGGAGATCCTGACGGCGACGGCGCGCACCCGCGGCGCGGCGGGCGCGGTCATCGACGGGTTCCATCGCGACACGCCAAAGGTGCTCGCGCAGAACTGGCCCGTCTTCAGCCGCGGACGCTATGCGCAGGATGCCGGCGTGCGCGCAGCCGTGGCGGCGTACCGGTGTCCGGTGCGCATCGGCGATGTCGACATTACGCCCGGCGACCTTGTGTTCGGCGACCTGGACGGCGTTGTGATCGTGCCGCGCGACGTGGAGGCCGAAGTCGTGCGCCTGGCGCTGGAGAAGGCGTCGGGCGAAAACATCGTGCGGCACGAGATCGAGGGCGGGCTGTCGAGTACCGACGCGTTTCGGAGGCACGGGATTCTCTGACCTCGGGCGGGAACAACCACGGATTTCACGGAGGCCACGGATGGGGGCGGTATCGGGCGGGGAAACGGGCGGCGGGGACACGACGCGGCGGGCGGCGGTGGAGGCCGTGCTTCGCCGCGAACGGCCGGCGCGCGTCGTCTATGCGCCGAACTACTGGCAGTGGTTTGCGCATCACCGCAACCACGGGCTGCTGCCGCCGGAACTCTCGTCGTGTACGAGCCAGTTGGAGGTCATCCGGCATCTGGGCCTCGATGTGTTCAGCCGCAACTTCTACTGCGATCCGACGCTGTGCTGGTTTGGCGGGCTGTCGTCCGCGGCGTGGGACGGTGCGGTCGAGGACGTGGTCCGCTACGCCGACGGCCGCGACACGGTCACCGAGCGCACGATCCGCCTTCCCGGCGGCGTGCTGACGGAGCGGCTGCGGTACATCTTCGCCGAGTCGACGCTCGTGCAGGAGAAGTTCCTCCTTGATGATCCCGACCGCCAGCTCGACCTGTTCGGGGAGTTCGTCCGCGCCCGGCGTTGGCGTTTCGACGCGGGCCTCTTCGATGCGTGGCGTCGTGAGGCGGGGGAGGACGGCGTCGTCGTCGCGGGCGAACTGTTCAGTCCGCTCAAGATGCTTCACCTCGCGGCCGGCGCGGCGAACGCGGTGTTTCTGATCGAGGATCTCCCGGAGCGATGCGCGGAATGGATGAAGGTTCACGAGGAGGCGCAGATCGATCTTGTGCGGCAGATGCTCGATGCGGGCGTGACGGCGATGATGGCCATGGACAATCTCGACAGCGCGTTCCATCCGCCGGACTACCTTGAGCGGTGCTCGGCGTCCTTCTACGCGCGGGCGGCCGCGATGTGCCGGCCGCGCGGGGCGGCGTTCTTCATCCACGCCTGCGGTGGGCAGCGGGCGAACCTCGCGCGGCTCGGGGAATTGGGCATCGACGGGTTGGAGGGCGTGGCCTACCCGCCGCTGGGCGACGTGGAACTCGACGAGGCGATGCGGTTGTGCGGCGACCGGATGATCGTCACCGGCGGCATCAGCGCGGTCGAGACGGAGCGGTTCCGCACGCGCGACGAGGTGCGGCGGTATGTTGCGGCGCTGCTGGAACGGCTCGATCCGTGGCGGCACCGGTTCATGTTGTCCGCCAGTTGCAACACCTCGATCCGCACGCCGTGGGAGACGCTCGTCTGGTTCCGCGACGCGTGGCGGGAGTTTGGCGTGCAGGGAGGGGGAAGGCCATGAGTGTTCCGGCGGTCGTATCGAGATACCGGTGGACCATCTGCGGGCTGCTCTTCCTCGCGACGACGATCAACTATATGAACCGGCAGATCCTCGGCATCCTCGCGCCGACGCTGCAGGGGGAGATCGGCTGGACGGAGATCGAGTACGGTCACATCGTGACCGCATTCCAGGCGGCGTATGCCATTGGACTGGTGGCGTTCGGGCGTGTCATCGATGGGATCGGGACCAAGGCGGGTTACGCGTGGGCGGTCATCGCGTGGAGCGTTGCGGCGATGGCGCACGCGCTGGTCCGCACGGTGACGGGCTTCGGCGTGGCGCGGTTCGCACTGGGGTTGGGCCAGGCCGGCAACTTCCCGGCGGCGGTCAAGGCGGTTGCGGAGTGGTTTCCAAAGCGCGAGCGGGCGCTGGCGACGGGGCTGTTCAACTCCGGGGCGAACGTCGGGGCGATCCTGGCCCCGCTGGCGGTGCCGTGGCTGACCTTGCGCTTCGGCTGGCCTGCGGCCTTCCTTCTGCTGGGCGCGGCGGGCTTCCCGTGGCTGTTCGCATGGCGGGCGTTGTACGAATCACCGGAGCGATCGCCGCGCGTCACGGCGGGGGAGCGGGCGCACATCCGCAGCGATCCGTCGGAGCCGGAGTCGGAGAGCATCCCGTGGCGGGCGCTGCTGAGGCACCGGCAGACGTGGGCCTTCGTGATCGGCATGAGCTTCTCCGCGCCGATCTGGTGGTTCTACCTCTACTGGCTGCCGAAGTTCCTCAACAAGGAATACGGGCTCGATCTGCTGTCGCTCGGACCGCCGCTGGTGGTGATCTACACGATGACCTGCGTCGGCAGCATCGGCGGCGGATGGCTGTCGTCGCGGTTGTTGCGCCTCGGATGGACCGTCAACGCGAGTCGCAAGGTGACGATGCTTGTCTGTGCGCTGTGCGTCGTGCCGGTCGTGTTCGCGGCGCACGCGAAGAACGTGTCGTTGGCGACGGCGCTGATCGGTCTGGCGGCGTCCGCGCATCAGGGTTGGTCAGCGAACCTGTTCACGATGGTGTCCGACATGTTCCCCAAGAAGGCCGTGGCGTCCGTCGTCGGTCTTGGCGGCATGTTCGGGTCCATCGCCGCCATGGTCTTCTCCCAGTCTGCCGGTCTGATCCTGGAGAAGACGGGAAGCTACTGGAGTCTCTTCGCGATCGCCGCCGGGGCCTACGTGGTCGCATTGGCGATCATGCACGCCCTCGTCCCCCGCATGACCCCGGTCCGGCTGACCAAAAGCCAATAGCCAATGGCCGATAGCCAATAGCCGATGACCGATAGCCGATGGCTGATGGCGATTGGCCATCTGCGATTTGCGATTGACTATCGTCCCGTTTGCCGCTGAGTTTCCTCACAAACTGGAGGAAATGGTCATGGCCAAGTATACCCGGTTCGAAGATCTCCCCGCGTGGCAGGAGGCTGCGGAATTGTACAACGACACGCTGGACCTTCTGGAGACACCGGCCGTGCGACTCAGCAGCGGGTTCCGGAATCAGCTCGACCGGGCGGCGCTGTCGGTCTCGAACAACATCGCCGAGGGCTT
The DNA here is from genome assembly GCA_964423465.1 of uncultured Verrucomicrobiota bacterium. GTDB lineage: Bacteria > Verrucomicrobiota > Kiritimatiellia > PWTM01 > PWTM01 > VGWF01. The sequence continues at coordinate 1,944 of CAYRFK010000142.1, read as the reverse complement.
CGAACGCGCGACCACGGGCGAGCTTCTCGCCTTCCTCGCCATTGCGCGCGGCAGCGCCGGCGAGGTTCGTTCCATGATGGCCGTGATCGTGCGCCGCCCGGCACTCAAGCGTCACGCCGCCGCCTTCGCCGCGATCCGCGCCCGGGCCGAGTCGTGCGCACGGCAGATCACCGGCTGGATCCGCTCCATCGAGGAATCCCCCGTGACCGGCAAGCGCCACCTGACCCCGGAGGTCCGCGAGGCCCGGCGGGCCTCGGGCGCCGCCCGGTCCCTCCGCGACAACTTCCTCCGCGGCCTCGCGCCCTCCCATCCCCTCTACGGCACCCGCGAAGCCCGCATCGCGCGTGGCGAAGCCGTTCCGGAGGAATAGCCGATCGCAAATAGCCAATCGCCAATG
>CAYRFK010000142.1:0-1447 GCA_964423465.1 uncultured Verrucomicrobiota bacterium | reverse complement strand
ATTGGCTATCGGCCCCGCGGGGGTCGACACCGCGGGGGCGTCCGTCCTATCCTCTCCGCCACACCGGCGTGGGCCGGCAAGCGAAAGGATCCTGTTGCGATGAAGACCCTCCGACTCCTGCCGGCCGGACTGCTCGCCCTTGCCGCCGCACTTCCGTCCGCCGCGCCGGCCCAAGCCCCGGCCCCGAAGCCGCGCGTCTCGTTCGAGGCCAGGACGCTTCCGAAGAGCGCGACCGAGGAGAAGATCCTGCAGGTGATCGACGACGTCTTCGCGAACCAGCGTCGCGGCAGCATGAGCGTCCCGACTCACGATGGCCGGATCCTGCGCGTTCTGGCCGAGAGCATCGGCGCGAAGCACGTCGTCGAACTTGGCACGTCCGTCGGCTACTCCGGCCTCTGGTTCAGCCTCGCGCTGAAGTCGACCGGCGGGAAACTCACCACCTACGAGATCGACAAGGAGCGCGCGGCCAAGGCGCGGGCCAACTTCAAGCGCGCCGGCGTGGATGACATCATCACGATCGTCGAGGGCGACGCGCACGTCGAGGTTGTGAAAATGAAGGAGCCGATCGACATCCTCTTCCTCGACGCCGACAAGGAGGGCTACATCGACTACCTGGACAAGCTCCTCCCGCAGGTTCGCCCCGGCGGCCTCATCGTCGCCCACAACATGGTCGAGCGCATGGCGCATCCGCCCTACCTCGAGGCCATCACGACCAATCCCGCGCTGGAGACGGTCTTCATCAACCTGAGCGAGTCCGGCATCGGTGTGACGATGAAGAAGCGATGACCTCCGGCGCGGCGGGTGCGGGTCCGCGGCGGGAGCTGACGCTGGGTGATTCGGTCGGCCTGATCGTCGGCATCATCGTCGGCGCCGGGATCTTCCAGGTCGCGCCCGACGTCGCGCGCGGCGTGCCGAACGCCACGGCTCTTCTCGGCCTCTGGCTTGCGGGCGGGATCCTCTCGCTCTTCGGCGCTCTGGGCTACGCCGAACTCGCCGCCGCCTATCCGGAGGCCGGTGGCGACTACGCCTATCTCACTCGCGCTTACGGGCCCCGGGCGGGCTTCCTGTTCGGCTGGCTGCAACTCGCGGTCGTGCGCCCCGGCGACATCGCGGTCATGGCCTTCGCCTTCGCCACCTACGCGGGGCCGGTCGCGGAGGCATGGCTGGGCCGGCCTGTGCCGCATGCTGCGCGGCTGCTCGCCGCCGTCGCCGTTGCGGCGCTGACGCTGGTCAACATCGCCGGCGTGCGGCAGGCAAAGTGGGTGCAGAACGTCCTGACTCTCGTCAAGGTCGCGGGCCTGCTCGCCATCACGGGCCTGGCCTTCGCGGCGCCGCGGCCCCTGGCGGTCGCAGCCTCCTCGTCCCCGATGCCCGCCAGCGTTGCCCTGATCCTCGTGCTGTTCACCTACGGCGGCTGGAACGAGATGGCCTACGTGGCGGCCGAGGT
>CAYRFK010000141.1:0-12799 GCA_964423465.1 uncultured Verrucomicrobiota bacterium | reverse complement strand
CAGGAAACCCGCAACAAGCTCACGGACTACTGGAAGGATCACGAGATCAAGGGCGAAGAGGAGTACGCGATCCTGACCAGCATCATCCATCAGGAATGGAGCGGGGTGTCCGTCAAGAAGCACAAGACCCTCAAAGGCCTGAAGACACAGAACCTGCGCGACCACATGACATGAGCCGGACATGGACGGACGGAGTTTTCGCAGGGTGTGGGAGAGCCATGCCGGAATTCCGCGGAATGGCGGGCGCGGGCGGGGGATGGATCGTGGCGGCGCTGCTTGCGCTGCTTACGACGCCGACGTTGCCGGCTGCGGAGACTGCGACGACTGCGGACCAGCGGCTTCTCCAGATCGCCACGGATTGCGCTGATGCGAGCTATGCGACCGGCGAGCCGGTGACGTGGACGGTCAACGGCGGCGGTCTGCCCGAATGGAGTCCGTTCAGCGAAACCCGCCCTGCGACGATGTCCCTCGGCCCGACCCCGGCGTCCCGTCCGATCGCCGACGCGGAGCGAATGGAGTTCTACAAGGCCCTGCTCGGCAAGTAGGATCGCACAGCGCTGGGGGCGATGGTTGTCCGGGACACATGGTCTCCGGGCAGCGGGGCCCCGCCTTCGCCGAAGGCTTCGGCGGGCACGCGCTGCCACTCCCGGGTTTTCACGGGACCGGGAGGGCCCGCGGCCCCGCGGGCCGGAACGCGGGACCCGGTGCGAACGATGACGGATGAACAAGATGGATCACACAGGGCTCGGTGGGGACACATGAAGCGTGCAGTGCGGATAGCGGGCCTGGTTCTTGCGGTTCTCGCGGGCTGCGGCGAGGGCGCCCGGGCTGCGGCGCCGGGGTACATCGACGGGACCAACTTCGCGCAGCGGAGTGCGGCGTTCCTGCGGCATTGTGCGACGGCGAAGCCGCGGAGGGAGGACTATGCCAAGGAGGCGATGGCCTACCACGTGGCGCGGCTGCTGCTGAACACGGACACGAACTACGCACGCGCGAAGATCGAGGCGTGCGCGAAGTCCGCCCTGAAGGGGGCGCGGGACCGGCTGGCGAAGAACCCGAAGGACACGAACGCGATCGATCCCTTCAACCAGCACGCGCTGGTGAACGGCTACGCGATCTGTCCGCAGAAGTTCCCGCCCGCGGCGGCGGCGGCGATCCGGGATTTCATGGCGTTGTACGGATTCCGCGAGTGGCGGGGGTTCGGGTCGCTCAACTACCGGCTGATGCGCGACGGCAGCGGGTTCCTGGCGGCAGAGCTGTGGCCGGATCTGCGCGATGCGGACGGCCTCGACGCGGCGCAGATCCGCGCCGCGACGGCCAAGCGGCTGTTCGCGTGCTTCGAGACGATGACACGGCGGAATCTCGACGAGTACAACGCGCCCATCTACTTCGCCACCGATCTGATGCCGGTGCGCATGTTGGCGGAGTTCGCCCGCGATCCGGAGATGAAGCGGCGCGCGACGCTGACGCTCGACTGGATGATGGTGAACCTCGCCTGCTCTTGGAACCGCGGCTATTACACGACGACCGCGGGCCGGTCGAAGTACTGGGGCTCCTCGACCTCCTCGCCCGACGGGCTCGGGGCCACCGCGCAGGCGGGCTGGTTCCACTTCGGCGCCCTGCGGCCGGTCGCCGCGGATTCCGGGGCCTATCACTCGTTCTGGATGGGATTTCCCGGCACCTACCGGCTTCCGCCGATCGTCGAGCGCATCGCCAACGACCGCGCGAGGCCGTTCGCGAGCCGCGAGAGCGTGCTGTCCATCGGGAAGTGCGAGGTGCGCAAGCTCACCTGGCACTCGCGGTCCTACAGCCTCGCCTCGCAGTGGGAGCAGACCCCGGGGCCGTCGGCCGCGCTCTACAAGGAGACGAAGCGGCAGATGATGAAATGGATCTCCGACCGGCCGGTCAGCACGTTCGCGGTACAGCAGGAGAATCCCCAGCGTCCGTACAAGCGCGGCGAGACGATCCCGAACGCGTTCGGCTACGGCGAGAACCCGTTCGCGCAGCTCCTGCAGCACGAGGGCGTGCAGGTCGGGATCTACGACGTGCCGGCGGACTACCGATTCCACCGGTTCTACGCCCCGTTCACGACGTCGGGCGCCATCGTGCTCCGCGTCGAGCGCGACGGCTGGGTCTTCTGCCACGGCGGCCCGGTGCTCTTCGCGTTCCGGACCCTCGACCCCGCCCGCTGGGGCAAGCCGCAGGAGGGCTGCGACGTGCTCTGGTGCGACGCGCGGCGCGGGGGCTGGATCCTCGAAACCAGCGAGACCGTGCCCTATGCGGGAGGCGGACCCACGAACGAGCTGGCCCGGTTCGCGTCCGACGTGGCGCGCAAGGCCCGCATCGACGCCTCCGGCATGGCGGCCACGCCTCCGCGCCTGCGGTATGTCTCGGTCGCCGGTCGCACGCTCGACATCACGCACGTCCCGCACGGGACCGCCTGGCGCGACCAGCACCGCATCGACGGCGTTCCCGTGGACTACCGCGCGTACCCGCTGATGGGCAATCCGTGGGTTCACCAGGCCGTCGGGAGCCCAACGCTCATCCTGCAGCACGGCGGCGTGAGGCGGACCTATGACCTGTCGGCCTGGCAGGTCTCGGAGTCGCCGGTGCCGCCGGTTGCGTCCGGCAAGGCCGCGGCGCCGCGGAAGGAGGGAGCCCCGTGACGATGCGAACCGTGATCCGCGCCGGCGTCCTTGCGCTGGTGGTCCTCGCCCCGGCGGGAGCCGTGCAGTCCGCGGAGGCGCCGGCCGGTCCGGGAGGCGCGGCGGACGGGTTTGCGACGCGCCGGGCGGCCGCGCTTGATGCAGTATGGGCCGGCTGGCGGGCGACCACCAACCGGCCCGGCGGGCCGAACCGGTTCTATCGCGCGATGGCGCTCTTCGAGGCCGGGCACGTTGCGGAGGGGCGCGCGCTGGCGCACCGCGGGCTGGACCTGCTCACCCCGGGCAACCGAGAGAACCGCTGGCTGCACGGCGGGAACAGCGGGTTTGTCGCGTGGCCGGGCATCGACTGCTACATCCGCTGCGAGCGCCACATGGATGCGGAGCTGAAGGAGCGCTTCCGGCGGATCTACACCGGCGCGGTCTTCTATCCGCGCCTCTCCACCAGCAACCACAAGATCATGGCCGCGGTGACGCGTTACCTTGCGACGCAGACGTGGGGTGCGGATGCGTTCCGTCCCGATCCAGCGTACGAGGCGAAGCACGCCGGCGGGAGCGTCTTCGCGAAGGACGATCCGTCCGGCGAGAAGTACGTCCGCCGCATCATCGCCGACACTGTCGCGCAGGGGCCGGGCGAATACGCGTCGCGGCCCTACGGATCCGAGAACGTCCTGCCGCTTCTCACCCTCGCCGAATGCGCCCGCGATGAGTCGGTCCGGAAGCCCGCCCGTCTCGCCTACGAATACGCTCTGATCCAGCTCGCTCCGGCGTGGCTCGACGGCCACCTCGCGACCTTCTCGCCGCGCTCCTATCCCGACGCCGAACGGCAGCAGCCGCGCGGCGTGGCGGCGGTGGCGTGGACCGCGTTCGGCGGGCTCGCGCCGCGCGACGTGACGGAGCAGACCGCGCTCCGGGCCCTGGTCGGCCGCCACGATCTGCCGGCGCCCGTCCTCGCGGCGGCGGCCGACCGCACGAGGCCCTACGTCCACCGCGCGCTCGTCACGAAGTGGGCGCTGTACCATTTCGTGAACCGCGACTACGCGCTCTTCAGCCGCTCGCCGAAGGCCGGCGGACCGGGCTTCCAGGGTCAGGGCTACCCCTGCGGCGTCATGTGGCGCGATCCCGACCCGGAGCGCGTCAGCCAGTTGTGGATCACGAACCCGGCGGCGGACGACAACGCGGCGGCGACCAATGCGCCCCGCGGCCTCCACACCCACGGCGTCACGAAGTACGAGCAGGAGGTGCAGCACCGCGACGCGCTGCTCTTCGTCTTCGACATCCCGGCGGACTTTCGCAACCCGTACGTCCTCGGCTTCATCCCCGGCGGCGCGCGGGCCGTAGTCAACGATGCCGCGGCCGACGGCCGCATCTTCCTGCACTACGGCAGCGTCCTGATCGCGATCGCGGCATCGCAGCCGTTCGCTTGGGATCCGGCGGGCGGGATCCGCGCCCCGACCGGGACGCCCGCGCCGGGCGATTCGGAGTTCCGCATCCCCGCGCTGCGTACGGCGGTGGCGATCGAGACGGCGCATCCGTCGGAGTTTCCCGGCGCCGCGCCCGCCGCCCAGCTCGACGCCTTTCGCACGGCCGTCCTTGCGCGCTCCCGCATCGCGTTCACCGCCGGGGCGAAGGCGGCGGGGGCGTACACCGACCGCGCCGGCAACCGACTTGTCTGCGAGTTCGACGGCACCGACCGGATCAACGACTCGCCCGTCGACTACGCGGCGTGGCCCGCGCTGGAGAATCCATGGATGACCCGCATGCCCGGCGGCCCGCTCGTCGTGCGCGACGGCGCGCGCGTTGTCCGGTATGATTTCGGGACATGGGAACGGAAGGAACAAGAGCCGTGAAACTGATCCATCTCTCCGCCGTTGCGGTGTGCTCGCTGGCTCTGGGCGCTGCCGCGGCGCCGCAGCCCCTGAAGGCCGTCGGGGCGCGGGCGAGTTCGGCGATGGCGAAGTATGTGGCGGCGAAGGCGGTGGACGGCGTGGTGTCGGACGATTCGCGCTGGGTCAGCGAGAAGTCCGATGCGCCGGCGTGGCTGGAGATCAACCTTGGCGCGACGCAGAAGCTCTCCGGCGTGCACCTCTTCACCGGCTGGGGCGAGCGCGATCCTGTGGCGGCGTTCAAGATCCAGTTCCGCGACGGCGCCGCGTGGCGCGACATCCCGTCCGCCACGGTCGCAAACAACACCGCGTGCGCCCTGGCGCTTCCCTTCGACGACACCGTGGCGGTCGTCACCGATGCGCTCCGGATGTGGGTCGAGGCCAGCCACCAGGGCTCGGCGCGCGTGAAAGAGATTGTGGTCTGGCCCGCCGGCGCGGGCGACCTGCCGCCGCTGCCCGGAGGCGCGCGGAAGGCCGGGTCCGCCGCACAGGCAGCCATCCCGCCGCTGTACCTCAATCAGAGCGGCTTCAATCTCGGCAAGCCGAAGCGGTTCACCGCGCCGACGCTGGCGGATGGAACGCGCTTCGTCGTGCGCGATGCGAAGGGCGGCGCGCCGCTCGCGGAGGGCGTCGTGCGTGGCGGGAAGGGCGACTTCACGGCCTTCGACCCGGCGGACGACCGCGAGTATGTCGTCGAGGCTGGCGGGATCGTCTCCGTGCCGTTCCGTGTCGGGCCGTGGTGGCTGGAGCGCGTGACGTACCAGCGCGCGGTGGACTTCATGGCCGACAGCCGCCACCACGTCGGCAACGACCGCGCTGTCTGCCAGGGCTCGTTCGGCTGGCGCGACGACCACCACTTCGGATGGGAGCTCCACACGCTGGTGCCGCAGTACCTTTCCAATCCCTCCGCCTACGAGCGCATGCCGCGGCAGATCCGCTATGAGAAGCCGTCCAAGCCGGGCCTGTGGGGGAAGCTGGAGCCCTACCGCGACGAAGCGCCGGACATCGTGAAGATGATCCACTGGGGTGCGGACGTGATCGTCTCGCAGAGCCTGACCCACGAGCATCTCAAGGCGCAGCTCGCCTATTTCCTCTACGCATGGCCGGTGCTGGAGCCGTGGATGCCGCGGCAGTCCTACGACACCGTGCTCGAATACGCGTTTCGGACGTGGGGCGAGAAGGCGTGCGACCGGAAGTATCCCTACGACGAGAGCCCGGAGCACGATCTCTTCGCGCTCAAGACCAGGGTCGGCACCACCAAGGGCTGCTATCCGCCGGGCTTCTCCATCGAGCCGAACCTGCTGATGTTTGATGTCGCGCGGTACGAGAACCGCCGGGAGGACGCGCCCCGCTTCTTCGAGGCCGCGCGCCGGCAGGCGGCGTGGATCGTGGAGAACCTCGACTGGAACGATCCTCTGACGACCAAGGGCCAGCGGATGAGCGAGTTCCTGACGATGACGGGACTGGCGCACTTCCTTCGGAGGCATCCCGACCAGTCGCCGCCGGGGCTGGCGAAGAAGATTGCCGACTGGGCGGCGGTGGCGATCCGCCGATCGGACAACCTCTGGGACTTCCGGAAGCTCGACGATGGCGCGAAATGGACGCCGATGGGCGAGAAGCCGACGATGTGGAACGAGCCGGGCAACGTCATCGGCCTGCCCGCCGCGCTCCTCGCCGCGTGCGAGGTGCTTCCCGACGGTCCGGAGAAAACGCGGCTGCACGAGCTGGTCTGGTCGCATTTCGACGCGATGTTCGGCCGGAACCCGGTCGGACGCCACTTCTCCTACGACGCCCCGCGCGAGTTGGAGGGCGTCGAGTTCGGCTGGTTCAAGTTCCACGTCGGCGGCATCGGCCGGCTTGCCGAGGCGCGGTTCGTGATCGACGGGAGCTGCAAGGACGGCCACTTCCCGTACCACCCCGAGAAGGGCGACATCGGATGGACCGAGGGCTGGGTGCAGTTCAACGCCGCCTACAATGTCAGCCTTGCCCACCTCGCTTTCGCCGAAACGAGGATCGACGTGCGGCGCGATGGCGATGCGGCCGTGGTGCGGCTGCGCGCGCCGCTGAACTTCGACTATGGCCGGGCGGAGACCGGCACCGTCGTCGTGACCTCCGGCGCGGGCGATGTGGAGAGGCTGCAGGTGGTCGAGACATCCACCAACTCGTTCGACCTCGAAGGCCGGATCCGCCTGCAGTCCGCCGCGCCGCCGCTCCACGGCGACGGCATCCTCCAGGTCGACCCCGCCGCAGGCGTCGAAGCCGCCTACGGCCATGGCTACTTGGGCCGCCGCAGCAGGAGGGAGCTTTGAATCCATGGAAGGGGCGACAGGCGGCTTTCTTCGCTTCGCTCGCTGTCGAAGGGAGAACATGAAGAACCCGATGGATCGGCAACTGGAGAAGCAGCTTTCCGACCGCGCCGTGGCCATCGGGCGCGAGGGCAACACCGCCGGATTCGGTGAATTGCTGGTGTTGCTGCGGTCGTCGTCGGCCAACGCGCGGCGGCTGTCGGCGTCGGCGTTGGGCAAACTCGCCTGGATGGGGGTGGACCGCGCCGCCGCCGTGGCCGCGCTGGCGCCCGTGGCGCGGCGAGATCCACACGCGCAGACGCGGCAGTATGCGATCAAGGCGCTGAAGGCCTACGGTACGGCTTCCAAGGACTGTCTTCCCGATCTGCGCGACATGGCCGTGAATCCGGCCGAGAAGGACTACATCCGTCGCGACTCACAGACCGCGGTGACGTTCATTGAGGAGGCCCTGCGCATCGCCGCGGCGGACGCGGTGCACCGGTGCCAGCGATGCAGCGCCACGGTAACGGCGGATGAGTTCGCGCGCTCCGATCAGGCGTTTCAGCGCGTCTTTTGCGACCGGTGTTTCGACGAGGTCTTCCTCGAGCGCCGCAACTTCGAGATTCAGGTGGAACTCAACAAGACCATCGAGGCGCGCGACGGCACAGTGGTGCAATCCGAGGGTGAACGGCGAATCGCCGAGTGGCTCACCGCCCGCGGTATCACCTACCGCTACGACGCCAAGTTCCGGATCATCGGCGAGTTCCAGATCCGCCCCGACTTCTACCTGCCTGAACTCGATGTGTACATTGAGTATTGGGGCCTCGACACGCCGCAGTACAAGATGAGTATGTTCAAGAAGCAGACTCTCTACCAGCAGGAGGGAAAGCGCCTGATCTCGGTCTATCCCGCCGACCTGCCGCGCCTGGATGCCTTGTTGACAGCCAAACTGCGGCTGTTCGGCTACAATATATGCAAGGACGAGCGAAGCGAAGTCAGCCGGGAAAGCAACCAACCCGAGGTGCGCCGATGAATCCGAAGACCTGTTTCGCCGCGTTGATGGCCGCCGCGCTGGTTCGCACCGCATCCGGTGCCGAGGAGTCGATGGACAAGATGTGGGGGGAGGCGCGCGCGAAGGGGGGGGCGGAGGCCTCGGACCGTGTGGCGCTGTTCCGCGACGGGAACTACGGGATGTTTATGCACTGGGGGCTCTACTCGCACCTCGGCGGGCAATGGAAGGACACGACCTTCTACGGCATCGGCGAGTGGATCAAGCGCCAGATGAAGATCCCCGACGCGGAGTACATGGCGCTCGCCTCGCAGTTCAACCCGTCCGAGTTCGACGCCCGCGAGATGGCGCGCATCGCGAAGGCCGCCGGCATGAAGTGGATCATCATCACGTCGAAGCACCACGAGGGCTTCGCGATGTTCAAGTCGGCGCATCCGTTCAACATCGTCGACGCGACGCCGTTCCGCCGCGACCCGATGAAGGAGCTTGCCGCCGCCTGCCGCGAGGCCGGGCTCGGGTTCGGATTCTACTACTCGCACAACCAGGACTGGACCGCGCCCGGCGGGAGCGGGGGTCCGGCGACAAACCCCGACGGAACCCCCGCCACGTTCGAGCGCTACTTCCGCGAGAAGTGCTACCCGCAGGTGAAGGAGATCTGCACGCAGTACGGCCCGCTGAACTACATCTGGTTCGACACGCCCGGCAAGATTCCCAAGGAATACGTCATGGAACTCGCGGAACTGGTCCGCAAGACCCAGCCCGGCGCGCTGCTGTGCAGCCGCATCGGCCACGACCTCGGCGACTACGCGAGCAAGGGCGACATGGAGGTCCCGCCGCGCAACATCGAGGGCCTGTGGGAGACGTGCGACACGACGAATGACTCGTGGTCCTACGCGTGGTACGACCAGAACTGGAAGGACGCGCGCGAGATCCTGCACCGGCTCGTCGCCACCGTCGCGCGCGGCGGCACCTACCTGCTCAACGTCGGTCCCGACGGCAAGGGGCGCATCCCGTCGCAGGCGGCGAAGTACCTCGAGAAGGCGGGCGAGTGGATCAGGCGCTATCCGCAGGCCGTGTACGCGGCCGGGCCGTCCCCGTGGGGCCGCGCGATGCCGTGGGGCGACGTCACGACGAAGGGCGACAGGCTCCAACTCGTCGTGTTCGACTGGCCCGCCGACGGCCGGCTCCTGCTGCCGGGCCTCCAGACGGAGATCGCGGAGGCGAAGATCGCCGGCGGCGCACCGGTGACGTGGGCCGCGCGCGGCACATGGATCGAGTTCCAGCTTCCCGCCGCGGCGCCGGACCACCCGGCGTCGGTCGTCGAGGTGAGGCTCAAGGGCGCGCCGAAAGCCGACGGGACGCCGGGCCTGCATCCGAACGTCGCGGTCACGCTGCCGGTCGAGTTCGCCGAGGTCAGCGGCGCGGAGAAGAAGGAGAACCGGTGGATGGAGAAGTTCGGCGAGTGGAAGCACAGCACCCAGGCCGGCAAGTGGACGCCGGAGGGGAAGGCGGTCTGGGCGCTGGACGTCTGTGAGGCCGGCGACTACCGGGTCGATCTCGTGACCAAGGGCGAGGGCCGTCCCGTGTGGCGGGTCGCGACCGGCGAGGGTGTCGCACTGCAGAACCAGCAGGCGGCGTCCGCCATCTACCACGCGCAGCCTTACGGCCTGCTCACGTTCAAGAAGCCCGGCCGCCACACGGTGACCGTGTCGCTGGTCGAGGGCGCGGAGTCGACGAGCCTGGAATCGATCCGGTTCGAGCGGGCGGAATAGGCATGACGACGCTGGACTGGCTGGTTCTGTTTGCATACGGGGCGGGGATCCTGGCGATCGGGTTCGTGACGAGCCGGATCATCCGCAGTTCGTCCGACCTGTTCCGGGCGGGCGGCGAGTCGCCGTGGTGGCTCTCCGGCGTGTCGGGCTACATGACGATGTTCTCCGCCGGGACCTTTGTCGTGTGGGGCGGCATCGCGTTCAAGAGCGGGCTCGTCGCCGTCAGCATCTGCATGTGCTACGGCCTGAGCGCGCTGCTGGTGGGGCGGTTCGTCGCGGCGCACTGGAAGCGGCTCGGGGTGGCGACGCCGGCGGAGTTCATCGAGCTTCGCTTCGGCCGCGCCGCGGTGCAGTTCTACATCTGGCTCAACATGGCCGGGCGCGTGTTCGGCATGGCGGTGATGATGTACGCGCTGGGCGTGATGCTCAGCGCGCTCGTGCCGCTGGGCGAGGGCCATCCGCTGCGCGATCCTGCCACGGGCACGCTGGCGCCGGTCTGGTCCGTCGCAATCTGCGGCGCGATCATCATCGCCTATACGGTGTCGGGCGGGCTATGGGCGGTGCTGATGGTGGACGTGTTGCAGTTCATCGTGCTGTGCCTCTCGGTGGTCTTCGTTGTTCCGCTGGTGCTGGCGAAGGCGGGGGGCGCCGGGGTGTTCGTCGACGCCGCGCCGGCGGGCTTCTTCCTGCCGGTCGCGGGCGAGTTCACGGGATGGTTCCTGGCGGGCTGGGTCGCGATCCACTTCTTCAAGGTCGGCGCGGAATGGGCCTTCGCACAGAGGTTTATCTGCGTGCCTGACGCGCGCGACGCGCGGAAGTCGGCGTATCTCTTCGGCGGCCTCTACCTGGTCACGCCGCTCTTCTGGATGCTGCCGGCGATGGTCTACCGCGTCATCGATCCGGCGGCGAACCCGGAGCAGGCCTACATCCTCGCGTGCCGGTCGGTCCTTCCGGCGGGCATGGTGGGCATGATGCTCGCGGCGATGTTCTCGGCGACGGCGAGCAGCGTGTGCGGCGAGCTCAACGTGTTCGCCGGGGTGCTGACGCACGACGTCTACCGCGCCCTGATCGCGCCCCGCGCGAGCGAGTCGCGCCTGGTGGCCGCCGGCCGCCTCTTCACCGTGCTGCTCGGCGTCGGCGTGACCGGCCTTGCGATCGCCGTGCCGCACCTCGGCGGGGCGGAGAAGGTGGTCATCAGCGTGACGAGCCTGCTGGTCGGCCCGCTTGTGCTGCCGACGCTCTGGGGCCTCTTCTCGCCGCGCGTCGGACGGACCTGCGTCGCCCCGACGGCCCTCATCAGCTTCGCGGTGGGCGGAACGCTCCGGTTCGGGCTGTCGAAGGGCGGATGGCTTGCGGACATCCCGGCGATGCACGCGCTGGCCGCCTGGGCGCAGGCCCACGCCCGCTACGCCGAGATGATCGGCGGCATTCTGGTGCCGTTCCTCGTGCTGCTGGTCATTGAGCTCCGGTCGCGGGGCGTCGACGAGGGCTGGCGGCGCGTGGCGCAGCGGGTGGAGGAGGAGAGCCGCCGCGAGGCGATACGCGCCTCGACGCTGCCGGCGCGCATGCTGGCCTGGTGCACCGCCGGTTGTGGCGCGATGATGGCGGTGCTGGCGGCGGTGAATGCGGGGCAGCGCTTTCTCCTGGCGGTCTTCGCGGCGGCCCTGCTGGGCATCGGCGGCGCGATCGCGGCGGGCGTGCGGCGCGCCGGCCGGGCCGTGAAGGGAGGCGCATCATGATCCGGGAAGACGTCGTGCCGGCGCGGATGCCGGTGGTGCGGAACCTGCAGGCGGACCTGGTCGTGGTCGGCGGCGGCCTCGCGGGCACGTGCGGCGCGATCACGGCGGCGCGTGCGGGGATCCGCGTCGTGCTGATCCAGGACCGCCCGGTGCTCGGCGGCAACGCGTCAAGCGAGGTCCGCCTGTGGGCCCTCGGCGCGACCTCGCACCAGGGGAACAACAACCGGTGGGCTCGCGAGGGGGGCGTGATCGACGAGATCCTCGTCGAGAACACTTGGCGCAACCCCGAGGGCAACCCGCATCTGCTCGACGCACTGCTGCTGGAGCGGGTCGCGGCGGAGTCCAACGTCACGCTGCTGCTGAACACCGCGGTCTTCGCCGCGGAGAAGTCGGATGCGACGACGATCGCCTCGGTGCGCGCGTTCTGTCCGCAGAACGAGACGCTCTACGAGGTGAAGGCGCCGCTGTTCTGCGACGCGTCGGGCGACGGCATCCTCGGCCACCTCGCCGGCGCCGCCTACCGGATCGGCGCCGAGGGACGCGCCGAGTTCGGCGAGGGCTTCGCGCCGCCGGAGCCGTCGCGCGAGGTGCTCGGCCACACGATCTACTTCTACAGCAAGGATACGGGCCGCCCCGTGAAGTTCGTGCCGCCCGCGTTCGCGCTGCGCGACATCGCGGCGATCCCGCGGCACCGGAGCATCCGCGCGGGCGACACCGGCTGCGCGTTCTGGTGGCTCGAGTACGGCGGACAGCGCGACACGGTGCACGAGACCGAGTCGATCAAGTGGGAGCTGTGGTCCGTCGTCTACGGCGTCTGGAACCACATCAAGAACTCCGGGCTCTTCCCGGAGGCCGACACGATGACCCTCGAATGGGTCGGCGCGATCCCCGGCAAGCGCGAGAGCCGCCGCTTCGAAGGCGATGCAATGCTGACGCAGCAGGATGTCGTCGGGCAGCGCCCTCACGCGGACGCCGTTGCGTTCGGCGGATGGGCGATCGACCTGCATCCCGCCGCGGGCGTCTACAGCCCGGACCCGCCCTGCGTGCAATGGCACAGCAAGGGCGTCTACCCGATCCCTTACCGCTGCCTCTACAGCCGCGACATCGGCAACCTGTTCCTCGCCGGCCGCATCATCAGCGTCAGCCACGTGGCGTTCGGGTCGACCCGCGTCATGGCGACCGGAGCGCACACCGCGCAGGCCGTGGGCATGGCCGCCGCACTCTGCCGCGTGAACGGATGGCAGCCGCGCGACCTGCTTGCGCCGGAGCGAATGCGCGCCCTGCAGCAGGGCCTGTTGCGGGCGGGGCAATATATCCCGCACGTTGCGGGGAACGATGCCGCCGACCTGGCGCGTCGGGCGATGGTGGAAGCGTCGAGCGAGTATGTGCTCGGCGCGTTGCCGGCGGACGGGCCGCTGGAGTCGCTCGACCGGGGCCGCGCGATG
>CAYRFK010000140.1:3603-12894 GCA_964423465.1 uncultured Verrucomicrobiota bacterium | reverse complement strand
GCGGCGTTGAGAATGGCCTCGCCGGTCACCGTTGCGCCGGTGATCGTGTCGACGCCCTTGACCGTGCCGGCCTTCACGATGCGCTCGGGAAGATCGGGCACGGTGAGATGAAAGAAGTACTCGTCCTCCCGGTGCCGCGTGACGCGCGCCTCGACGATCCGGCCGGCCGCGACCTTCACCGACACCTCGACCGGTCCGCGGTAGCCGGCGCAGGAGCCCTGGTGGGTGCCATCCCTTACGCGTGACACGTCGAGTTTGTCGTAGAGTTCGATGGCTTGGATCGCGTCCCGGGCGCGCTGCTGGTATTGCGCCATCCGGCGGCCGCCGGACTTCACCGCGAGGGCCTTCTCATAGTAGCCCACGGCGCGCGGAAGATCGCCGGCCAGCCGGCAGACGTTCCCCGCATACACGTTGCCGGCCTCGGGCATCGATTGCGCCATCAGTTCGGCCATGCGGACCGCGGCGTCCGTGTCGCCCATTTCGGCAAGCAGCTTTACTGCCGCGCCGCAGATGCTTCCGTTCTTGCGCAGCGTCTCGGCCGCCATGGTGGCGCTTCCGAGTCGAAAGAAGCACTCGGCCAGCCCGGCGGCGGGTTCCGGTGGCGGGGACCATCCCATCTGAATCGCGCGGGTCCACCAGTGGGCGGCGCGGGCGTGGTCCTTCTCATAGCGGAGATACGCATCGGCCAGGCTGCTCATGCATTGCAGGAGGGCTTCCTTGTCCTTCTGCCGGGCATCCATCGCCTGCGTGTGAAGCTTGATTCCCTCCCGCCATCGGCCGGGGTTTGGATTGATGATCGACCAGAAGTAGGCGCCGTACGCCTTCTGCGGCTCCCACGCCTTCGGGCGGTACGTGCCGGTCAGATCGAGGGTCGAGGGCGTCCGCATCTGCACCTTGTCCCACCATGCGGGCGTCGTCGCGCCCGCCTTGGCGATCTCGGCGAGGATGTCCGCCGGCACGCGTACCGCATTTTTCGCAGGGTGCGCCGCACGCGGCTGGGCGAGAAGGAAGTCCTGGTCGGCGGAGCTCAGCGAGCCGATCGCGATGCCGAGTTGACGGCCGTCGGGCGTCTGCAGCGTCACCGTCGTGCCCTGCATGCCGACGAATTCGGCGTCGACGGTCTGGCCCGTGGAACTGGTCCAGATTCGGGCGGACGCCGGAAGAGCGATCGCCGCCGCCACGAGCAGTCCCAGGGTGCAGGTCTTCATGCGAACGTGTCCATCTATAGCAGGTCGCTCCACGGGGCGGCAATGGCGTCGTCGGCTCCCGGCTTGAGTTTCGCGCCGGCCTGTCCGATCCTCCGGACATGAGAACGCCGCTGGCTCCCCCCGCCCGGGGTATGCGTCCGGCACGCACCCGCCTCCACCCTCTCCGCATCCCTTTCCGGAACGCCCTCGCGCTCGCCAGCGTTCCGCTCATCGCCGCCGGCGCCCAGCGCCCCCCGGAGCGCGGGGAGGGACGTTTCCCGGGCGGTGCGGGCGGGGAGGGGATGGCCGCGCCATGGGTCCGCACGTTCATTCCGTCCTCGTCCGCCGGCGGTCGCGGCCTCGCGGTCGGCGTCGTGCCGCCGCAGACGCCCCGCTACAAGGACGGCGCCCCGGTGGCGATCTTCGTGCCCGGCGGCGCCGATCGCGGCGCCGCGGAAGGACGACCGGATCACGCCGGCTGCGGCTTTGTCCAAGTTCGCTTTGCCTTCCCGGGCGGCGGACGCGGCGAGTGGACCAGCGGAGGGACCTACGACCACCGTGGCTCCGCCTGCATCCGCGCGCTGGCGGACGTGATCCGCTTCGCCTCCGGACGCCTCGTGGATACGCAGGGGCGGCGGATCGGCGATCTCGTGCGCGGCGCGACCGTGCTGACCAACCTCGTCGGCATCGAGGGCTCCAGCCACGGCGGCAACGCCTGCGGCCTCGCGATGGCCGTCCACGGCGCGGAGTTCCCCGACCTCGCCTTCTACGCATCGATGGAGTCGCCCTACGGCGAAGGCGCGGTGAACGTGGAACTCGGCGGTCGCGACGACCGGCTCAACCCCGCCTACGACCCGGCGACCGGCGCGCTCGATCTCTCGAAGCTCGCCTGGGCGCCGGACCTGCAGCCCGGCCCCGGGCGGCGGTGGAGGGGCGAGGGAGAGAATCTCCGGGGCTCGCTGTTCTTCGATGTGAACGGCGACGGGCGTTTCGCCGACCCGCCCGACTTCTCGATCAACGCCTTCACCTTCGACCTCGGCGGCGGCATGAAGGTCTGGTACACGCCGCGACTCCTGCACGAGGCCCATGCCCGGAAGCTGTTCGGCGCGAGGCCCCCGCCGCACATCCCGACCGTGGAGGAGTCGGTCGAGTGCTGGCGCTGGCGCGATGCGGAGAAGAGCATCCCCGCCGCCGTCCGCAACTGCACCAACCTTGCCGTGATCGTCTACGCCAACGAGCGCGACCACGTTCAAGTCGCGCCGGATCATCCGCACATCCTTGCCCAGGTCGAAGGCTTCCGCCGCGCCGGCGCGAAGTTCGTGCGGCTCAATCCCGATCGGGCCTACGTTGAGCGGGTCGTGGCGGGCGGGCCGCGCGGACAACCCGGAGCCCTGCGGTTCCCCGACAACGATGCAGGCATGGAGTGGAGTCGTCGGACCCTCGCCACCGGACTCGAGCCCGCCGAACTCCCGATGATGCCCTACATGCAGGCCGCGGTCTGCGAACTCGCCGATCGCGCCCACGCCCGCAACTGGAGGCGCAACCTCGATGCGGTGCTCTACCCGGACGCGCCCTCGGGAGGCATGCCCGCGGTTCGTCCGCCCCGCCCGCGCTGAAACCACCTTCTTCCGCCTTGCGCTTCCGTCCCGGTTCTTCCACGCTGACGGCATGAAGACGCCGGGGAATCGTACAGGCCTCATCCTGGGCGCGATCGTACTCACGGTCGCGGTCCGGGCGCAGGAACCGGTTTCCGTGGCTGTGACCACGAACGCGGCGGACATCTACCGCCGTGCCTTCGCCGCGATGCCGGAGTTGTCGAAGGACGAGGAAAAGCTCATGCAGGGACAGGCCTCGCCGGCCGATCCTGCCGCGTTGAGCGAGAAGCTGGCCCCTGCGCTGGAACTCTACCGGACGGCGGCGCGCATGCCGCAGTGCTCCTGGGGCGTCAGCATGGAAAAGCAGACGATGACCTTCCAGGCGATGCTGCCTCACCTGCAGCCGCTCAATACGCTGGCCGGCGCCGCCGCATGGGAGGGCGAGCGGGTGCGGAATAACGACCCCGCCGCGTTCGTCGCATGGCACGAGGACGCACTTCGATCCGCGTCACACGCCGGCGACGGCTGGCCGCTCGTGTCCGGCCTGATCGAGGCCGCCATGCGCCACCGCTCGCTCGACGCGCTGAGCACCAACCTCGCCGCTCTCCCGCCGGACCTCCTCGCCGGCCTCCAGGCGCGCCTCGATGCGATCCCGCCCTGCGTGGACTTCCACCACGCCATGGAGGCCGAGAAGGCGTTCGGAATCGACTGGTTCATCCGCCGGTTGGTTGATGTCGAACACGGACAGAAGACCTCCGACGCCACCGCGAACTTCGCCGCGAACCTCCGCATGAGCGCCATGGTCGAGGGCGGGACTTCGGGATTCTCCATCGGGCTGGAGGAGGCCGGCGGCGAGAGCTTCTGGATCGCCCTCGGTCAGCGCCGGCGCGGCATCGAACTCGTCTCGGCCGACATGCAGCGCGGACGCGCCATCCTGCTCAAGGACGGGCAGGCCGCGCTCGTGTTCCTGCAGGAGAAGCGCGTCGAGCCGATCCGCCTGAGCCTGATGACCAACGAACTTGTCCGCGTCCTTGGCGAGAAGGACGCACGGACCGTGATGGAAGGGGTTGGCACAAACTCGACCCGGCTGGTGGAGCAGTTGATGGAGGCTTCCGACATCCTCGCCGCCACCGCATCTCGCGACGGCCCCAAGGTCGTGGATGCCGTCGCGTGGGCGCAGGCGATCGCAGGCGAGGTGACGAATCGGAATGTGATCGCCGCGATGTACTTCCCGTTCGCCGGCCACGCGCGGGCCGTGATCGACTCCGCCGGCGCACGGGAGCGGATGATGCGGACCGCCTTGGACGTCATGCAGAAGGGCCCCGCCGCCGCCTCGCGCAGCCGCGATCCGTGGGGCGACGGCGCCTTTGAATACCGCCGGACGACGAACGGATTTGAATTGGTCTCGCACCTCGTCCGCGACAAGAAGCCCGTCACCCTCGCCGTCCCGCACCCGCGTTCGCCTTGAGCGAGGGCCGAGCTTTGCGAGGCCGCGGGGAGGATGCCACGGCGACGCGACGATCCCTGATGCTGGAGGGCCGAGCTACCGCGAGGCCACGGGGAGGATGCCACCGTGGCGCAGGGTTCGGGCTCGCATAGCTCGCCCCTCCAGCAGCCAGGGCCAATCGGCGACGGCTTGGTACAGGGCCCGCGCAAGGCCCGCGAGTCGGCCGACCATCTGCTGGATCTCACTCCTAGGGCGCTCGCATTACTCCTCGTGCCACCCTGCTTGCGTTGGCTTCAAGCTGTTTGTCGTACAGGGCGAACTCGGCCTTCGAAATAGGGGATTGCTCGTAGATCCTCACCAGCTCGAGATACCCGGCGCCTTGCCCGATGGCCGCCTCGATCAGCTTCCGAAGATCGCCGATCGATTCCTTGGTCGTCCCGCGGGGTTGAAGCCCGAAACTCGCCCCCGAGTTCCTGATCAGGTCAAACATCTTCCAATAGTCCGGGCCGAGTTGGGATCGTTCGGAGACAAAACTATCATTCTGGAGATTCAGTCTCGCACCAAGGACTTTCACCGCCTCCTGAATGAACGCTGCCGTGTACTCCATGTTGGGCTTCCAAGAGTCTCCGGAGTCGGCAAGCTCTTGATACGGATTCAAGGCGATGCCCGAACGCGTCCTCTTCCAGTATTGGGCGTGCGTCGTGAGCGCCTCCCCTTGGGCGACCTTATCGAGAGCCACGGAGAAGCCCGCCTCGCGGAGATTGCGCCGGTTCTGCGGCTCCTTCAACTGTCGCATGAAGGGCTCGGGCCAGTACGACATGCACCGCGTCATGTCGACCACCGCAAGGGCGGGATGCGAGTCGTAACGGGCCGCCAGCGATCGCTGCATTCGAGCGTAGGCTTCACCGAATCCGGTCGTCCACCATCGCGCACACGTCCGACCGCCCGCTGCGGACGGATTATAGGCGACGCCTGCGGTGTCATGCACCGTGACCGTGCCGACCTCCGCCTTCAGCCATGCAGGGGAGTTCTCGCCGCATACGACGACGAGACGGATCGAGAGTCCCAGTTCCGTTGCCTTCCTGAAGGTCTCGTCGATCCTCCGGAATCCGGGCTCATACTGGCCTGGCGTCGGCTCCAGCTCCTCCCATTTTAACTTGTAGATCATGCAATTGAAGATCGTCTCCCATCCCTTCGGGGGGAAACCGAAACACGCAAGGCCTGCCGGTGCCGGTTTGACCGGATCTTCTGCGAGTCCGAAGGCTGGAACCACGTTCAGCATTGACAGACACAAGAACAGGCGCTTGGCGGAAGCCACACGGGATAGGCAGTCCATCACGGTTATGCGCCCTCAGTGCGGATTGGTCGGTACGACTCTCTTGCGGCCCGCCGCGCCGCGAAACGCCGGAGGCACGAGTTCCTTGTCCCATGCCTCAACCGTTCCAGAGTGGGGCAATCCTTCGCGCCCTGGAAGCCGGTGTCGGCGTAGCCATGGTCGTCGGAGACGATGAGCAGGATGTTGGGTTTCCATTCCAATTCAGCGGCCTGGACGGATGCTGAAGCGGCCGCCAGAAGGCCACCGGCGATAGGGAATTGCATCAACGCGAAAAGCACGGCCACGTACGACCTGATAAGAAATCGTGTTCCGGGCGGTACGGGCACGCGCCTGTCGGGACCGGCCTCAAACAGCGTGGTCATGGTGGGGACACTGCCAGTGCGCCCATGGGAAGACAAGGACGACAAAGTGGGGAATGCGTCCCGGGATGTCCAGAAATCGGACATGACCGTCAGCACGCCGCCCGGCCTCAGGAACTCCTGCATGCACCGCCAGTCCGCGGACGGATGCGAGAAGTGTTCGACGACCTCGGTCGCCATGAGGAAGTCGAAAGGTGTCGTAGACGGGTTCAAAAGGCCCCGCGGATTCGCACAGAGGGCAGGCGATGCCAGCGGCGCCGCATCCGGCCGAGATCCTCTCCGAGGTGCGCAGGGTGGTCATGTCGTTGCGGGCTCGAAGTACGCCTGACAGAGGAATCTCGTGCTATGGAGTGAAACTCAAACCGTAAACATGGGTGACGCTGTAGTACACGCCCGCGAGGATGAACAGCACGCCGGCGGCTGCGCGCACCCACTTCTCCACCTGCGTGAGGCGGTCGAAGAGCTTGCCGACGTACTCGGTGGAGAAGGCGATGAGGAATGCGAAGACAAGCACGGGCAGCGCCGTGCCGACGCCGTAGATCAGGGGCAGGAGCAGGCGTGAACTCTCGCGGATGGAGAGCGGGATCAGGGCTCCGAAGAAGAGTCCGGCCGAGACCGGGCAGAACGAAAGGGCAAAGAGCACACCGAGCAGAACCGACCAGCGGGCCCCGCCGCGCGAGGCGCGCTGCTGCACGCCCGCGCCGGCGAGGGTGAGCGACAGCCCCGATCCAATCCAGCCGAGTAGCACCATGCCGAGCAGGATCAGCACGGGGCCGAGGATCTCGTTCATATACTTCTGCAGGAACCGCGACGCGTCGGCCGTGGCCAGCGCCCCGGCGGTCACCGCAAAGCCGAGCGCAACGTAGGCCAGCGTCCGCCCGAAGGCGTACAAAATGCCCGACTGGATCACCTTGCGGCGGCTTCCGACCTGCCGGCCGATGAAGGAGATCGCAGCGATGTTCGTGGCCATGGGGCAGGGGCTGATCGCCGTCAGGATCCCCAGCCAGAACGCCGATCCGATGGCCAGCCAGGTCATGACCGGTTCCCCTCCGGTGGCGGGCCGGGCAGAACCTTGCGAATCGCATCGCCGACGTACTTCTCGAAGGCCGGCGGATCGTTCAGCAGCGTCCATACATCGTCCAGCCGCTGATAGCCGGTCTCCCTTCCGTCCCGGATGCCGGCGACGACGACGCAGCTTGACACGACCTCGAAGCGCTTCGCCAGCGCTTCATCCTGCTGGAAGTCCGCCTCGCGCCACTGGATTCGGCCGTCGGTGAGTTCCGCCCCGAACTTCGAATCGAGGACGCCGCGCGTCATCTTCTCGATCGTGTTGCACGTGACGCACCGGAACGTCGCGTGGAGATAGTAGACCTCGACCCGGTCGGGCCGGCCCCCGGCCGCCTCGCCCGCCGCCGGCTGCGGCGACGCGGACCGCACGCCGCGGAGCGTCGCCTCCTTGCCCAGCGCGAACCCCACGGTGATCCAGACGAAGGCCAGCAGGATGCTCTTGAAAACCTTAACGATTCTCTCCATGGAACCCTTTCCCGTGCCACCCAACCCGGAACCCGAAACTCGGAACCCTTCTCTTACTTCGGCGCGCATTCCCCGATCTTGCAGGCCTTCTGGATCTGCTGCGGGGAGAGCTTCCTCAGGCCAGCAGGGGGCCGATGTCGGCGGCGCTGAGCACCTTGCCGACGCTCTTCACCTGGCCGTCCACGACCAAAGCCGGCGTCATCATCACGCCGAACTTCATGATGTCGACGATCTTCTCAACCTTCTCGACCTTCGCTTCGATGCCCGAGGCTTTCACGGCAGCCTCGACGTTCGCGGCGAGCATCTTGCACTTCGGACAACCGGTTCCGAGGATCTGGATGAGCTTCATGGGCGGGAGACTCCGTGGTTGGAATGATGCGGTACTGGAATGCTGGAACACTGGAAAGCTGGGCGGAAGGCGTGCTGGGATCTCGGATTCATTCGTCGCTTTCGGCGGTGTAGGAAACGTTAGACTCGTCTTCCACTATTCCACTCTTCCAACCATCCACCCGAACACCATCCCCGTCGCCGCCGAGAGCACGACGACCAGACCGATGAACGTGAGGGTCTTGCGCGGGCCAAGGATCGAATTGATGACCAGCATGCTGGGCAGCGACAGGGCGGGGCCGGCGAGGAGAAGGGAGAGGGCGGGGCCCTGGCCCATGCCGCTGTCGAGCAGGCCGCGAAGGATCGGCACCTCGGTCAATGTGGCGAAGTACATCAATGCCCCGGTGAACGCGGCAAAGAAGTTGGTCCACACCGGCCAGACTGTTTCCAACCATTGGATGCGCGTCCCCTCCGGCTGTCCAAGGATCGAAAGCAGGGCATGTGGCGTGTCGCCGACCAGGGCCTGAATCCACGCGTTGGGGACCAGACCGGCGTCCTTGCCCTCAGGGCTACCCAGGAAGAGGCCGGCCGCCAGCACGCCGCCGAAGAGGAGAGGAAGGATCTGCTTCGCGAAGCCCCAGGTCTGGCCGCGCCATTCCGTCATCTCGGCGCCGCCGCGGAACGTCACGGCGGCGAGACCGGCCGCGCCGGCCGTGAACGCGACGACAGGATGGCCGGGCAGAAGCACCGCCAGGATCGCGGCAGGGAGCGTCGCCAGCGCGACGATCCATGCCCGGATGCGGAAGAACCGCACCAGGCTGACGCCCAAGAGGATTCCGAACGCGGCGGTCACGATCCACTTGGCGCGGAAGACGACGGCCCAGATACCGGAGTCCGCCTGCGGTCGGGCCCAGTTCGCGAAGATAAGGACGCCGACCATGGAGAACAGGAAGAGGGCGGTCTGCCAGAGCGGTCGCGATGCGCCGTCCTCGTCCGCCATGTGCACCTCCTGCGCCTGCGCGGCCTTCTCCCGCTCCTCCTTGAGGAATAGCAGGTGCATGAGCAGGCCGATGACCACGCTGAACACGACCGCGCCGATGGCGCGCGCGACGCCGAGCTGCCAGCCGAGGATCCGCGCCGTCAGCACGATCGCCAGCACGTTGATCGCGGGGCCGGAATAGAGGAAGGCGATCGCCGGGCCGAGCCCCGCGCCGCGGTAGTAGATGCTGCCGAAGAGCGGAAGGACCGTGCACGAACAGACCGCGAGAACGGTGCCCGAGACCGAGGCGACGGTGTAGGAGAGCCACTTCGAGGCTTTCGGGCCGAAGTACTTCATCACAGCGTTCTGGCTGACGAAGACCCCGATGGCGCCCGCGATGAAGAATGCGGGAACCAGACACAGCAGCACGTGCTCGCGCGCGTACCATTTCGCCAACTTCAGCGCCTCCAGCACGGCGCCTTGGAAACGCACGGTCTCCACAGGCAGAAAGTAGAGGCCGAGGAAAAT
>CAYRFK010000140.1:0-3593 GCA_964423465.1 uncultured Verrucomicrobiota bacterium | reverse complement strand
GGCAGTCTACCTCATCTTTTTCGTGGGCAGCTTCCTCTGCATCAAGCAGAGCCTGGATAATGCGAAGTAGGAGAAGAAAAATATGGAGGTCAAGCCAGACGAGCCGCAGAAAGTAGAGGCCGAGGAAAATGGCAACCAGCCAGAGGAGGACTTTCAGTTCGCGGTTCACGTCAGACGGCCTTCTGCAGTTGGATGCCGCGGCGCATGTGGGACCGGACGACTTCGACGGCGCAATCGAAGGCCTTCAGGATGCACGGTGTTTCCAACCGGTAGAACACCTTCATGCCGTCGCGCCGGTCCGACACGATCCCCGCGCGCTTGAGCGTGGCCAGATGTCGCGAGATTCCCGACTGGTCGACGTCGGCCAGCCGGTTCAACTCGCAGACGCACCGCTCGCCCTGCGTGAGCGCGTCCACGATGAGCACCCTCACGGGATGCCCCAGCGCTTTCATGATGTCCGCCCGAGCCGATGCCTGCGTCAAGTTCATGAGGACACCCTATGCGCATGAGCGCATAGGGTCAAGGACGAGATGCATCCGACTCGGGCGGGCAGGGTGGCTCAACCGCTTACACGGACGTGGGCACCGAGTCCGCCATAGCGTCGGGCTGCGGTTGGTTTCGCGCGGCGTCGGCCATGTCTTGGCGGATCATCCGCATCAGCTCCGGATAGGTCTCCGTCGTCTCGAGATGAGGGAACTGTGCGCGGACGTTGGGCGGGGCGCGGAAGAAGAACCCGCGCTGGGCCGTGAGCAGCATCCCGGTGTCGTTGAAGGAGTCGCCGACGGACACCACGCGGTAGTTGAGATCCTGAAGGGCCTTGACGGTCCTCAACTTCTGGCTCTCCACCCGCAGCCGGTACCCGGTGATGCGGTCATTCTCCACGATCAGCCGGTTGCAGAACAGGGTGGGCCAGCCCAGCTGCCTCACGAAGGGGGTGGCGAACTGCTCGAAGGTGTCGGACAGGATGATGACCGGAACGAGGGCGCGAAGCTCGTTGAGGAAGTCCAGGGCGCCGTCGAGCGGGGTGAGGCCGCTGATGATCTGCTGGATCTTGGACAAGCCGAGTTCATGACGGTCCAGGATCGCCAGCCGGTACCGCATGAGCGTGTCGTAGTCCGGTTCGTCCCGCGTCGTGCGGCGGAGTTCCGGGATGCCCGTCGCTTCCGCAACGGCGATCCAGATCTCCGGCGTCAGGACGCCTTCCATGTCGAGCGTGACCAGTGATTGGTACATGCGGCCAGTGTGTACGGGAACGGGCGGGTCTGTCCAGCCAATCACGGCCGGGCCGGATTGTGCATGGCGCAAGGTTCGGGCTCGCGTAGCTCGCCCCTCCAATAGCGGTTGCGAGGTAGGGTTATACCCCACTGCCGGCTCTCGGGCATCCGTATACTCTTCCGGCGCTGAAAGCCGTATCGCCGGGATACAAGAACCCAGGTGGTGAGCGAAGTGAAAGCCGATCATGATGCTGCCGGATGGAGCCGTGCCTATGAAAAGGCGCTGGAAAGGCACCTTTCGCCGAGTCGGGGGGCAAACTTGGATCCGGCGCTCCGGCTTGGCCGCAGGGCGGCGGCGATCGGCTTGGATACCCTCGACGTGGCCGTGGTTCACGAACGGGCCATGATGGCGCGGTTGCGCGCGCGGGCGCCGGCCGGGGTCCGCGTGGTGGGCCGGGCCAAGGCGTTCTTTGCCGAAAGCATCGTACCCATCGAGGCGACGCATGCCGCCGCCCGGAAGGGTGAGCTTCGCGTTCGCCGTCTGACCCGGTCCCTGAGCCGGCGCACCGTGGCGTCCTTGGCGTCGAGCCTGCGGCTGAAGAATGTCGTCGGCAAGCGTCGGACGGTGGAGGCTGCCCTCGCGAAGAGCCGGAAGAACCTCACCCGGCTGTTGCGAGAATCCGCCCGCCTCCAGGGCCGGGTGCGGCATCGGGCACGGAGGCTTCTGTCGGAGCATGAGGACCAGCGCCGGGCGACCAGCCGTCGCCTGCAGGACGAGATCGCCCAGACCCTGCTGGCCATCAACGTGAGGCTGCTGACCTGGAAGTCCTCGGCCCGGGGGAACATGGAAAATCTGGAGAAGCAGGGCGAACGCATCTAAATCTTCTGGTTGAGATCTGGGGTGACGCCGAGGAGTCGGAGGAGGTAAGCGTGGTTCCAGCCGGCATTCTTTTGTTTGCCCTTGATTCCGCGCTTCTTGGTGGTTTCACGTTTGAGGAGGTTGAGGGCGAGGCGGCGGAGGGTGGCGAGGTTTTCAGCGGCGAAGCCGGTACGGGCACGGGACTGGTCTTCGCCGAACTGGACGTCGAGGACCCAGTGGAGCTGGTTTTCGACGCCCCAGTGGCCGCGGGCTGCGCGGGCGAAGCGAGGGGTGTCCAAGGGGAGGCTGGAGAGGAAGTAGCGGCGTTCCGACTGGGACTGGCCCTTGATGTCGCGCACGGATTCGACCATGCCGACGCTGCGAAGGCCCTCCCATCGGGAGAGGTCGGCGAACCAATCGAGCCGGTCGCTCTGCCAGTACCGCCGGGTTTCGATGCGACCGTGGTCCTTTTCGACCGTTTCATGGAAGCCGAGGGTCATTGGGGCATGGAGGAGTGCGTCCACGAGGAACGTGCGGACTTCCTCGTGGACGGTTTCCTGATTTCCCTTCAGCGCCAGAACGTAGTCGGCGTCGGCTTCGACGATTTCGCGGGCGATCTGGCGTTGGCAGCCCATGGCGTCGACGGTCACGATGCAGCCGGCCAGTTCGAGAGCCCGGAGCAGTTCCGGGACGGCCGTGATCTCGTTGGTTTTCTCCGGGACCCGCAACTGGCCTAACACCAGACCATTGCGGACGGCCCAGGCGCTGACGATGTACGGGATCTTTCCGTTCTCTCCGGCGCGTCGGAGGGCCTTGCCATCCATGGCGACGATCTCCTCGTCGACCACCCGCCGCAGGCTTTCCGTCCACCGGAGGAAGCACTCCAGGAACTGGTGCGGGTCGAGGGCGGAGAAGACCCGGTTGAACGTGTCATGACTGGGGATGCCGTGGGGCAACTTCAGGAAGGTCCGCAGCCACTCCTCCTTGGCGTACCCGAAGTCCTCCATATCGTTGAAGCTCTCGCCGCCACACAGAAGGGTGCAGATGGCGATGACGAGGATGTCGGTCAGTTCGTGAAAGCGGGTGCGGTTGACCCGTGGATCCGGCATGGATCCAAAGTGTTCGACCAGGCTGCTGGATCCGGCGTTCGGGCACGGCGTGGCGGGGGTTGCGTTCATGTATAGATATATATACCCTTCCGTCATGAAAACACCAGAGCAACTTCTGAAGGAGATCGCCGGCATCCAGCGCATGGAACGGGGCACGCTCTGCCGCATGCGGGAAGGCCCCTCGGGGCCGTACTACAATCACCAGACTTGGGAAAAGGGACGCAACGTCGTCCGCTACGTCCCCCGGGATCGGGTGCCCGACCTCCAGACCGCCATCGTCGGCTATCGACGGTTCCTCCGCTTGGTGGACGCCTACGCCGATCGGATCATCCAGCAAACCCGCGCCGCTTCCCAACCCCGCCCCAAGTCCGCCATCCGCAAGCCCCGGCCCTGACGGCCATCATTTAGATG
>CAYRFK010000139.1:0-13413 GCA_964423465.1 uncultured Verrucomicrobiota bacterium | reverse complement strand
TCGAACTGGCAGGCCGGGCGCGCGTTCAGTCATTTCGCCAACCTCCACACCGATTACGAGGTCGGTATCATTGACCGCCACAACTACTTCGGCGGCGGCAAGAAGGGCGACAAGGGCGCCGTCAACAACGCCTCGATGCTCGCGCGCGCCGGCAGCGGATCGTTCAGTTCGGGCCTGCAACAAGTCGCCGACCGGCCGTTCATGCTGTCCGAATGGATCCACTGTTTCCCGAACGAGTGGGGCGTCGAAGGCCCTGCCATCATCGGCGCGTACGGCTTCGGCCTGCAAGGCTGGGACGCCAGTTACCTCTTCCAGAACGGCGACAGCGGCGGGTTCAGCCGCGCGCTCGGCGGCAACACCTGGGATGTGATGGCGCCGCAGATTCTCGGCGTCTTCCCGGCCGTGGCCCGGCAGGTCTTGCGTGGCGACGTGAAGGAATCGGCGCCGCTGGCCGTCCGCAACGTCCACGTGCCGTCGCTGTTCGCGGGCAAGATCGGTTTCGATGACAAGGTCCAGCAGGGCCACGACGACAAGGAACTCGACAGCACCCAAGTCCCGGCCCGCGCGCTGGCCGTCGCGCGCAGCGTGGTCGCGTTCACGCCAAGCTACCAGGCGACGCCCGCGTTCGATCTGCGCCCGTTCGAGAAGGACGGCTACCTCGTCTCCGCCACCGGTCAGTTGCGCTGGCACGAAGGCCGGGAAGGTTTCTTCACGATGGACACCGACGCCACGAAAGCCGTCGTGGGTTTCGCCAACGGCCAGACCTGCGCGCTCACCGGCATCACGATCAAGCCCCAGAGCAGATTCGCCGCCATCTATGTGACCGCTCCCGGCCGAAACGAAACCATCGCCTCATCCAAATCATTGATCATCGTCGCCATCGCCCGCGCCCGCAATACCGGGATGCAGTTCAACGATGCCGGTGACCGCCTGCTCGCGAAGGGCAACGCCCCGGTGTTGCTTGAGCCCGTCAAGGCGACCCTCATGATTCCCGGCAAGTCGCGCCTGGTGTTGCTTGACCACGACGGACGGCGCACCGACAAGGCATTGCCCATCTCGGGCGGCGCCTTCACGATTGACGGCGCCCGCGACAAGACTCCGTATTATCTCGCCGAGCCGTGATACAAAGGGAAGACGCAACCGCAATGCTGACTCGAAGAGACTTCGTGAAATGCGCCGGTGCCGGCACGGTCGGCATGCTCGTGCCAAAGCTGGAAGCCGCCGAGGAGGAAGTGCGGCTCAAATCGTGGGAACTGGTGGAGATTCCGTCGCTACCGAAGAAACGCAACCCGATTCTGAAACTCACCGCCACCAATGGCGCGGTCGGTTACTCGAGGCCGGTGGCCAAAGACCTCGCCGCCGCCGCCGAGGCCGTGAAGGGCGTCAACCTGCTGGCGCATGACCAACTTCACAACTTGATGACAGCGAACAACGTGCCCAAGGCGCAGATCGCTACCTTGGACATCGCCTGCTGGGATTTGCACGCGCGGATGGTGAAGAAGCCGCTGCACGCTTTGCTCGGCACGAAGAGGGCAAAGATTCCGCGCTATGGGGACGTGCGCGGGCAGCAGCCGGATTTCTCGCCGCAGAGATACGCCGACAACGTCGCGCGCTACCTCGAACGCGCCGGGCTGCAGGCCACCAAACTTCATTTCCCCGGCAACATGGGAACGCCACAGAGCATATCCTTCCCGATGATCCTCGAGACGCTGCAGGCGGTGCGCCAGGCCGTCGGCAAAGACAAAACCCTCGCGTGGGATCCGTATCCCGGCTCGGCGGAATCGGCGGCCACCTCGCTGGACGAAGCAAAACAGATACTCAAAATGATGGACGAACTCGGCTACGCATGGATTGAAGGTCCGTTGCTCCCGGTGCCTTACGCGACGCAGATTCCCAAATACGTCGAACTGGTGAAAACCGGCGCGAAACTGCGCATCCAGGCCGAAGGGCCCGGCTCGCCCATCGGCGACGGCACTCCGTTCGAGGACATGAAACGCTGGGCCGAAGCCGGCGCGATCACCCAATGTTCCACCGACGCCTACATGACCACCGGCGTCACCAACTGCCTGCGGATGCTGGAGTACGCGAAGGCCCATCCGCCGCTGGTCATCAACCTGCACTGGGCCTGGGCGCCGCACGCGCACCTGGCGATGGCGTACGACGAGAAGGTCTTCCCCATCGCCGAGTTCCCGATGGGTGAAGACGTGCCGAAGGATTTCATGTCCGGCCCGTGGCTGCTGGCGCCGGACTGGCCAGGGATTTACCGCATCGAATGAGGAATGAAATGAAACGAATACTGATGATCTCCATGGTCGCGCTGGCGTTGACGGCGCGCGCAGATGACTGGCCGCAGTTTATGGGGCCGCAACGGGATGGCGTCTGGCCCGAGACGGGCGTCATCACCACGATTCCGCCGTCCGGACTGCCGGTGAAGTGGCGCACGCCGATCGGTGGCGGTTACAGCGGGCCGGCGGTGGCGGGCGGGAAAGTGTTTGTCATGGACTACGTGAAACAGTCCGGCGAAGCCAAGAACGAACCCTTCAACGCGGATCAACTCAGCGGCACCGAGCGTGTGTTATGCCTCGATGCGGCCACTGGCCGGATGCTGTGGAAACACGAGTAGCCGTGCAGATCTCGCGCCTGCCGGGCGGGAGCCACGGCGGTCCCGATGCCTGCATCCCCATGGGGCGGTCGGGAGGAACATCTCGACACGGCGCGGGCGGCGGGTAGGCTTGCGGGCACCAGAAGGGGAGAGCAAGACGATGAAGACGCACAAGGTCACCCGCAGGGAATTCGTCCGGGGCAGCGTTGCGACAGGGGCGGCGATCGCGGCCGCGCCGATGTTCGTCCCTGCCACAGCCTTCGGCGCGAACGAGAGGATCGGCATCGCCGTGATCGGTCCGGGCCGGCAGGGCGGCGGGCTGCTGGCGTCGGCCGGCCGCTCGCCCGAGGCGCGCATCGTGGCGCTGGCGGACGTCAACCTCCCGCGCGCCCGCAAGGCGGCGGAGAAGTACAAGGCGGAGGTCTACAAGGACTACCGGAAGCTCCTCGAACGGAAGGACGTCGACGCCGTCATCACCGCGACGCCGGAGCACTGGCGTGCGCTGACGTGCATCCACGCCTGCCAAGCCGGCAAGGACGTGTACGCCGAGAAGCCGATGACGCTGACCATCCTCGAGGGCCGGCGCATGGTCGAGGCGGTGCGCAAGTACAACCGCGTCTTTCAGTGCGGCAGCCAGCAGCGGTCTCAGGCGGAGAACTTCGTCGGCTGCCGGCTCGTCCGCGAGGGCATCATCGGCCGCGTGCAGAAGGTCATCGCGTTCAACTATCCCAGTCCGTGGCACTGCGCCCTGCCGGCGCAGCCGGTGCCGGAGGAACTCGACTGGGACCTCTGGTGCGGCCCGACCGAGCCGGTCGCGTACCACGCCGATCTCTACGCGCCGCGCGCGAATCCGGGCTGGCTCTCGTTCCGTCCGTATTCCGGCGGCGAGATGACCGGCTGGGGCGCGCACGGCTTCGACCAGATCCAGTGCGCGCTCGGCATGGACGAGAGCGGTCCGGTCGAGGTGTGGGTGGGCGACGGGAAGTTCGAACCGCCAACGTACGACAAGCCCGAGTCCGGCAACCGCGGCAACAAGATCTGCAGCGCGCCGATGGTTTCGTTCCGCTACGCGAGCGGGACGGTGGTCGAACTCGGCGACGGCCCGCGCGGCGGCGGCGTCTTCATCGGCGAGAAGGGGACGGTCCGCATCGACCGCGGCCGCTGCAGCTCCGAGCCGGCCGACCTGGTCGCCGGCCCGTTGAAGAAGGGGATCGACGAACTGCGCGCGCTGGCCCGCGCGCGCAAGTCCGGCGTGGCGGATCCCACCCCTCCGCCGTCGCCCGTACCGGGGCAGGACGCGCCGAAGGAGCCCTCGCCGGCGGTCGGCGGCGGGCACATGCAGAACTGGTTCGACTGCATCCGCTCGCGCGCAAAGCCGATCGCCGACGTCGAGATCGGCCACCGCTCGGCCACCGTCTGCCACCTCTGCAACATCGCTCGCTGGACCGGCAAGCGGCTGAAGTGGGATCCGGTCAAGGAGCGGTTCGACGACGCGGAAGCGAACACGTTCCTCGATCGCGCACGACGCAAGCCGTACGAACTCCCGGAAACCGTCTGAGCCGGCCGGGATGAGGGAAGTCGATGCGCTCGCCGCCCCGGGCGCATCTCCGGGTTTGAGCCGGCGAGGACCGAACCAACGCGTGCGGCGGAGATGTTCCCCGTCGGTCTCCCGTTCGGCCGGGCGAGCCGCCCGGCCGTACCTTCCGCTTCCATGGGATCGAGGGTAGAAGGGCCGGACCGCTGGGCCGGCCGTTCGGGCGGTCCTCCGTGCCCTTTATTTAGTCTTGATAAAGAGCCGGCGTTCGGGCGACAAGGGGGGTGCTTCGGGCTCGTCGCGAGGGAGACGCCGCGGCGGGCCGGGCGGGGAGATGCTGTCATGCGATTTGCTGTTCTTGTCCTTCTGCTTGCCGCCGCGCCCGCATTCGCCACGAACGCGCCGCCGGCCGTGCGTCCGTTCGATCTGGCTGACGTGAAACTCCTCGACGGGCCGTTCCGCGATGCCCAGGAGCGCGACAAGGGCTACATCCTGCGGGTCGAGGTCGACCGGTTGATGCACTGGTGGCGCGTAAACAACGGGCTGCCTTCGGCGGCACAACCCTACGGGGAATGGAAGGCCAAGGACTACGCCTTCCAGGGTCACTACGAGGGCCACTTCCTGTCGGCCTGCGCGCAGATGTACCGCAGCACGGGCGACGCGCGGTTCAAGGATCGTCTCGATGCGGTGGTCGCTGCGATCGCCGAGGCACAGAAGGAGAAGGGCACGGGTTTCATCGCGCCGTTCCCCGAGGCCTGGGTGCGCATCATGGCCGGGCTGGATCCGCGCCCGGCCGACCTCGGCCGCCTTCCGGTGCCGTGGTACGCGCTGCACAAGGTCTACCAGGGCCTCCTCGACGCCCACACCATGGCCGGGAACCGGCAGGCGCTGGATGTGATGCTCGGCGTCGCGAAGTGGATGGAGGGCTACTCGGCGCAGATCGGCGACGAGGCGTTCCAGAAGATGCTCGACGAGGAGCACGGCGGCATCAACGAGGCGATCGCGAACCTCGCCGCGATCACGAAGGATTCGAAGCACCTGGCGCTCGCGGAACGCTTCTGCCACCGGCGTGTGATGGAACCGCTCGCCCGCGGCGAGGATGTGCTCGACGGCCTTCACGCCAACACCCAGGTGCCGAAGTTCACCGGCTTCGCACGCGTCCACGAACTGTGCGGCGAGTCCATCCACCGCGATGCCGCCCGCAACTTCTGGGACGTCGTGGTGCGCGAACGCTCCTACGCCAACGGTGGCAATAGCGACCGGGAGCACTTCACGCCCAAGGCGCGCCTGTCGCGTGCGCTCAGCAACGGCAACTGCGAGACCTGCAACACCCACAACATGCTCAAGCTCACGCGGCACATGTTCGCATGGACGCCACGCGCCGCGGTCGCCGACTACTTCGAACGGGCGCAGATCAACCACATCCTTTCGTCGCAGAGCCCCGAGTCGGGCACCGTGACCTACTTCCATCCGATGCAGGGCGGAAGCCGCAAGGGTTTCGGCCCAAGCGGACCGAACTTCGGCTGTTGCCACGCCTCGGGCATGGAGAACCATGCGAAATACGGCGACAGCATCTATTTTCACCGCGGCGCGGATCGGCTCTTCGTCAACCTCTTCATCGCGTCGGACCTCGACTGGAAGGATGCCGGCCTGCGAGTGCGGCAGACGACGCGGTTCCCCGAGGAGGCCGCGACGACCCTCGCCGTCGCCTGCGCGAAGCCGGTGCGGGCCACGATCAGCATCCGCAAGCCCGGCTGGGCCGGCGCCGGCTTCGCGGTTGCGGTCAACGGCGTGGCGGTCGCGGCGGCGACGGGGCCCGAGGGCTACATCGACATCGCCCGCGAATGGTCGAACGGCGACACCATCGCCGTGAACCTGCCGATGGCGCTGCGGTGGGAGGGCTTCCGCGACAACCCGGACCGCGTCGCGCTCTTCTACGGCCCCGTGCTGCTCGTCGCGAAGGCCGACGAGGGCTGCCGGATGGCCTCGGTGTTGAAGCCGGCCGACCGTGCCCTCGCCGCGATCCGGCCTGTCGGCCGGCCGCTGCGGTTCACGGGCGATCCGGCGATCTTCCGCCGCGATGTCGAGGCCAAGCCGGTTGAGTTCCAGCCGCTGCACCAGACCGTGCGCGATGCCTACACGGTCTACTGGGATCTCCAGGACGAGCCCGCCCGCGCCGCGGAGTTGCGCGCCTTCGCGGCCGAGGCCGCGCGCTGGCGGGACCTGGCGCCGCGCACGGTGGACATCGTGTTCCACGAGATGGCCACCCCGCCCGCCGCGAACAACCTGCCCGGCCGTTTCGCGGCCGATGCGTCCATGCCGCGCACCGCCGGTGCCGACCGCACGGAGGCGCAGCACGGGATCGAGGCGCAGGTCGGCTACAACAGCGAGCTGAACCTGATCCAGCGGCCGGTCGCGGGCCTGTCGCAGACCTTCCGTACGATCGAGAAGGGGATGGACCGCTTCGGCTGGACGCTGGCCGTCGAGCCCGACCGCGAGCAGACGCTGCTCGTGCGGCTCTGGTCGCCGGATGCGAAGGACCCCGAGGCGCGCCGCGCCGCGACATGCGGTCTGGAGGTGCGCGTCGCCGCCGTGAAGGCCGAGGCGGCGTCCGGCCCGGGCGGGGCGAAGACCGAGGCCGGCACCGAGGGCAACCAGTTCGCCGCAGCGCAGAAGGCGGCGGCGCTTCCGCCGCTAACGACGCTCGGCACGATCGGCCCCGCGGCGCCGGACGGCGCCTGGCGCGAGGTCGCGCTCCCGATCCCCGCGGCGATGGTCGCCGGCAAGGACCGCCTCGTCGTGCGGTTCTTCCGCCAGAAGGACAAGGTGCCGGGGCTCGTCGGCGAGGTGAGAGTGATGAAGAAGTGATGAACGCTGAACGATGAGTGGGGAGTGCCGGAAGATTGATGCAGGGAGAGGCGGGTGGTAGGCTGCGCATATGCGCTTCAACGGCGTCATCTTGAAGAAGTTCTCGGTCTTGGACGACGAGCTTGCGCGACTCCGGACCCTCGGGGCCGTCACCGTGCAGCAGTTGGAGACGGATCACTTCCTCAAGCACGGCGTCGAGCGATCGCTTCAGATCTGCGTGGAGATCGTGGTGGACGTGGCGCAGCGTATCCTCGCGATCGAAGGCCGTCCCCCTGCGGCGACGTCCTTCGATGCTCTGCAGAGCCTCGAAACGATGGGAATCCTGGCCTCGGCCGAGCGCTACCGCATGATGATTCAGTTCCGCAACTTCGTCGTCCACCGGTACGAGCGTGTGGACGCGGCCATCCTCGTAGACATCCTCCGCAACCGGCTGGGCGATCTTGAGGCCTTCCGCGACGAAGTGAGTGGAGCGGCATGAATCTCGATGTCGAGGCGATGGCCCGGGTGTTCGCGGCGGATCCGCGCGTCGTTCTGGCCGTGCTGTTCGGCTCCTCGAAGGACGGCCGGGTCCGCGAGGGCGGCGATGTCGATGTCGGCGTGCTGCTGTCGCCCGCGCCGAACCCCGCGGAGTTCTTCGACTACTACGTCGGGCTGACCGCGCGCCTTCCGGCCATTGCGGAACTTGATCTCGTGGACCTCAACCGCGCCGGCACGGTCCTCGCCTTCGAGGCGCTGTGCGGACGCCGGCTGTTCGTGCGCGACCCCGACGCCGTTGCGGCCTTCCAGTCGCGCGTCGCCCGGGAGTACGAGGACGACATGCTGCACGCGGCGGCGCATGCGGTGGCGTGACCGCTGCCGGTCTTCCAAGGGTTGGAAGTCCCCGACAATCGGCGGTCCAAGCCTTGGAAAACGGATTCAACAAGGAGGATGGAGAATCATGAAACCGATCGGAATCCGGACGATGGCGGGGCTGCTGGCGTGGGGCGCGGCGGCGGCGTCCGGTGCGGACACGGCCTCCATCACCGTGCAGGTCGACCGCGGCCTCGGGCGCATCGAGCCGGGGCTGTACGGGCAGTTCATCGAGTTTCTCGGCGGTTGCATCGACGGCGGGATCTTCGAGCCTGGCTCGGGGCTTTCGGACACGAACGGCTTCCGGCGCGACGTGCTGGAGAAGGTCCGCGAACTGAATCCGCCGATCCTGCGCTGGCCCGGCGGCACGTTCACGAAGATCTACCACTGGCAGGACGGCGTCGGGCCGCGGGCCGGGCGACGTGCCCGTCCGAACCTGATCTGGGGCGGCGAGGTGGACAATCTTTTCGGCACCGACGAGTTCATCCGTTACTGCCGCGCGATCGGCGCCGAGCCGTACATCAGCGTGAACATGGGCACCGGCTCCGCCGAGGAGGCCGCCAACTGGGTCGAGTACTGCAACGGAACCGGGACGACGTACTACGCCGAGATGCGGCGGCGCAACGGCTCGCCCGAGCCGCACCGCGTGACGTACTGGGGCCTCGGCAACGAGGAGGAGGCGGAGCCCGACTGCGGCCGGCTGCAGGATCCGAAGCAGTACGCGAAAGAGGCCTGGCAGTTCGCGAAGCTGATGAAACTGCAGGATCCCTCGATCAAGCTGATCGTTGCGGGCGTCGGCAACAGCACGAACTGGAATACGACGGTGCTCGACTCGCTGCACCCGGTGGCGGACTACATCTCGGCGCACTGGTACCTGCGGGCGAAGGATGACGCCGGCCTGCTCGGCAGCGTGGCGAACTTCGACCGCCAGATGGCGGACTGGACCGCCTTCCTCGGGCGCTACCCGGCCGAGCCGAAGGGCTTCTCGCACTGGTACCGCTTCCCGCCGCGGCAGGGGCCAGTGAGGCTGGCGATCGACGAGTGGGGCCTGTGGCAGGGCGGGACCAGCCGCACGAATCTCTGGGGGCTCAACCAGACGTACACGTGGGCCGACGCGCTGGCCGTCGCGAGCTGGCTCAACGCGATGCAGCGCCACGCGGAGACGATCGGCTTCGCGACGTGGGCGCAGCTCGTCAACGTCATCGCGCCGCTCCTGGCCGGGCCGGACGGCTCGGTGCGGCAGACGGTCTTCCATCCGCTTGCACTCTATGCGAAGCACTGCACCGGCCGGAGCGTGGCCGCCTCCTGCGAATCCCCGCCGCTCGACGGCTCGCCGCTGCCCGCCCTCGACGTCGCGGCCGCGGTGCGCGACGACGGCTCGCTGGTCCTCGCCGTCGTGAACCGGCACCCGACGCTGGACGTCGGCGCAAGCCTGGCGGTCGCCGGCGGTACGTACGCGCGCGGCGACGGCGTGGAGCTTTCGGCCGGGTCGATGAAGGCCGCGAACTCGCTTGCGCGTCCGGCGGACGACTGCGTGCGGAGCCGCCCTCTGACCGGCGCTGCCGCGTCGGGCGGCCATGTCTTCCCCGCGCGATCGATCTCGATTCTGACGTTCCGGCCCGCCGGGGCCGGAGTCCATCCATGAATCAACGGGCATTCCTTGAGAATCCGCGTCGTTCACGGCGAACGCCGGCGACTGCATGGAGTTTACGGGCGCGCGTCGCCTGTGACGCCTCATCGCTCCGGTGCGAGGCGGGCCGCGTACGCTGCCCCTCCGGCCCGGGCTTCGGCGTGGCGCTGGATCCGGACTGGGTCGCGAAAGCCGTGCGCGTGAAGGAGGCGTCATGAAGGGAGATCGCCCGGCCGGGACGGAGAAATGGTGTGCGGCGGTCCGGATGTGCGGGGTCGTGATCGCGCAGGCCCTGCTCTCCGTGCCGTCGGTTGCGAACGGGGCCGCGCCATGGAAGCCGGCGCCCGTTCCGATCTCGACCGAATGGGGAGCGCAGGTGACGCCGGAGAATGCGTGGAGGGAGTATCCGAGGCCGCGGCTTGTCCGCCCGGAGTGGACCTGCCTCAACGGGCTGTGGGCCTGCGCCGTCACGGCCTCGAACGCGCCCCGGCCGTCCGTGTGGGACGGCAGGATTCTCGTGCCGTACGCGATCGAGTCGTCGCTGTCCGGCGTGGGCCGCCCGCTGCAGACGAACGAGGCGCTCTGGTATGCGCGCACCGTCGCGACGCCCGCGATCCCCGCGGGGCAGCGGCGGGTTCTGCGCTTCGAGGGCGTGGACTGGGATGCGAAGGTCTGGGTGAACGGCGTCGAGGTCGGCGGCAACCGCGGTATGAACCGTCGCTGGGCGTGCGATATCACGGACGCGACGGCGGGCAGGTCCGAGTCGGAGATCGTCGTGCGCGTGCTGGACGCGACCGGCGGCGACCAGCCGCGCGGCAAGCAGAGCCTCAAGCCCGAGGGTTGCTGGTACACGCGCGTCTCGGGCATCTGGCAGACGGTCTGGCTGGAGACCGTCCCCGACCGGCACGTCACGGAGGTGCTCGCAGAGAGTCTGCCGGACCTTTCGGGCACGCGGGTGACCGTGCGCGCGACCGGCGGCGACGGGCCCGTCTCGGTGCGCATGCTCGATGGGGGCCGCCCTGTCGCCACGGCCTCCGGAGCAACCGGTGCGCCGCTGATCCTGAAGCCCGTGCAGCCGAAGCCGTGGTCGCCGGACCGGCCGCAGTTGTACGACCTCGAGGTGACTCTCCCGGGCGGCGAAACGGTCCGGAGCTACACCGCGATCCGGACCTGCGAAGTCAAGACCGCCGCGCACGGCATCCAACGGCTGCACCTGAACGGCCGTCCGCTATTCCAGTATGGCCCGCTCGACCAGGGCTGGTGGCCGGAGAGCCTGCTGACGCCGCCCTCCGACGCCGCCCAGCGGTGGGAGCTGGAGTTCCTGAAGCAGTCGGGCTTCACCATGCTGCGCAAGCACCTCAAGGTCGAGAACGACCGCTACTACCGGCACTGCGACGAGATCGGGATGCTCGTCTGGCAGGACTTCCCGTTTCCCGGCAGCCGCAAGACGACCGGGGGCCGGGCGATCTTCAAGGAGGAGTCCGCCTCGATCGTCGAGCAGTTGCGCGGATTCCCGTGCATCGTGTCGTGGGTCGTCTTCAACGAGATGTGGGAGCAGTTCGACGAGGCCGGCACGAAGGAGATGGCGGCGTGGACGAAGGCGAAGGACCCGACGCGCGTCGTGAACAGCGCAAGCGGGTGGATGGACCACGGCGTGGGGGACGTGGTCGACGCGCATCGCTATCCCGGTCCCGCGATGCCCGCGCTCGATCCGGTCCGCGCCGCCGTGCTCGGCGAGTTCGGCGGCCAGGGGCTGGCGGTGTCCGGCCACATGTGGAAGGCCGAGAGCTGGGGCTACAAGGATTCGTCGGACCCCGCGAAGCTGGCCGCGGCCTATGCGGGGTTCATGGACGGCTTGCAGCCGCTGATCGCGCGCGGGCTTTGTGCGGCGGTCTACACGCAGACGAGCGACGTGGAGATCGAGAAGAACGGTCTGCTGTCCTACGACCGCAAGGTGGCGAAGATTCCCGCCGCGCGGCTCCGCGAACTGCACGCACCGCTGTATCGCGAGATGCCTCCTGTGCGGGTGCTCGCGTCGACGGCCGAACGTGCGTCGGTTCTCTGGCGCATCACCACGAACGCGCCGCCGCCGGCGTGGACCGGACCGGGCTTCGACGACGCCGGCTGGTCCGGGGCGCCGGCCGGCTTCGGCGCGGTGAGCAGCAAGTACGCCAGCGGCATGACCCGCATCCGCACGCCGTGGCGCGGGAAGGAACTGTGGCTGCGGCGCGAGTTCGCCTTCGACGGCCCCGCGCCGGTCCGGCCCGCGCTGGTGATCCATGCCGATCACAAGGCCCGCGTGTGGCTCAACGGACAGGCCGTCGCCGGCGAGATCGAGCGCAACAACGCCGGGTCGTATACCATTGTGCCGGTCGAATCCCTGCCGCTCGCCAAGGGCCGCAATGTGCTCGCGGTCCACGTGCGCAGCCAGACGATCGGCAACCAGTACATCGATGCGGGCCTGATCGATCTCGGGCCACGGGACCCGTGATGCGGGGAGCGACGACATGACGACGAAGGATCGGGACAGGCCGTCAATGACGGGAGAATCAGAATGAACGGATGGGTGCGAATGCTGGCCATTCTTATGACGGTCGCCGCCACGGCGCGGGCGGCCCCCTTCGACCCCGGCGCGCCGCCCGAGCCGCGGCTTCCGTTGGAGCTGACGTTCACGCTCAAGGATCCGTCGACGAAGCAGGATCGGGGCGGCTGGTCGAAGATGGACTATCCGGAGGGATCGGACTGGCAGCCGGCGGCCTCGATCCGCGCCATCGAGCAGGCGATGCGCGATGCGAAGGCCGCGAAGGTCTGGCTCCGTTTCCGGATGACCACGACGAAGCAGACCTTCAACAACACCTTCTGCGCCTCGAAACACGACGGCAAGGTCGACCTCTGGAACGAGGGCGAGATCAACCGGCAGAACAACCGGAGCGACGGCTCGAAGTGGATGCGCTACTTC
Source organism: uncultured Verrucomicrobiota bacterium (assembly GCA_964423465.1). Taxonomy (GTDB): domain Bacteria; phylum Verrucomicrobiota; class Kiritimatiellia; order PWTM01; family PWTM01; genus VGWF01. The sequence goes on along the minus strand of CAYRFK010000139.1, from coordinate 971 downwards.
AGCTACATCTTCAGAAAAGACAAGAAGATGGGCGCACCCTGCCAGTATGGCGTCCACTACGCCTGCACCGAAGGCCGCGAGCCCGTGCTCGATTTCGCCTTCGTGCAGGAGAAGCCGTATTACGTGAAGGAGCTGCGCGATGCAGGCACCAAGTCCGGCAAGTTCCAGAAGGTGCTCGACATCCCGCACATCCGCGATGCCTGCGGCATCCGGGGTCCCGACGGCAAGTACTACATCGTCGGCACCCCGAAGCTGCACGGGACGCAGGACGGGATCGACCTGTTCCGCTCCGACAGCCGCCGCGGACCGTTCGAGCACGTGGGGGTGCCCTGGACCTTTGCCGCCTCGACGTGGGCGAACACGACCAACTTCGGCCAGCCGCATCCGCGCGACACGAACTACGCGGACCGGATCATCTGGGCGCCGGAGATCGAGTACATCAAGTCGCTGAAGAAGTGGGTGCTGGTGTACTTCCCCAACAAGGCGCCACGACCGCTGAAACAGGGCTTCCACATCAGCATCGCAGCGTCCGACACGCCGCTGGGGTCCTACAAGGACATTGTCGACGGCCCGATTGCCACCGACCCCGATCCGCACCTGTTCGAGGATGACGACGGCACGATCTATCTGACCTCCGGTCACGGCCGTATCGCCCGCATGAAGCCGGATCTCACCGGCCTGGCGGAGGAGCCGCGCGTCATCTATCCGCGCAACGCCCAGGCGATCGCGAACGAGGGCACGACGCTCTTCAAGCACAAGGGCGTCTACTACTTCGGCGGCGCCTTCTCCAACCACTACTGGGACGACCAGGGCAAGTGGTCGCAGACCTACGACTGCGTGATGTGCGCCTCGACCAACGGCATCTACGGTCCCTACGGCGACCGCTATGTCGCGGTGAAGAACGGCGGGAACAATTCGTTCTTCCGCGATACCGACGGCGAGTGGTACTGCACGGTCTGGCAGCCGACGAA
>CAYRFK010000138.1:0-13488 GCA_964423465.1 uncultured Verrucomicrobiota bacterium | reverse complement strand
AAACGGCCGGCCATGCGAGCCGCGCGCGGCCGTTCTCCAGCAGTGATGCGTCCAATGCCATGAAGCTGAGGAGATTGGTCGGCACCCATCCGGCCACGTAGGACTCCCAGAGCGGACGTCCGTTGGCGCCGATCTGGAAGACGGCGGTTTCAAAATCGCCGGTGACGCCGAACGACGCCAGCCACGCCAGCGGGGTGGGGCGGTTGGTGGTCAGAATCTCCGCGAAGTGCGCGACGACGGCGGAGTTCGATGCGATCGTCAGCACGACGGGGTTCCCGGTACCCGACGCGCTGCCGGACCATGCGGCGAACCGGAAGTAGGCCGTGGGCGATGCCGTGAGTTCGACGGAGGAGCCCTGCACGAACTCTCCGCCGGGCGGGGACACGGATCCGCCTTCGGGGGGGCTGTTAGTGACGGACAGCGCCCAGCGCGGGAGGATGTTGACGACGAACGAACCGAGCGCGGTCTCCGGGACTTCGTTGCCGGCGGTGTCGCTCACTTCGCCGTAGTTCAAAACGATGTCGTAGGGCCCGTTGTCGGAGGCATCCCACAGTCCTCCCGGCGCATCGATCGAGTAGGACGCCGTCCTTGGCGTGCCGTCGGTCTGCTCATCCACGCCGGTGAGCGCGGCAACATTCGTGTAGCCTCCGGGTCCGGTGACGAGGAGGTCGCCGGTCCCGAGGGTGGCGATGGCGACGGCGGTGTCATCGGCATAGGCAACCGTGATTTGATGTGTCGGCGAACCGCCGGAGACGAGGTTCGGGGCCGACACCTGCGCCGTGGGGGCGGTGGCGTCGGCAATAGTGCTATTCGCATAGACCTCGACATCGTCGATGTTCCATCCCGAACTCAACAGCGGGTCCGTATTGGAGCCCATTCCCCAGCGCAGGCGCACCGAGGCCTGGCCGGTGGCGACGCCGGAGATGTCGTACTGGACGGACGTCCACGAAGTGTCCTGAATCGTTCCCGATGCGAGCCACACGCTGCTCCACGTGCTGCCGTTGTTCGAGACCTCCAGCCGTGCGGTGTCGCCGCTGCGGACACCGAGCCAGCGTCGAAACTTCACCGTGACGGCCGTGGCGTCCGCGCAGTCGAAGGTGGGGGTCGTCGCGTAGCGGATCGCGAGGCTCCGGCTGTACTGTCCGGTCAGCACATAGCCGACCACATTGGTCCCCGTGTATCCAGACGAGGGGTCGCCACCGACGCCCGTCGGTTTGCCAAAGGCCCAGCCGGTGTCGAAGCTCCAGCTGGGATTCGCGGTCATCGTTGCGGCGTAGGTCACGCGCGGAACGTTGCACGTGAAGGCGCCGATCCGCCCGGCGGCGGCGAACGCACCCTCGATGTCCGCAACCTGGTTGGAAAGAATGCGCACTTCGTACACGCCCGCGTCCCCGGACGTCCAGACGGCCGCAGGCGGTGTGATGGCGTAGGTCGCCGTCCGCGGCGTGCCGTCCACGGCCGAATCGATGGACGCGAGCATCGCGATGCGGTCATAGCCATTGGGGCCGGTGACCCGCGCATCGCCGGTGCCAAGGGTCGAGACGTCGACGGCGACGTTGTCGGTATAGATCACCTTGAACGTCTGCTGCGTCTGCCCCGATTGCGTGAGATTCGTGACGGACAGCGACGCCCGGGGTGCGGTGATGGCGCTGCTGCGAACGACCAGCCCCGTGATGAAATACTGGCCGATCGAGCCGTACACCGTGTACCCCGATGGGCTCGCATGGGTCGGAGTCCCGGCGCCGACCCCGCGCACCTCCACGAAGTACTGTCCGGCCGTCAGGTTGGTGGACAGCGTTGCGGTGGTCAGGTCGTCCGCGTTCTCGATTGCGATGGCCACGCCCGAGACGTCGAGCAGGCGCAGTTGGATGTCGAGATTTCCGCCATAGGCGTCGGCAGGACTCCGCCAGGGAAGGACGGAGAGCATCGCAGGGCCGGTGTCGACGGACAGCGCGAACACGTCCACATCGGTGTTGCGCTCGATGATCCCCTTGTTGGCGGTGGTGGCATTGTCCGGATCGGTTTCCGGGTCCGTCGCGAGAATGGCGCCACCGGCGGACACCATCAGATGGGCCGCCGCTGCGGGCGTCCCCCCCGCATCGTCGGTTCGGTACACGAGTTTGCCCGCGATGATGGCCAGGTCGTCCTCGAGATTATTGGCCAGTGTGTACTCGCCCTTCGACCACTGGCTGACGTTCCGGTTGTACCCGACGCCCATGATCGGCCCCCACGACGTCTCGCCCTCGCCGTGGCCTCCGTAGTACTCGGTGCCGTCGGTCTTGCCGTCGTGGCTGAGCCCGAGGTTGTGCCCGATTTCGTGCGACACGGCCTCGGCGATGTGGTCCTCGCGCGAGGAAAGGTTGTTCGCATAGATCCACGCCGGGGAGTAGTACGCATAGGTCGACGACGCGAACACGTTGACGTAGGCGACGCCGCCCGCGGTGGACGAGGGGTTGGCAAGGTCGTTCGCGTCGGTGTTTCGTGTGATCAGGGCACGGGCGGTGCGGGTTCCGAATGTGGCGGGCTCCTCGGTCGTGACGTCGATATTGAACGGGGCGTAGTCCTCCGCAACGCGTTCCCAGATCCTCTTGATGGAGGCCTGTTCGATGTCGCTGAACGTGGCGAAATCCCCGTCGGCACTGAAGGCGGTTGCTGGAATCGAGGCGCGTCCGACGCCGCCGGTCGTGTTCCACGCGGTGCCGGAGACCGTATGGCCGTCGAAATCAAGGAAGATCACATTGGCGGCGCCCGGGCGGCTGTGGAACTTGAGGGCGTCGGGAAACGGGGAGACCGGAACGGCCGCGGCGGCGGCAACGGGTTCCGACGCAGCGGAAGTTCCCGCGTCGGCTTCCGGGAGGGGGAAGTGATCCACGTAGAAGATCGCGCCGCCCTCGTCCACATCGAGTGACCCAAGATCCTCCACCGGGAAACTGAACTCGCGAAGCCGCCGCTCCGTATTCAGTCGTTTATCGGCGGGCAGGCGGGCGATGCGGTCGCGCAACCGGCCCGCCGGCAGGTTCGTCCATGCGAAATCCGCACGGCCGCCCAGTGTCGCCGGAGGCCGCGCGAGGGATGGTTCCGTCAGGGCCGACAGCAGGCCAAGCGCCGCGAGCCATGCGGAGCGCTCGAATCTCGACAGCAACCGGTTCATGGGACGCTCGGGGTGGACGCAACGCCTTTCCAAATGAAGACGCGTAACCATACGCCAGTTCTGACCCAAACCCAAGTCAACCAAAAAATCGAATCTCGAGCGGATTCAGTCCTCGTGCGAAGTCCGTCGGGACGGCGGTGTATCCAGGGCGCGGGGCCGGGATCAGAACTTGTACCGCAGGGAGCCGACCCATGTGTCGGCGTCGAGGTACTCCACGCCAACGCCCAGAAGGACGTTGTGGGAGATGCTCAGTTCGATTCCAGCGACCACACCCACATCCTTGTCCGCCTCGAAGTCCTGGGTCACGCCATGGGCGGTGACCTCGCCGTCGAGCGAGGAGAGCATCGGGCCGGCATACAGGGCGAGGCTGTAGGGCATGCGTTCGGTGGACTGGATTGAATCGGTGAAGATCTCGTACTGGAGGCGGAGCGATGCGCTCACGTCGGTCCATTCTCCGCCGGAGAGGTCGGCGGAGGAATACTCCGCGCCCAGGCGGATCGACCAGCGGCCGGACAGAAACTCGGGGTCCATCACGTCCATCTGCCAGATCGTGGCCTGCAGGCCGAGCGACCAGAGGAATCCGTCGCCCAAATCGTCGATGCCGAGTTGCGCGTCGCCCTGGCCGAGCACGGTGTAGAGCGTGAGCCATCGGACGCCGCGCCAGCCGAGGAAGGCGCCGTAGGTGTCGGCCTCAAGAGTATCCGGAAAGCCTGCAATGCTTGCGCCGCGCGAGATCATGGAGGCATCGATGCCCAGGGACCATCCCTCGATGCCGTCCGACACAAAAAGGGCATCACGGCTTCCCGATGACACCGGACTGGCCGCGGGGCAGGAGACCGCGGCGGACACGGCAAGTACCACGGCCAGTCTCGAACAAATGTTCATGGCTAAACTCCTGCCGCATAGACTGGCCGATCCGCCGCCGAAGTCAATGCCGTTGTCGGGCGGAAGCGGTCGAAGGTTTGACTTTGGGCCGTCCGTGAGGTAGCCTCCACCCAACTTCGGTCTTTTTGAAGTCTGAAGTCTGGCCTTGGTCTCGCAGGATGGTATCCCGCCTGTGTGCCTTCAGCGCAACGAAACGCGCAGCCCTCTTTCTCTCCACGCGTCCGGCGGGCGGAAAAGCGATAGTAGCCGGACTGAAGTAACGAATCATGAACGAAATGAGTACAGTGCCATCGCCTGCATTTGCAGGCACGACCCCGGTCTACGGGGCCTCCATGACCATGTCGGCAGCCCGTCCGATGTCCGCATCGCCTGCGCATGCCGCGCCGTCCGCGTCCCCGCGCCCCGCTACGGCGGTCGCGGCCCCGTCGGACGATGTCTTCTCCCTTCTTCTGCCGGCGATCCGCCGTGCGGTTGCCGAAGAAGGCTACACGACGCCGACTCCGGTGCAGGTCCAGTCGATTCCGCATCTGCTGGCCGGTCGTGACATTCTCGGCTGCGCGCAGACGGGCACCGGCAAGACGGCCGCCTTCGTGCTGCCGATTCTCCAGCACCTGACGTCGAATCCCCGTTCGCCCGCGCCGATGCGTCCCCGCGTGCTGATCCTGGCACCGACGCGCGAACTGGCGGCGCAGATCGGCGAAAGCGTCAAGACCTATGGCCGGCATCTCCGCGGCATCACGCATACGGTGATTTTCGGCGGCGTCGGACAGAACCCGCAGGTGCAGGCTCTCCGCCGCGGCGTGGACATCGCCATCGCCACGCCGGGCCGTCTGCTCGATCTCATGCAGCAGGGCTTCGCCAAACTCGACGCGGTCGAGATCTTCGTGCTCGACGAGGCGGACCGCATGCTGGACATGGGGTTCATCCGCGACATCCGCAAGGTCATCGCCGTGCTGCCCGCCCGGCGCCAGTCGCTGTTCTTCTCGGCCACGCTGGCCACGGAGGTCATTGACCTGGCGCGGACGCTCGTGCGCGACGCCGTGCACGTGGCGATCCGTCCCGAGGCTCCGGCCGTCGAGCGCATCGAGCAGAAGGTGATGTTCGTCGACAAGGCACGCAAGGACGACCTCCTCGTGCATCTCCTGCGCGACACCCGGATCGACCGCGTCATCGTGTTCACGCGGATGAAGCACATGGCCAACCGCGTGGCCGAGAAACTGGCCAAGGCGGGCATCACAGCCGCCGCGATCCACGGCAACAAGAGCCAGTCGGCACGGACGAGCGCCATGGGCGGATTCAAGGCCGGGAACGTCCGCGTGCTGGTTGCGACGGACATCGCCGCGCGCGGCATCGACGTGGACGGCATCACGCACGTCATCAACTACGACCTGCCGGCCGAGCCCGAGACCTACATCCACCGCATCGGCCGCACGGCGCGGGCCGGGGCGGACGGGGATGCGATCGCCTTCTGCAGCGCCGAGGAGCGGGACGACCTGCGCGCGATCGACCGGCTGATTCGTCGGGCTGTTCCGGTCGACACCAATCATCCGTACCACTCGGAGATCGCCCGTAACGCGGTCGGCGAGGCTGCGCGGCTCCCGCCCAAGACCGGACGCGGCGGCCAGGGACGCTCCCAGGGCGGCTCGCGCGGCGGCCATGGCGGCGGTGGCCACGGTGGCGGAGGGCAGGGGGGACGCTTCCACGGTACGCGCTCCTTCGGCCGCGCCCGTCGCTGATGCCGGATGCGGTGGACGGTGAACCGCGGGTACGCCCGGGCTCTCCGTCCATCGCATCGTGCCCGCACATCCATCCATCCTTCCGCCCCGTTCGTGAGGGGCTCTTTTCTCGTCGCCCCCGGCTCCATTTCGGGCCACAATGCGCCCGGAGATGTCGGAATGATGACGGCCTGGATGGATCTTCTTTTTCCGAGGGTCTGCGCGGGGTGCGGGGCGGAGGTGGCCGAGGCGGGACGGCATTTGTGCTGGGACTGTCTGAGCGACCTCCAGTTCATCCAGCCGCCGTTCTGTGACCGATGCGGCGATCCGGTCGCCGGACGCGTCGATCATGCGTTTACCTGTCCGCTGTGCGCCGCGCGCCGCGCCGGGTTCGACCGCGCCCGGTCGGTGGTCCGCTACGAGGGCGCCGTGGCATCCGCCATCCGCAACCTCAAGTACAACCATCATCTGTGGGTGGTACCGGACCTCGCGGATTTGCTCGATGCGGCGGTGCGCGTGCACTTCCCCGACCTGGCGTTCGACCTCGTTTCGTGGGTTCCGCTCCATCACGCGCGGCGCCGCCACCGCGGGTTCAACCAGTCGGCCGAACTGGCCCGCGCCCTGGCCCGGCGGCTGGGGTGCCGGGCGCGCGCAACCGCCCGTCGGGTTCGCCCGACGCCGAGCCAGACCCGTTTGACAGTCCCCGGGAGGGCTGATAACGTCCGCGACGCCTTTCAGGCGCGCAGTCCGAGCGGGTTGCAGGGTCGCCGGGTGCTGCTGGTGGATGATGTCATGACCACCGGGGCGACCACGAATGAATGCGCGGCGGCCCTGAAGGATGGCGGAGCGGTATCGGTTTCGGTGATCACGGTCGCGCGGGGCTGACGCGGGCGCCCGCGGGCGGCGCGACGGAGGATTCCGGCATATGGCGCTTTTCGGAAAGAAGACGAACTACGCGACGGTCAAGGTTCGCAAACGCGACATCCCGGACGGGCTGTGGGTCAAGTGCCCGGCCTGCGGCGAGATGATCTACAAGAACGCACTGAGCGAGGCCCTCGGCGTCTGCGTGAAGTGCGACCACCACTTTCCCCTCGGCCGGCACGAACGCATCGCGATGCTGGCGGAGCCGGAGTCCTTCCAGGAGTGGGATGCCACCCTGCGCAGTGCCGATCCCCTCCAGTTCACCGGGGTGGCCCCTTATACTGAGAAGCTCGAGCAGAACATGCGGAAGACCGGCGAGAACGACGCGGTCACCTGTGGAAGCGCCCGGATCGGCCCGTACGCGGTGGCGCTCGGCGTGATGGATTTCTCATTCCTGGGCGCCAGCATGGGCTCGGTCGTGGGCGAGAAGATCACGCGCCTCATCGAGCGCGGCACTGCGGAGAAGCTGCCGGTCATCGTGGTCTGCACCTCCGGCGGCGCTCGTATGTATGAGGGCATGCTGAGCCTGATGCAGATGGCCAAGACGAGCGCGGCCGTTGCGCGGCATTCGGCGGCGAAGCTTCCGTACATCACGGTGCTGACGAATCCGACCACGGCGGGCGTGATGGCGAGCTATGCGACGCTGGGCGATGTCATCATGGCCGAACCGAACGCCCTGATCGGCTTCGCGGGGCCGCGCGTGATCCGCGAGACCACGCAGCAGGATCTGCCGCCGGGGTTCCAGAAGTCCGAGTTTCTTCTGAAGCACGGGCTCCTGGACATGGTCCTGCACCGGCGCGAGTTGAAATCGACGCTGGTGACGGTCCTCTCCTATATGTCGGGGGTCCCCGCCGCGACGTCCTCCGCCTGACAGCGGCGCGAACGCCGGTGACCACCTCCGCCTCACTGGACGCGGCCCTGCGGCGGCTCTACCTCCGCACCACCCATGGAATCCGCCCCGGGCTGGATCGAATCGCGGCCATTCTGGGGCGCTTGGAACATCCCGAGAGGGTCTGCTCCTGCATCCATGTCGCCGGGACCAACGGCAAGGGCTCGGTTTGTGCGATGATCGAGTCGATCCTTCGTGCCGCCGGAATCCGGACCGGCCTCTACACCTCGCCCCACCTCGTCCGGTTCCACGAGCGGATCCGCGTGGCGGGCGCGCCCATTGACGACCATGACCTGGCCGCCTGCATCGACGTCGTTGAGGAGGCTGCGGCCGCGGTTGGAGGAGCCGGCGCGGGGGAGGCAACGTTCTTTGAGATGGGCACCGCGGTCGCGTTTGAACATTTCCGTCGGAGCGGCGTCCAGGTCGCGGTCATCGAGACCGGCCTCGGCGGTCGGTGGGATGCAACGAATGTCGTGGTCCCCGCCGTATCGGTCATCACCGAGATCGATCTCGACCACTGTGAGTATCTGGGGCGGACCGTGGCGGAGGTTGCGGCGGAGAAGGCCGGCATCATCAAGCGCGGCCGTCCCGTCGTCTGCGGGGCCTCGAATACGGAGGCCCTGCGCGTGATTGGGGAGGCTGCGGCGGCCGCCGGCGCGACGCTGATCCGGGCGGCGGATGCGGTGTCGGTCCGGCGCCGGGCGAAGGGACTCGACGGACAGCGGCTTTCGATCGCCACGGGGGCTCGCCAACTGCCTCCTGTCACGCTTCCGCTGTTGGGCGCCCACCAGGCTTTCAATGCCGCGATGGCCGTCGCGGCGGTCGAGGCGTTCGCCGGTGTCGCGGGCGCGGACCCGGGCGACGAGGCCTTCGTCGTCGGTCTCGGACGTGTCACGTGGCCGGCGCGCCTCCACGTTCTCCAACGCGATCCGCCGGTCCTGCTCGACGGCGCCCACAACCCCCACGGTGCCCGCGCCCTGGCCTTGGCCCTGGAGGAGATCCGGGGATCCCACCCCGTCGGACTCGTGGCGGCGGTGCTGGCCGACAAGGACCGCGAGGGGTTCTTTCGCGCGCTGGCGCCGGTGGTCAGTCGATGCTGGACCGTGCCGGTTGCGTGCGAGCGGGCGACCGATCCGGCCGCACTTGCGGGGCTGGCGGCGGCAGCGGGGATCGACGCCACGGCTGCGGATGCGGTCGGACCCGCGATTCGCGAGGCGATCGAGTGGGCGCGGAGCGTGGACGGATGGGTCTGCATCGCGGGGTCCCTCTACCTGGCCGGGGAGGTGCTGGCGCAGCGTGAAGAGGAAGGATCCGGGTGAGGTCCGCCGTCCCGGATGTTCCGCAACCTTGATTTCCGGCCCCCGGTTCGGCGATGCTCCGCCCTTCGGCGACACGATTCATGCAAATGGCTGGCGGACGATTCAAGATTCACCTGGCGTGCGGCGGAACGGGGGGGCACATCTTCCCGGGCCTTGCCACGGCCGCGGTCCTGCGCGACCGGGGTCACCAGGTCACGCTGTGGCTGGCGGGGAAGGATGTGGAGGCCTCTGCCGTCCGCGGATGGGACGGCCCGGTCTTCACGGTTCCGGCGGAGGGTTTCGCGTCCGGCGTTCCCGGCTGGAAGACGATCCGCACGTCGCTGTCCCTCCTGCGGGCGTCGCGGACCTGCCGGATCGCGATGTCGAAGGATCGTCCGGACGTGCTCCTGGCAATGGGAAGCTACGCCTCGTTCGGCCCGGCGCGTGCGGCGTTCCACCTTGACGTGCCGGTCGTCCTGCATGAGTCGAACGTGATCCCGGGCCGTGCCGTCGCCCTCCTGTCACGTCGCGCCGCGGCGGTCGCCGCCGTGTTTGAGGAGACCCGGTTTTACCTGCCGCGAAGCGAGATTGTCATCACGGGCATGCCGCTCCGCCGCGACATCATCGACCGCCGCCCGCCGGCCGGCGAGCGATCACCGGGCGGGTTGTTCACCGTCCTCGTCACCGGCGGAAGCCGCGGCGCCCGGCATCTCAACGAGATCGTGACGGAGGCGGTTCACATGCTCGGGCGCGACCGCAAGGCGATGCGGTTCCTGCATCTGACCGGCCGGGCGGACGAGGCCCGCGTGCGCGCCGACTACGAGGCGATCGGCGCCGCGCACGAGGTCCATGCCTTCACCCACGACATCGCCTCCCTCTATCGTCAGGCGGATCTCGCGGTGTGCCGGTCCGGCGCTGCCACGTGCGCCGAACTGATGCTGTTTGCGCTGCCGGCGCTGCTGGTTCCGTACCCGTTCGCCGCGCGGAACCACCAGTATGCGAACGCGCGCGCAATGGCGAAGCACGGGGCGGCCGACCTGGTGGAGGAGAAGGATCTCGACTGTGGATGGCTGGCCGAGTACCTCGCGGGGATGATGAAGGCCCGGGCGCGCCTCGCGCGCATGCGGGCTGCGATGTCGAAGGGCGGTCGCACGGACGCGGCCGAAGCCCTGGCCAATCTCGTGGAACGGATGGCGCATGAACGATGCGGCGAAGGCGCTTGACCGGGCGCGCGCCGCGCTGGCGCGCGGCGGAAAGGTCCATTGCATGGGCATCGGCGGCGTCGGCGTCGCCGGTCTGGCCCGGTTGCTGGCGATGCGGGGGTTCGCGGTCACCGGATGCGACTCGGCGCGGAACCGGCTGACCGCGTCCCTCGCAGCCTCGGGCATCGCCGTGCGGGACGGCCACGACCCCGCGCACCTGCATCCGCCGCCGGACTGGCTGATCCGCACCGCTGCCGTGTCCGACTCACACCCCGAGGTGTGCGCCGCGCGAGCCGCGGGCATCCCTGTCAGCGCCCGTGGCGAGGCACTGGCGGCGCTCGTCGGCGTGAAGCGTGGCGTCGCGGTGTGCGGAACGCATGGAAAGACCACGACGAGCACGATGGCGACCCAGGCCTTCCGGGCGGCAGGGCTGGATCCGTCGTTCTGCATCGGTGGCGAGGTGGATGCCCTGGGCGGTGTCGCCGGCGGGGGCGCGTCGGACTGGCTCGTCGTCGAGGCCGATGAAAGCGACGGCACCCTGGCGCTCTACGAGCCCGCAGTCACGGTCGTCACCAACGTCGACTTCGACCACATGGAACATTTTGACGGCGTCGAGGGGTTCCATGCGGTGTTCGAGGCGGTCGTGGCTCGGACCCGCGAGGCGGTGTGCTTCGGCCGCGACGATGCAGCCGCCACGCAGATCGCGGGATCACGCCCTGGTGCGGTCGGCTTCGGGTTCCATCCTTCCTCCGACGTCCGCGCGGAGAACCGGCGGGTCGACGGAACCTCGCAGGAGTTCGATGTCATCGCCTTCGGCTCGCCTGCGGGCCGCGCGCGCCTGCCGGTGCCCGGCCGCCACAATGTTCTAAATGCGCTCGGAGCCATCGCGGCATCGCTGGCGGCCGGTGCCGCGCCGGATGCCGTGCTGGCGTCGCTGGCCGGCTTCCGTCCGGCCCGCCGCCGGCTGGAGCTGTTTCACGACGGCGGCGGCATCCGCGTCTATTCCGACTACGCCCACCACCCCGCCGAGATCCGCGCGCTGCTCGATGCAGTGCGCGAGGGATTCGCCTTCCGCCGGCTGGTCGCCGTCTTCCAGCCCCACCGCTACACGCGGACGCGCGCCCTGGGCCCGCAGTTTCCGCCCGCCTTCGCCGGGATCGACCGGCTGGTGCTGGTCCCGGTCTACGCGGCCTCCGAGGCGCCGCTGGAGGGCGGGACGTCGGACGACCTTCTCGCTGAGTTTCGCCGTCACGGCGGGGTGAACGTCGACCCCGCGGGCTCCCTCGAGGAGGCGTGGCGGATGGTCCGTTCGGATCTGGGCGCCGGCGATCTGTTCATCGTCATCGGTGCCGGCGATGTCGAGAGCATCGCCGCCCGGGCTGCCCGGGATCTTGCATCGCCGTCTTGACATATTGCCGGGATCATGGCGATTCTCCCCACCGTGCGCCGGGTTGGCTGTCGTGCGCGTGTGCGCGGGATTCTGGACGGCGTGCGTGGTTGGACGGGTGCCGCTTCGGCGGCGGGAGGGCGACGGGCATGCAGTCACGATGGATGGTCCGTATGGCGGCGTTGGCGATCGTCGGGGGCATGGTCTCGGTCGAGGCGCCGGCCGGCGCGAGGGTCACGATCGACGATCAGACATGGATGGAGTTCGGATTCCTCGGACAGGTTCACGGCACCTACACGGATGGAGCCAAGGACGAAACGGACTTTTTTCTGCGCCGCGCCCGGATCATCCTGTCCGGCCAGGTCATGGACGGCGTGAAGTTCTTCGCCGAGACGGACAATGACAATGCGGGAAAGAACGGGGCGCCCGACGCCTCCACGGACATCCAGGACGCCTTCCTCGACGTGCGGCTTCCCGTGGCCACGAACCACTGGATCAAGGCCGGTCTGATCCTGCTGCCGTTCTCGTTTGAAAGCCGCGCCGGCGCGACATCGCTGCTCGGCAATGACTACAACGCCGAGGCGATCAAGCTGGTCAACGCCTTTGTCTGGCGCGATTACGGCGCCGAGGTGCACGGCCATTTCCTCGATCAGCGCGTCGCCTATTTCGCCGGTGTGTTCGACGGCTACGACGCGGAGGACAGCACGAAGAACGACGAGGCGGATCTCCGCGTGTCGGGGCACCTGGCGGTGAACGTGATTGGCAAGGCCGAGACGGGCTGGTTCTTCAGCCAGAACCGGCTGGGCAAGGCCGGCAATTACGTGTCGATCGGCGCGGGCTACGATGCGCAGAACGATGCGTCCCTGATTCTGCCCGTGGTGCCGGAAGGCGAACCGCCCTCGACCGAGCCGGGGCGCGTCGTGGATTCGGAGAACTACGTCGTCGACTTCCAGTCCGGGTACGATCTGGGATCCTGCGGGCTTACGCTGAACGCAGCGTGGTACGAATGGGACAACTCGGCCTTCTCGGGCAATACGGCCTTCGTTGAGACCGGTGTGCTGGTCGGCCGCACGATGCTCACGGGCAAGTTTGTTTCCCAGGACCCGGACGCGAAGGTGACGATCGAGGACTTCACGATCGGCCTTCACTTCTTCGGGAAGGGGCACAACGTCCGTGGCGGCGTTGAGTACCGCTGGGGCGACAGTCCGGACCAGGTTCTCGTCGGCGTCCAATTCCTGCTGTGACCGCGCCGCTGTTCGACATCCGTGAACACGTAACCCCCGGCCGCAAAGTCCGGATTGAAGAGGTATGGAATGTTTCATGAGAACGCGTCCGACGGACGGGGGGCGGATGCTGCGTCCCCCGCGAAGGCCCGGCTCGGCATGTGGCTCTTCCTGTTCTACTGCGTCGTCTACGGCGGCTTCGTGGCGCTGAACACGGTCTCGCCGACCACCATGGAGAAGCCGGGGATTCTCGGGCTGAATCTTGCCGTCACCTACGGCTTCGGCCTTATCGTCCTGGCGATCGTCATGGGCCTGATCTACAATGCGATCTGCGGGCGGATGGAAGAACGGATGAACGCTCCGAAGGGGGACGGGAAATGATCTATACCGCCTCTGCCATGGCCGTCGTCCTCTTCGTGGTCTTCGTGCTGATGGTGCTGGGACTTTCGTTCTTTTTCGCCCGGCGCAAGCAGTCCTCCCACAACTACTTCGCCGCGGGCGGCACCATTCACTGGGCCGTCAACGGCGTGGCCTTCGCCGGGGACTACCTGTCGGCGGCGTCCTTCCTCGGCATCTGCGGGATGATCGCCACGGCGGGCTACGACGGCTTCCTCTACTCGATCGGCTTCCTGGCCGGCTGGGTGGTGGCGCTCTTCGTCGTGGCGGAGCCGCTCAAGCGGCTCGGACGGTACACGTTCACGGATGCGCTCGATGCGAAGTTCAACTCCAAGGGCATCCAGTTCGCGGCGTCGGTGAGCACGCTGGTCGTCTCGGTGTGCTACCTGATCCCGCAGATGGTCGGTGCGGGCGACCTGGT
>CAYRFK010000137.1:4327-13690 GCA_964423465.1 uncultured Verrucomicrobiota bacterium | reverse complement strand
GCGGCGCCTTGCGCTTCGGGCTGCGATCGGCGACAGTGGCGGCACTGCGGGGCTCCGGCCTGCCGGGGCCAAGTGGTTGACCATGAAAGCCGACGCCCAGTTGATCAAGACGATCGGGGAGCGCTGTCGGGTGTGCTACACCTGTGTGCGCGACTGCCCGGCCAAGGCGATTCGCATCGCGGGCGGCCAGGCGCAGGTCGTGCCGGAGCGCTGCATCGGCTGCGGTAACTGCTACCGGGTCTGCAGCCAGAGCGCCAAGCAGATCTACGACTCCCGCGACGACGTGCGCGAGATCCTGGAGTCGGGCGCCCGCGTGGCGGCGATCGTGGCGCCCAGTTTCGCGGCGGAGTTCGCGGATGTCGACCACCGCGAGATCGCGGGCATGATCCGGAAACTCGGATTCGCCCTCGTGTGCGAGGTGGCCTTCGGGGCGGACCTGGTCGCCAAGGAATACCGGCGGCTCCTCGAGACCTCCAACGGGAAACGCTACATCGCGACAACCTGCCCGGCGGTGGTCGCCTACGTGGAGAAGTACCACGCCGACCTTGTCCCGAGCCTCGCCCCGATCGCGTCGCCCATGATCGCCGAGGCGCGCGCGTTGCGGGAACTGCACGGCAAGGATCTCAAGATCGTCTTCATCGGGCCCTGCCTCGCGAAGAAGGTTGAGGGCGACGGCAGCGGCCCCGGCGATGCCGAGATCGACGCCGTCCTCACGTTCGTCGAGCTCCGCATGATGCTCAGCGCGGAGGGGATCGTTCCCAACGGCGATCTATCGGACGATTTCGATCCACCGCTGCCCGGTCTCGGCGCGCTGTTTCCCATCAGCCGGGGCATGTTGCAGGCGGCGAGACTCGTGGAGGACCTCCTGAACACGGACGTCGTCGCAGCGGACGGCCGCCCCGGCTTCATGCAGGCCCTGAACGATTTTGCGGCGGGCGCGCTGGATGCCAAGCTCCTCGAGATCCTCTGCTGCAACGGGTGCGTGATGGGCTCGGGCATGAGCGTCGACACGCCGCTCTTCCGCCGCCGCGCGGCCGTCAGCCAGTACGTCCGCCGCCGCGTCTCCGAGGGCGATGCCGACGAGCGCGCCCGGGACCTCGAGCGGATGAAGGATCTCGACCTCCGCGTCTCGTTCGCTCCGCAGGAGCTTCCGCCCGGTGCCGCGCCGCCGAAGGACTTGCAGTCCATCATGTCGCTCATGGGCAAGATGAACCCGGAGGACGAGCTCAACTGCGGCGCCTGCGGCTATCCCACCTGCAAGGATCACGCTGCGGCCATCTACAGCGGCCTGGCCGAGAGCGAAATGTGCCTGCCGTACACGATCGACCGCCTGCGCGAGTCGCTCAAGGACCTCGGCCAGTCGAACGCCGAACTGGCGACGACCCGGCAGGCCCTGATCAGCGCGGAAAAGCTGGCCAGCATGGGGCAGCTGGCCGCGGGCATCGCTCACGAGATCAACAACCCACTCGGCGTGATCCTTCTTTACGCGAAGCTGCTGCTGCAGGACACGCCGTCGAACAGCGAGCAGCACACCGATGTCTCGCTGATCGCCGAGCAGGCGGAGCGCTGCAAGAAGATCGTCACGGGCCTGCTCAACTTCGCGCGCAAGAACAAGGTCATCCGCCAGCCCGTGGGTGTCACAGGCATGATCGACCGCTGCCGGCGCGCAGTCCTCATTCCGGACAACGTCCGCGTCTACGTCCGCCACGAGATGGCGGACCCGGTGGCCGAGATCGACGAGGACCAGATCATCCAGGTCCTCACGAACCTGATCGTCAACGCCAGCGAGGCCATGGCCTCCGGCGGCGACCTGACCATTGTCACGTCCGACACGCCGGCCGAGGTGAAGGTGGCGGTGCAGGATACCGGCTGCGGCATCTCCCCGCAGAACATCGCGAAAATCTACGAGCCGTTCTTCACCACGAAGCAGATCGGCAAGGGGACGGGGCTCGGCCTCGCCGTGACCTACGGCATCGTCAAGATGCACCGCGGCCGCATCGACGTGGCGTCCAATGCCGATCCCTCGAAGGGACCGACGGGCACGACGTTCACCGTCACGCTGCCGCGCCGGTCGGAGGAGGGGTGATGGAAAGCCTCCGCGTCCTGATCGTCGACGACGAACCCGGCATGCGCATGGGCGCGGCCCGCGTCCTGAAACGCCACACCGTCCGCCTTCCGCACATCGATAGCGAGATCTCCTTCGACTGCGAGCTGGCCGAAAGCATCACCGAGGCCCGGGCGAAGCTGGCGGCGGGCCGGTTCGACCTTCTGCTGCTCGACTACAAGCTGCCCGACGGCACCGGCCTCGAACTGCTCCGCGAGATCCAGGAGCAGCGGATGGACCTGCTGGTCATCATGATCACGGCCTTCGCGTCGCTCGAGGTGGCGGTCAGCGCGACGCGCAACGGCGCCTTCGACTTCCTGTCCAAGCCGTTCGCCCCCGAGGAACTCGAGAGCATCGTCACGAAGGCGAGCCGCTCGTTGATCGTCGAGCGCAAGGCCCGGCAGATGGCGGAGGAGAAGCGCAAGATGCGGCTGCGCTTCCTCTCCGTGCTCGCGCACGAGTTGAAGGCGCCGCTCGGCTCGGTCGAGGGCAATCTGAAGCTTCTCGATCAGCGGATCATGGGGCCGGACATCGAAAAGTACGACGTCCAGATCAAGCGGGCCCTCGCGCGCATCGAGGGAATGCGAAAGCTCATCTACGACCTGCTCGATCTCACGCGTATCGAGGCCGGCGAGCGGAAGCGCGAGATCAAGGCCGTCGACCTGGTGGACGTCGCCCGCACCGCGATCGAAACCATGACCCCCGACGCCGAGTCACGCCGCATCGCCATCCGCCTCCAGGCGCCGGAGCGGCTCGCTCTGGTCGGCGACCGCAGCGAGATGGAGATCGTCTTCAACAACCTCGTCAGCAACGCCGTGAAGTACAACCGCGACGGCGGTACGGTGGAGGTGCGCCTCGCCCGCGGCGATGCCGGCGTGAAGCTCGAGGTCCAGGACACCGGCATCGGCATGTCGCAGGCGGAGGCCGCCAAGCTGTTCGGCGAGTTCGTCCGCATCAAGAACGACAAGACCCGCAACATCGCCGGCAGCGGCCTCGGCCTGTCGACCGTCAAGAAACTGGCGATGATCTACGGCGGCGATGTGGTCGTCCACAGCCAGCCCGACGTCGGCACCACCTTCACCGTCACCCTCACCGACCAGCCGTTGCCCACGCCGCCTCCTGCGGTGTCGTGACGGATGGCTTGCTCGCTGCAGATCGTGGGCATTCTGCCCGGGAGTCCGTTCGGATGATTGCGTTTTGCGAGAGACTGCTGACGATCGATGGAACGACGCACGAGTTGGAGCACCCAATCAAGCTGGCTCTTGAGTCGGGCTCGAATGTCATCGTGCTTTTCAAGAAGGACGGTCAAGACACAAGGATGAAGGGCTTCAGGAATCTCATCTGCATCAGCAGGCAGGGCAAGAGACTCTGGGTTGCGGAATTGCCCACGACCGAGAACATGGACCGATACTATGCTATTGCGTCAAGCCAACCTCTTATAGCGTATTCGGTGTGTTCCTATGAGTGCGAGATCGACCCTACATCGGGACGAGTCGTGCGAGCCTCTTTCTTCAAGTAGTCGGTGAAGGAGCTCCCCGAGAATAGGGTTGCGGTCGCCTGACGTGCTGCGCGGCCGGAGCGCTTTACGGGACGCAGCGTTCGGGCTCGCGGTAGCCCGCCCCTCCATCAGACCGCCCGATCAGCCCCACGTGGCATGGCGTGAGGCAGGCACTCCTGCCTGCCTGGAGTGGACTCAAATACGCGGGGCAGACAAGAGTGTCTGCCCCACGGCCGACGAAACGCAAAACTCCTCCTCAGCGCGGCAGGCGCTCGGGTTTCTCGAAGTCCTCTTTCATCACCTGCGGCAGTCGGAAGACGTCGCCGTCGCGGGTGCAGAAGTAGAGGTGCGACGCGGAGGGCTTCCGGCCGTGGCCGTCGGCCCAGAGGCCGTAGAAATCGGGGTGTGCGTTGACCGGGCGTCGTACATAGGTGTGGTTCATCGGGCTGTTGGTCGTCATCTGGCGGGCCATCGTCCATGTCGCGCCGGCGTCGCGGCTCGTCCACATCGCGATTTCGCCGCCGGGGTTGTAGGGCTGCGGGCCCGGCTGCGTGGGGCCGATGATGCGCCAGTCGGTGTCTCTCTCGATGTAGAGCGGGCCGACGTCGTAGTTGCTGAGTGACGTGATGCCGGTGGGCCGGTCCTGCCATTCGGTCCCCGTCCATCGGGCGATGCGCCACTCGCGCGGACAGTTTTCGGGACCGGATTCGAAGCCCTTGCTGAGCACGTAGAGGATCACCGGCCGCCCCGCCGCGTCAAACACGATGTCGGACAGGTAGACGTTGCGTCCGCGGCTCTGGTACTCGGCGACCAGCGCGGGGTTCACCTTGTCGGCCAGCGGGGTCGTCAGCACCGCGCCCGCGGCGGTCTTCCACGTCGTGCCGAAGTCGTCGGATTCCATGTAATAGATGTTGGTCCGGTAGTTCAGTCCCTTGCCCTTGGGATGCATGTTGAAGGCGACGCCGGTCTTCCGGTTGCTCCACGTGCCGCTGATCTGGTAGTGGCCCTCCTCAAAGTAGGCGGTCTGCTTGCGGTCGCTCCACTGCAGGCCGTCGGGATCGCTGGTCATCAAGTAGTTGCCGCGTCCGGCGACGTACCACGTGTGAATGAAGAGGAAGCCGCGGCCGGGCTGGTACATCGGCTGGGGGTAGGAGAAGTTGCCGGTCCACACGCATTCGAAGGCGTCGATCTCGAAGGGGCGAACGCTGCGCGAGATGAACGAGGGGCGGCCGCGGCCGTGGCTGCTGGAGAAGATCCAGATGTGCCCCTTGTCGTCGACGTTGATCACCGGGTTGTCGTGCGCGTCGTCGGTCCGCTTGTCGAGCAGGAGGGTGGGGCGGGCGACGCGGCCGGTCTTGTGGTCGTAGTAGGAGACCATGTGCAGCAGCGTGCTGTTGGTCTCGTCGGTGCCGCCGTAGCAGAAGAAGGTCCGCCCGGCCTCGGGTACGTACCACGCGAAGGGGCTGTGGTTGGCGCAGTAGGTGCCCAGCCCGCCGCTGTACTTGTAGACGTACTCGTTCTTCAGCGGCTGGTTGAAGTACCAGATGCCGCGAAAGCCGTCGGCCTTGTGGTTGAGGAGTGCGACGGCATCCGGCTGCCGCTTCACGGCCTCGGGGCCGCCGGCGACCAGGTTGCGGATGCCGTTGTCGGTCACGCCTGCGGCGGTCCACCGCGCGACGAGGCGGTCGGCGAGCGGGCCGTCCGCGCCGCCTTCGAAGACCGCGCGGGCCTCGTCGGCCGTGAGCACGCGGTTCCAGACCCGGATATCCTCCATGGCGCCCTTGAGCGTCCGCTCGTTGCTGTCGTCGAGGGCGCCGATGGAGAGGGCCGAGGGGAAGTTCGTTCGGGCGAGGGGCACGGCCTTCTCCGACCGGAGGACGCCGTCGCGGTAGATCTTCACCGTTGTGCCGTCATAGGTGCCGACGTAATGGGTCCAGGCGTCCGCCGCCGGGAGATCGGCGGTCGCGAAGCCGTAGGTGCCGGGCGTCCCCTCGACCAGCATCCGCACCGAGCCCTTGTAGGGGTAGAGGCTGAATTCCTGTCCGGCCGCGCCCATCGTCAGGAAGATCTGCGGAAGTTGCGGATCGGGGGTGCGGACCCACGCAGCGACGGAGAAGGCCCCAGGGGTGAGCCCGAGCGCCCCGCCGTCGACCCGGCAGGCCGTGGACCCGTCGAAGCGAATGCCGTCCCCCTTCGGCGCCGCGCCCGTACCCGCGACCATGACCAGCATCATCGATCCCGCCATCCATGCCTTCATGATGTGTCTCCCAAGAATTCATCCTACCACGTTGGCTGTTGGCTGTTGGATGTTGGGTGTTGGTTGTTGGATGTTGGCGATTGGCGATTGCCCCCGTCTTCCGCTAGTCTGTCGGCCTTGGATCGGGAGACCCATCATGAACAGTCGCGAACGCCTCGATGCAGCCCTGAACCACCGCGAGCCCGACCGCGTGCCCGTCGACTTTGGCGCGACGTCCGTCACCGGGATGCATGTTTCATCCGTCACGCGCCTCCGCCGCGCCGTGCTGGGCGACCCGGACTGGCGCGTCAAGGTCGTCGAGCCGTTCCAGATGCTCGGCGAGATCGATCCCGAGTTGCGCCATGCGCTGGGCATCGACACGGTGGGCCTGCCGCCGCGGACGACCATGTTCGGCTTCGAGAACCGCGACTGGAAGCCGTTCACGATGTTCGACGGCACCGAGGTGCTTGTGGCGGCGGACTTCAACACCCCGCTCGACGAGCACGGCGACCTGCTGATCCATCCCGAGGGCGACCTTGCCGCGCCGCCGAGCGGGAAGATGCCCCGGGCGTCGTTCTTCTTCGACGCGATCGTGCGGCAGCCGCCGCTGGACGAGGACCGGCTCGATCCGGCCGACAATCTCGAGGAGTTCGGGCTGCTCGATGCGAAGGCGCTGGCCTACTACGAGCGGCGCATCCGCGAACTGCACGAGGGGACGGACGCGGCGATCGTGCTGACGATGCCGGGCACGGCCTTCGGCGACATCGCGCTGGTGCCCGTGACATGGATGAAGTATCCGAAGGGCATCCGCGACATCGAGGAATGGTACGTCTCGACCGAAATCCGCCGCGACTACGTCCGCGCGATCTTCGAGAAACAGTGCGAGATCGGCCTCCGGAACCTCGAAACGCTCATCGGCCTCCTCGGCGACCGTGTGCAGGCGGTCTTCATCACCGGCACCGACTTCGGCACGCAGCGCGGTCCGTTCATCGCGGTGGAGACCTACCGCTATCTGTTCAAGCCGTACCATGCGAAGGTGAACGGGCTGATCCACGCGAAGAGCCGGTGGAAGACGTTCATCCATTCGTGCGGCGGCGTGGCGCCGCTGATCCCGGAATTCATCGAGGCCGGGTTCGACATCCTGAATCCCGTCCAATGCTCGGCAACCGGCATGGACGCGCGGACGCTGAAGAAGGAGTTCGGGAAGCAGCTCACGTTCTGGGGCGGCGGGGCGAACACGCAGGAGACGCTGCCGTTCGGCACGCCGGACGAGGTGTACCGCGAGGTGCGCGAGCGCATCGACATCTTCGGCGAGGGCGGCGGGTTCGTCTTCGACACCGTCCACAACGTGCAGGCCCAGACGCCGACGGAGAATCTCCAGGCGATGTTCCGCGCGATCCGCGACAGCCACGGCGGCGTGCGGTAGGCGGCGGGGCCATGATCCGGCCGTTCCATGCAGGCGCCGCCACGCCGGTTCTTCCAATCCTTGGAAGCCTGGTGCTGCTGGGTGTCCAAGCCTTGGAAGCCCGCGCGGATGACGCCACGGCTGCTGCGCGCCGCTTCGCATGCGTGGACAACGGCGCCAACCGGTTGCTGCTGGTCGATCCGCGTGCGCCGTCCAACGGCTGGAGCGTGGCCATCCCGGCCGGCTCGCGCGACCTGCAGCGGCTCGACGGCGGGCGGCTGCTCGTGAGCCACGGCAACGGCTGCGGCATCCACGACCTGCGGGACGGCCGCAGCCTGCGGCGGATCGACGGGTTCGCCGGCGTCCAGACCGCGCGGTACCTGGCGTCGCGCGACGAGATCGTGCTCGGCGCGGCGGCGAAGGATGCCGTCGAGTTCCACTTCCTGGTGCGCGACGGCGAGGGGTATCGAAGGGGCGGCCGCGTCGTGCGCGCGACCGGCGTCGATCCGTCTTTTCTCCGTCTCGCGCGATTCACGCCCGAGGGCCGAGTGCTGTTCACCAGCGGCAATCCGCATCGCGTGGTCGAGTGGGATCTCGAGGCAAACCGCGAGGTCTGGTCCGCTCCGCTGCCGGGGAAGGGCTACGTGGCCATCCGCCGCGCGGACGGCACGACGGTGGCCTCGACCGGAGGGGCCGTATCGGTCGTCGAACTGGCCCGCGACGGATCGGTCGTGAAGGCGTGGCTCGGTGAGGCCTGCCGGAAGCCGATGCGGCTCGACTGGATCTCCGGTTTCGAGGTCCTGCCCGACGGCCATCTCATCGTCGCCAACTGGCTCGGCCACGGTGCGCACGGGAAGGGGCCGCACGTGGTCGAGGTCGACGCGGCCGGCCGGGCCGTGTGGTCGTGGGAGGACCATGCCGCGGCGAAGCAAGTCACAAATCTTCTGGTGCTTGACGACGAATGATTATCGCGTCCCCCCATGCCATGTCGCTGGCCGCCGCGCTTGCCGCGGCCCTCGCTCTCGAGGCTGGCGCGGCGGTGCCGGGGGGCGCGGCGAATCCGTACGACCGGCAGGTGGCGGAGCACGTTGCGCGGCTCGGCGATCCCGCGCCGCACGCCCGCCAGCGCGCGGCGGAGGCGCTGGGCTTCCTGCGAGCATACGGGGCAGAGGCGGCGCTCCGGGCGAGGTTGTCGGATGACTCGGCGGACGTGCGCCGGCAGACCGCGCTCTCGCTCGGCTGGTGCGGCGGCCGCGCGTCGGTGGAGCCGCTGCTGGCGGCCCTCGACGATCCCGACTGGCCGGTGCGGCAGGCGTCGCGGGTGGCACTCGAGAATCTCACGGGCATGCTCTTTCCCTTCGACGCGCTGGCTTCCGTGGAGACACGGGCGCGCCAGGCGGAGGCATGGCGCGAATGGTGGCGGCGCACGCCCGCGGACGGGCCGCCGGCGGATGTCCTGGCGCTGGTCTCAGAGCCGGCGGCGCCCGGCAGCGAGTGGAAGGTGACGGTGTCGACCACCTATCGCGGGCCGCCGGAGGTGCTGGTGGACGGCGACCCCGAATCCGGTTACTGGCAGACGAAGGGCGTGGCGCCGCCGCAATGGTGCCAGGTGGATCTCGGCGGGACGTGCGGGGTCCGGCAGGTGACCGTCCACCAGTACGGCGCCGGCATGTGCATGACCGAATACGAAATCGGTACGAGCCTCGATGGCGTCCGGTTCGACTGCGCGGTGCGCCGGAAGGCCGCCACGCCGGTGCGGCTGGTGGTGGACATCCCGGAGCGCCCGGCGCGATTCGTCCGCATCACGAGCCATGGCGCGGAGAACCCCAAGTACGCGGCGACCTTCCGCGAGATCGAGATCAACGGGCAGCGCGGCGGGGCGGCGGACGATTCCGCCGCGTGGACGCGCGAGCGGGGCCTGCGCGCGCTCGGCGCGCTGGGCGGCGTCGGCGCGTCGGAGGCGGTGCGCGGTGCGCTGGGCGTGGCGCCCCGCGAAGGGCCGGCCTGGCGCCCGACGGTTCGCGCCGGTATCCGCGCCGTCGGCCGGCTCGGAGGCGACAGTGCGCGCTTCGCGCTCGAAGTTGCGCACGACCATCTCATACATGGTCGGATCGGCGGCC
>CAYRFK010000137.1:0-4317 GCA_964423465.1 uncultured Verrucomicrobiota bacterium | reverse complement strand
GCGTACGCGCGGTATGCGAAGCGGTTGGATGAGAAGAATCCGCCCGACGTGCCCGCGGACGACCGGATGTCGTTTCCGTCCGAAGACCGCATGTTGGAAACGCCCTACTGGATCGCCCACGCGTTGTGCCGTCTTCCGCACAGGGATCCCGGCGACCGGGCGCGGCTGCGGGAACTGGCGCCGCTGATCCTGGCGAACCTGCCGGGCGATCACGACACGTTCATGCTCTACGAGCCGGAGGCGGGCCACCGGCTGACGCGCCATCTTCTGGAGGCGGCGGGTCTGCGGCAGGAGGCTGCGGAACAGGCGTTCGCGCGGCTCGGCCAGCCGCGCCGCGTCGCGAATCCGGAGCCTGCGGCGGTTTGGCCGGCCTTCGATGCGCGCCGGACCTCGCCGTGGCTGCCGTGTGTCTGCACAGACCGCGCGGACCTGCCGCGGCTGCTCGCGCTCGTCGGCCACACCAACGGCTGGGTGCGCCTCAACGCGGCGAAGGCGCTGGCGTGGCTCGGCGATCCGGCGGCGGCCGATCCGCTGGCTGCGACGCTGGCGGCGGCGAAGTCCGAGGGCGACTACGGGTGGAGCACGGTGTGGAAGCAGGAGGAGTTCAACGATCCGTGCCCGCGCTGGCGCGAGGGACTGCTGCGTGCGCTCGGTCTGTTGAAGGCGGACCGCCACACCGACCTGATCGCACGGATCCTCGACGACGAGGGCTCGGTGCTGGAGGTGCGGCATGCGGCGGCGCAGGCGCTGGCCGACATCGGGAGCGACGCGGCGCTGGCGATCCTGCGGCGCACGGCGGCGGGGCATCCGTATCTCACCGTGCGGCAGGTGGCGCGCGACGCGTTGCGGGAGCGCGGTCCCGATCCGGCTCCGGCCGGAGCGCCCGCGTCCCCGCCGGTCGCCCGGCCGCCGTCGGCGACGGTCGCCGGGGCGTGCGTCGCGGCCGCGGATTTCGATGCGCTGCTGTTCGTGAAGGGCGACAACGACCTGCCCAACACGCCGCAGACTGTCGAGCAGGCGGACCGCTGGCGGCAGACCTATGCGGTGACCGACGAGGGGCCGGTCTACCGCCCCGGCGAGAACCTCTTCCTGCTCAGCCCGCCGCGCCCGGACGGCCGGGTGACGCCGCTGACGCGGTTTACCGACGGCTGGATCGGCGAGCCGGAGCTTTCGTGGGACGCGAAGCAGGTGGTTTTCACGCGGCGCGAGCGCGACAGCCTCTGGTGGCACGTGTGGATCATGAACATCGACGGATCCGGCCTCCGGCAGCTCACCCGCGGCCCGTACCATCACGTCGGTCCGGCCTTCCTGCCCGACGGGCGCATCGTGTGCGCCTCCAGCCGATCCGGCATCCGCGACGAATACCACGGCTATCTGTGCACCGCCCTTCACGTGATGAACGCCGACGGCGGCGACCTTCGCGCCATCGCCACGAACATCGGCCGCGATTGCGAGCCGGCTGTTCTGCCCGACGGCCGCATCGTGTTCAGTCGCCTCGAGGTTTTCTACTCGCGCAACAAGACGGAACTGACGCTGCACGCCGTGTTCCCGGACGGCACGCGCGACGTCGTGCTCTACGGTCCGGAACGGCGCGCCTTCTGGCGCGAACTGGATCACGGGCCGAAGGATCCGGCCGACGTGCAGGAGGCGCCGCTGACCCATCGCGTGCTCCGCATGACCCAGCCGCAGCCGATGCCCGACGGCCGCATCGTCGTCGCCACGCAGGGCGGCCTCACGGTCGTCGGGCCGCGACGCGACGACGAGCGGCTCATCTGTCCCGACTTCACGACCCGCGCCTACACGACGCCGCTGCCGCTCACCGACGGCACGTTGCTGTGCGCCACCACGCTGAAGACGCCGGACCGGAAGAAGATCGACCTCGGACTGTACCGGCTCGACCCGCGCACGGGGCGGCTCGACCTCGTCTACAACGATCCCGCTGCCGCCGACTATGAGCCCCGGCCGGTGATCGCCCGGCGGCCGCCGCCCGCGATCGCCGAGTCCGTGCAGGAGGGCGCGTACAGCGGACGATTCCTGTGCGCCAGTGTGTTCGACTCGCAGGAACCGGATGTTGCGCAGCGTGGACGTCTGGTGCGGCTCGTCGAGGGCGTGCCCGTCGTCGGCCGGCACGAGACGCACACGGGCCCGCAGCCGGTCTGGAAGAACCACGGCGGAACCCTGGGTCGCGTGCTCGGCACGGCGCCGCTCGCGTCCGACGGTTCGTTCCATGTCGTGCTCCCGGCCGACCGCCTCGTGCATCTCCAGGTGCTCGACAGCGACCGGCGCGTGATCGGCAACCAGCGGACATGGATCTACGCGCGTCCCGGCGAGACGAAGTCGTGCACCGGTTGCCACGAGGTGCCCGACTCGACCGCGCGGCCCGTCCGGCCTCCGCTCGCCCTTCGCGGCGGTCCTCTGCGCTTCCTTCCCGCCGGCGGCGAGTTCTCGTATCGTGCCAAGGCGTGGTTCAAGGGTAGCCTGCCGCCCGAGATCGAGGAGCGCACGCGGACGGTCCACGCCGTGAGCCTGCTAGCGCGGTGAGTTGTATGGAACGGAAGAACATGGGGAGAGGCGCATGAAGAGGACTGTCATTCACATGGCCGCAATCGCGGCGCTCGCCGCAGCCGGTCGCGCCGCGGACCTGCACGTGTCGGTCGCGGGCGACAATGCGCACGACGGCGATGCCGCGGCGCCGGTGCGTACGATCCAGCGCGCGGCCGATCTCGCGCAACCGGGCGACACCGTCACCATTCACGCCGGCGTGTACCGCGAGTCGGTCAACCCACCGCGCGGTGGCGCATCCGACGCAAAGCGCATCGTCTACTGCGCCGCGCCGGGGGAGAAGGTCGAGATCAAGGGGTCGGAGGTCGTCTCGAACTGGACGCGCGTCACGGGCGACGTCTGGACCGCGACGATTCCAAACGCGGTCTTCCGCGGGTTCAACCCTTATGCCGACCTCATCCGCGGCGACTGGTTCAACGGCAAGGGACGCGAGCACCACACCGGCGCGGTCTATCTCGACGGCGAGGCCCTCGACGAGGCCGCGAGTCTGGAGGACCTGCTCGATCCCGGCAGCCGGGTGCCTGCGGAGAAAGGCGGGGTGCTGCTGAACGTCGCGTGGCTGCGCGCCGGTGCGGGCAAGCCGGTTCCGGCCGTGAGCTACGCCGCCCATGAGGGCGTCCGCAATGCGCCGTGCACGGAAGGCGGCGAGTGCATCGGGTGGCTCGAGAACGGCGACTGGGCCCGGTACGCGGGCGTGGACTTCGGCGCGGGGACGGAGCGCATCGAGATTCGCGCGGCCTCCGAGACGCAGGGTGGTCAGGTTCAACTGCGGCTCGATTCGCCGAAGGGGGACCTGCTGGGGGCCTGCGTGGTGCCGAACACCGGAGGCTGGCAGTCGTGGAAGACGTTCGTCATCGAGACGAGGAAGCTCGCCGGCGTGCAGACTCTCTGTCTCGTATTCCGACCGTTGCCGTCGTCGGCGGGGCCGCAGGTGCCGCTGTGGTTCGGCCGCGTCGACGGCACGAACACGACGCTGTGGGCGGAGTTCAAGGGCGTCGACCCGAACACGCGCCTCGTTGAGGCCAACGCGCGGCGCACGGTGTTCTATCCCGACAAGCCGGGCCGCAACTACATCACGGTCCGCGGGCTGACGATGCGTCATGCCGCGACGCCGTGGGCGCCGCCGACCGCGGAGCAACCGGGACTGATCGGGACGCACTGGAGCCGGGGCTGGATCATCGAGAGCAACACCATCTCGCATTCGCGGTGCGTCGGCGTATCGCTCGGCAAGCACGGCGACGAGTTCGACAACACCTCGGCGAACTCGGCCGAGGGCTACGTCAAGACCATCGAGCGCGCCCATGCCCACGCGATTCCATGGACGAAGGAGAACATCGGCCATCACGTGGTGCGCGACAACGTGATCTCGCACTGCGAGCAGGCGGGCGTGGTCGGCAGTCTCGGCGCGGCGTTCAGCCGGATCACCGGCAACGTGATCCACGACATCCACGTCCGGAAGCTCTTCACGGGCGCGGAAATGGCCGGCATCAAGATCCATGCCTCGATCGACTGTGAGATCGCTGGGAACCGGATCTTCCGCACGTGCCGCGGCCTTTGGATGGACTGGATGGCGCAGGGCACGCGCATCACGCGGAACCTGTGCTACGAGAATGCGTCGGAGGACCTGTTCGCCGAGGTCAATCATGGTCCCTATCTCGTCGACAACAATCTGTTCCTGTCGCCGACGTCCCTGATGGACTGGTCGCAGGGCGGGGCGTTCGTCCACAATCTCTGGGCTGGGAAGCTGATCAGCAC
>CAYRFK010000136.1:0-13698 GCA_964423465.1 uncultured Verrucomicrobiota bacterium | reverse complement strand
TCGCCGCGCTTCATGTCCAGCCGCAGCACGGGGCCGCGGCCGGCGGGGGCGCCGGTGAGCATGTCGGCAATCTCCCCGTCCCGTCCGGTGAAGAGGTCCACGGGGCCGTCCTGCGATGCGTGCAGCGCAACGTAGCCGGCGTTGGCATAGACGTTGCAGTCATTCGTCGTGAACAGGTGGACGCCGGCCTTGCGGGCGGTCTCGCGGAGCAGGGCGGAAGTGAGCCCGGGTGCGACCATGTCGACATCGGTTCCGTCGGGCCCCGTGCGGATCCCCGGCACACCGGGTCCGCGCGGGTCGCCGGGAACGTGGCACCAGATGCGCCCCGCGCCGCGCGTGGCGTCGAGCAGCCGCTGGCGGTCGCCATCGGAGAGATCCCAAGGGTTGAGGAGAACGAGCAGCTTCGCTTTCACGCGGCCGGCGAGAACGTCGTCCATGAGGTACTGGCCGTACGGTGCGCCCATGCGGCCGAGCGCGGTGCGGACCTCGTAGATCCCGCGTCGTGTGGCGGCGGAGCCCTTGGGCGTCACCCGGAGCATCGCACGTTCGTCGATCACCGCGGCGATCTCGGGCCGGAACGGCGAGGGCGTCGCGAGCATCGCCTCGTCGAGGACCTTGAGGCGCACCATCTCGCGCCACATCCCGGCGTCGGCGAACCAGCCGCTGGCGCCGAGGTCCATCCACCACGTGCCGAAGTTGCGCAGTGCTTCCTGGGCGACGTTGCGGACGAGTTGCGAGTTGGTGGCCTCCAGCGTGTCGACGTGGTCGCGCGCGCCGGGCGGGGTGCCGGTGGCGAGGTAGGTGTGAGTGTCGTCCTCGTTGAGCCACAGCTTGCCAGCCAGCGCGACGCTTTCGGCGGCGCTCATGGCGGGCGCGCTCTGGCCGGGGCCGCGGTCGTGGTAGGAGATCGGCGAGCAGAGCACGTCGATGTCCGGGCAGTCGATCACCCGCCGGGAGGCGTAGTGTCCCGCGATGGCCGGGCCGGTGGCGACGGGCGCGAACTCGAAGACATAGCCGAAGAAGAAAACGACGAGCTTGCGGCCGCGGGAGGCGGTGCGTGCGGCGCGGGCGAAGTCACAGACGCAATCCGCCATGGCGTCCTGCTGGTACGCGGCGAAATCGATGAGATAGCGTTCGCGGGCCGGGTCGCGCAGCGCACCCGCCGGGGAAGCGCGCCGTTCGGCGGGGGCGGGGATGACGGCGGAATCGAGGGCGGCGTTGGAGGATCCCCAAGCTGCGCGCAGTGCGTCGTCGGTTGCGTATCGCGTTCGCAGCCATGCGTGCCAGGCGGCGAGATCGGCCGGTGCGTAGCCGCTGAGCGGGGTGCGCCATGAGTCCTGGTAGAACCACTCGCCGGTGTTCTGGCCGCAGGGATGGTAGCCTGCCACCGAGTTGCCGAGGGTTGATTCCAGGTGTTCCACGAGGGCGGCGAGTCGCGCGGCGGCATCGCGCCGGTAGACCGGCGAGGCCGGAACCGCCTTGTCGCGGCGGCCGTCGTCCCACTGCATGACCTCGTCTGGATTGGCCTCGCGCCACCACGTCGGCGGGTCCATGGGAATGCGCGGGAGCAGAAGGGCGTCCGGATTGGCCGCGAGCACACGGCGGCACGCCGCGTCGAGGCCGGTCCAGTCGGCGGCCTCGCCGGGCCGGGGCCAAGGCAGGGGGACGGGAAAGCTGACGAATCGCACACCGGCCTCGGCCGCCAGCCGGATCTGCCGGTCGAAGACGTTCTGCGGTCCCCCGAGCAATACGTAGTGCTCGCCCGGACGGTAGGCGGCGACCGAGACCTTGCGTGCCGGCGTGCCGCGGATCCAGAACTCGACGCGGTACCGGTGGCCGGCATCGAGCGACAGCCGGGGGTGGTGATAGATATGGAAGTCGGGCCAGTCGCCGGTGGCCGGAGCCCTGAGCGTGACGCGCAGGCCCGCGGAGCCCTCGCGGCCGGCGCCGGGAACGACGTCGATTGTTCCGACGGTGTTCGCAGGGCCGGTGGGCCAGGAGGTCCAGTCGCGGCGGAAGCTGTTCGTGCCGCCCTCGAAGTCGCAGAGCGGAATGACCTCGCGCTGCGTGTCGAGGTCCGTGATGCGGATGTCGTCGACGATGACCTCTCCGGCCTTCTCGCCGAAGCGGAAATGGAGCGTACCGTTCGTTGCCGTGTCCGACGCAACGAATTCAAACGAAACGGGTGCACCGGCCTCCGTCACCGGCAGCGGGGCCGCGCCGGGGGCGCCCCAGAACATGCGCGAGCGGACCGGCGTTCCGTCGACGGTGATGCGCGGCGCGCCGCCGGCCGGGTCCACGCGGACGGTCAGAGCCGTGGCGCTGGAACCGACGATGGCCGCCACCGCTGCGAGGGCGGCAATTCGTGGGTGCGGCGAGCGCGGCGGTTTCGGACCTGAAGTGCGGAGAGTCGTCATTCCCGCAGACTATCAGTTCGGCGCGGGCGGCTCCACCGTCACGCGACGCCGGCTGACGGTCGTATCCCCCGCGGTCGGCCGGGCCGTGGCCTTGAGAAGATGCGGACCGGCGGCGGCGGGAATGGCGAGAGGCACCTGCAGGGTCTGGCTTCCGAGGGCCGCCATCCGGAACTCGTTCGTGGCCTGCGCAACGACCCGGCCGCGGGGAGTCTCAAGCGTCAGTTCGAGTGTTCCCGAGGCCTCCGTCCCGGCATCGTTCACCATCATGACCGTGAAGGTGCGGTTCGTGCCGGCGGGGAGCGAGGGCTGGAAGAAGTTCACGTAGACGCCGAGCGGCTTGAAGGCTTCGCCCATGTAGTCGGCGAACGCCGGGTCCAGCCGCAGCCTGCGCACGTCGGCGAAGTGGTCCGCCGTGTAGACGCCCGGATAGCTGCAGGTCAGGTAGACGAAGTGGATGATCCCGGCGAACTTCCGGTGCGCGCGCCAGTACTCGGTCTTCGCGCCCAGCAGGTAGGCGTACATGTCGAGCCGTTCGCGGGCGGTGACGTTGGTGCCCATGAGTTGCGCGTAGACGTTCTCGGTCAACAGCGTCGGAGAACCGTCCCGGTTGAGCCAGAGCCAGCCATACTCGTTGACGAGCGGCGGGTTGGTCGCCGAGGGCAGGGAGCCCTTGCCCGGCGCGCCGTTTCGGCTCTCGAGATCGCTCATCGTGAAGGCGAGCTTCCCGCGGTGGCCGCTGTGCATGAGGTAGGGATGGTACTCGACCGGGTCGTCGGGTCCGGCGGGCGTGTTGTAGCTGTTCTCCCAAGCGCGCCCCGACAGGTCCAAGGGACGGACCGCGGGGATGATCGTCGAGCCGAAGATGTCGTCCTTCGTTTCATTGTTTGCGTCCCACACGGCCACGCTCGGGTGGTTCCAGTTGTCGCGCATCCAGTCCTTGTACTGGCGGATCATCTCGTCCGGATCGTGGGTGCGGGCGTAGTCCTTGTACCAGCCGGGGCCGCCGGTCCAGACAAAGAACTCGTTCTGGATCAGGAGGCCGGCCTCGTCGCAGATGTCGAGCCAGCGCTCGGGTACGGGGCCGATGCAGAAGCGGAAGTAGTTCCAGTGCATCCGGCGCGGCACGTCGACGAGCAGTTTGCGGACCCATGCCTCGTTCCACGGCAGGTCGCGGCACTCGGGATCCTCGAAGAACCGGTGCAGTGTGATGTTCGATCCCCGGAGGAAGTACGGCTTCCCGTTCAGCAGGGCGCGCTGCGTTGCGGCGTCGAAACGGAATTCGCGCATGCCGAAGCGGGACGTCACCGCGTCGCCGCCGGTGGACGTCTCGACGACATAGAGGAACGGGTCCTCCGGCGTCCAAAGGTGCGCGTTGGGCACCGGAACGGTCTGGGTGTAGACCTCTTCGGCGCCCGCTTCGAGGACGACGGGCCGCGCCTCGATGCCGCCGACGTGTCGGTCGTCCTTCCATGTGCGGATCGCGTGGGTGAGGGCGACGGTGGCCCGGGAGGCGGACCGGTTGCGCACGCGGGTCTGCACGACGATCTCGCCGCTGGCGATGCGCGGGGCGACCTGGACGGTCTCGATGACGGGGTTGTCGCAGGCGATCAGCGACACGCTGTCGTAGATCCCGGGCGTCCACTTGATCTTCTCGAAGTCGGAGCCGGTCGGGTAGGTGTCAGGCAGGACCGCCGGATGCGCGCCGATCCGGATGACGAGCGAGTTCTCCGCGTCCCATCGGATTGCATCGGTGACATCGAACCACCCGGCCGTGAAGCAGCCTGCGTAGTCGCCGATCCTCCGCCCATTGAGCCACACGGCGGTGCCGAACTGCGCCTTGGCGATCCGGAGGCGGGCGACGGTGTGGGGCTTGGGCGCGAGGAAAGTGCGGCCGTACCAGAAGTAGCTCCGGGCCTGGTCGACCTTGCCGGTCCAGTAGGTCTTCATCCAGTCGTCCGGCGCCAGCTTCGACCGGATGCGGTTGGCCAGGTTCTCGCGGCTGGTGAACCGGTCGACGTCCGGGAACGCGGGCCGGGCCAGGTTGGCGAGGCCCGGGACGGGGACGGTTGACGGGAAGACGGAGGGTACCTCGTCGGCTGCTGTGCCGTCGGCGATGCGCCAGGTTCCATCGAGCGAGACGATGGTCCGTTCGGCGGCTGCGGGAAGGGTTGAAAGGGCGGCGGCCAGTGCGAGGGTGCCGAGTATGCGCGAGTTCATGGACCGATCGTGCCGGATGGATCCATCGCGGGCAAGACCGAACGTGACGCGGTATGCGGTCGATTCGGGATTGATGGCTGGCTTGCCTCGGGCGTAGCATCCCGCGCCGTGGAACGGGAACACCCAGCGGGATCGAGTCGCGAGGCGGAGAAGTCTCACGTCGCGCAGATGGAGACCACGGAGGGACTCGCGGCAAAGCCGTTTCTCGCCGGCGCCAGCCTCAGCATCGAACGAGCACAGTTGGAGATCGCGGTGTTCGGCGCGATGGTCGGCAGTCTTCCGGTCGGCCCCGGGGCGCTCGTTCTGGATCTGGGATCGGGGCCCTGCTGGATCAGCGACTGGCTGCGCCGGCTGCGCTACCGGACCCTGTCTGTCGACCTCTGCCTCGACATGCTGCGCATCGGTCGCCGACGGATGGGGCCGGATGCCTGGGCCTGTGCCGCGGACATGGCGCGGCTTCCGCTCGCGGACAACAGCGTCGATGCGGCGGTCTGCTATGCATCGCTTCACCATGTCCCGGACTGGCGCACCGCCCTGGCGGAGGTGCACCGCGTCCTTCGCCCCGGTGGCGTGCTCGTGTTGCAGGAACCCGGCAAGGGACACAGTCGTGAGGCCGAATCGATCGCCCAGATGGAGCGCCACGGCGTGTTGGAGCAGGACCTGCCGCCGCGGCTGCTTGCGGGCGCCTGCCGGCAAGCGGGGTTTTCGCGGACCTTGGTCCGTCCCGTCGCGGAGTTGTCGCACGGCCTGATCCGCGTGCTGCCGCCCTATGGCTTCTTCCGGGAGGCGCCCCGCCTCTTCGTGCACAGCCTTATCCGCCGTGCGATGGCCACCCTGGTCGAGTCGCTGCTCAATCTGTGGGTGCCCATTCATCTCGTCGTGGCGGTGAAGGGCGCGGCCTGCACCGATTCGCGCCGTCCCGACACCATGGTCGCCCGTTTTCGGCGCGTCGAGGTGCCCTGCGACCTCGTTGCGGGGCGTGCCACGGACTTCCGCGTCCGTGTGCAGAACACCGGCCTCACGCGCTGGCTTGCGGACGGACCGGAGGGCGACTGCGACAGCCTCGGGCGCGTGAGGCTCGGCGTGTCGCGGCTCGGACCGGACCGCCGGATCGTCGATCTCGACTTCGTCCGTGTCCGCCTGCCCCGCGATGTCGATCCCGGCGAATCCATCGCACTGGGGGGCCTGCCCCCGCCGGTCTCCGAACCGGGCCGCGCCGCGCTGCGGTTTGATATGGTGTCCGAGGGCGTCTGCTGGTTCTCGGAAAAGGGAAGCCTGTCCCATACCGTGGATGTGACGGTCCGCGCGGAGGGCGGCGGGGCATGAAGATCGACGACGCATTCCTCCGGATTCTCCGGTGTCCCGCGACGGGGCGTGCCCTGGTCGCCCTCGACGCGGCGCGCCTGTCGGCGCTGAACCGTGCCATCGCCGCCGGCACGGTGCGGACCGGGACCGGGAACGTCGTGTCCGCGCCACTCGATGCGGCCCTTGCCACGGACGACGGCTCCCGGATCTACCCCGTTGTCGACGGCATCCCCGTCCTGCTCATCGAGGAGGCGGTCGTTGTGCGGGACGGCCCCTGACGGCCGCATCTCTGATCCTTCCCGCGCCCCCGCGACCTTGTGTCGCAGGACGCGAAGATGTCCGGCCCCGGCGGCGCAAGGCCGCCGGGCGCCAAGAATCGGAGACGTGTCTGGTACAGGTCTCTTCTCGACCGCGGCGCGCGGGTTTGTCACTGTGGGTGCATGAACTCGACCCGGGAAGGCATTGCCGCCATCCTGCTGGCGCTGGCAGCAGTAACGGCCGGCGGGGCGGGGGATGTGCCGGCAGCCGGTCCGTCGCTCACACTGGAACGAACCAACAACTGGCTCGTCATCCGGGGGGCGCGTCTTCCGGGCGGCGAACTTCGGGTCAACTACATCGAGGCCTACTGCCGCGCGGGCTCGACGGATGCCGACTGGGATGCGCGAACGGTCATTCCGCACCGGACCGAGACCGTCGCCCGCAGTCCGGACGGCCGCATCCTCAAGCTGCGCTGCACGCTGAAGGATGGCGTCACGGTGAGCCATCGCATCGAGGCGATGGCCGATGAGATCGATTTTCAACTGACCGTGCACAACCCGGGCACCGCGCGGTCCGAGGCGCACTGGGCGCAGGCGTGTCCGCGGCTCGGGACCTTCACCGGCGTCGGGGAGAACGGGCCGTCCCTGGACGACTATCTGCCCAAGTGTTTTGTCTTCCTCGGCGGCACGCTGCGCCGGATGCCGACGCCCGGCTGGGCCGTCGATGCGCGCTACACGCCGGGGCAGGTGTGGTGTCCGACGAACGTGCCGCGGGGCGACGTCAATCCGCGTCCGCTCAATCCGCATGTGCCCGACAACGGCCTGATCGGCTGCTTCAGCGGCGACGACTCGCTCATCTGGGCGACCGCGTGGCAGCCCTACCAGGAACTCTTCCAGGGCGTTGCGCGCTGCCTGCATGCCGACTTCCGGATCGGCGGGCTCGAAGCGGGGCAGACGCGGAAGATCCGCGGGAAGATGTACATCGTCCCGGCCGATGTCGACGCGCTGCTCCGGCGCTACGCCGCGGATTTCCCCGAGCATCTGGGCAAGGAGCCGACGGCGCCGGGTGGGTCCGCCGCGGACCGGGAGCGGCAGCGCATGGCGGCGGCGGTCGCGGTTTCGCCACTTGGACGGACGAACTCGGTTCCGCCTCCTGCCGCGCCCCCTCTGCCGCGCGAACCCGTGCAACTCGCGAAGGCCGCGCGGGCGGCGGATGTCGACGGGCGCGAGTATGACCTCGTCGTCGTGGGCGGTACGGCCGGCGGTGTCGCCTGCGCAGTCCGTGCGGCGCGCGAGGGGTGCTCCGTGCTGCTCGTCCAGCACAACGGCCACATCGGCGGCATGATGGCCAATGGGCTGATGCAGTGGGACGCGCTCTACGGCGGCCACCGCGCGCCGCTCTTCACCGAACTCCTGGAGAACATCGAGCGGCACTACGTCGCGACCTTCGGCGAGGGCTCGAGCGATCACCAGACGATCCGCCACACGCACGAGCACTACCCGATCGGCTGGGCCGAACCGCATGTGGCGGAGCGGGAGTTCAACCGCCTCGTCGCCGCCGAGACGAACCTCACCCTTCTCCTGGGGCATCATCCTTCAGCCGTCGAGCGGGACGGCGCCCTGCTGCGCGGCGTGACGCTGCGCGGGACCGGCGGGACGTCGGAGATCCGCGTGCGCGGTGCGCTGTTTGCCGATGCGACCTACGAGGGTGACCTGCTGCCTTTGGCGCGCGTGCCGTACCGCGTCGGTCGCGAGTCGCGCGACGAATACGGCGAGCCGCATGCGGGGAAGGTCTTCTGCAACATCGCCCACGGGCCCCCGGAAGGCGTTGTGCGGGAGGGACTCAACATCCGGTCGTACGGATCCAGGCAGGGGAGCATCGATCCGACGAGTCCCTTCACGGCGGATGGCGCGGTGCAGGCCTACAACTTCCGCTTCTGCGTCACGTGCGATCCGTCCAACCGCGTGCCCTTCCCGAAGCCGGCGAACTATCGACGGGAGGAGTACGTCGACTACGAGAGGAAGTCCATCGCATCCAACGGCGGGCCGAACCGGAAGTCGCACGTCAACAGCCCGATCCTCCCCGGCGAGAATCACGGCTATCCCGAGGCCGACTGGGCGGGGCGCGAGCCGATCATCCGGCGGCATCTCGATTTTGCGCTGGGGCTGATGTGGTTTCTGCAGAACGACGAGTCCGTTTCCGCGGGGAAGCGGAACGAGTACCGGAAGTGGGGGCTGCCGGCCGACGAGTTCCCGGACAACGGCCACCTTCCCTACGAGATGTACGTGCGCGAGGCGCGGCGCATCGTCGGGCGGCACATGTTCACGGAGCACGACGGCTCGCTCGCGCCGGGGCTCGGACGGACGCCGCTGCACGCCGACAGCGTGGCGTTCACGGACTGGTACATGGACTCGCATTCCTGCACGACCGACTCGCGCCCGGGATTCCGCTACGACGGCAAGCTGATCCTCACCGAGGAATCGCGTCCGGCGCAGGTGCCGTACCGCTCGCTGTTGCCGCAGGGCGTCGACAATCTCCTGGTCCCCGTCTGCATGGGCGCCACGCATGTCGCGTGGGGCAGCGTCCGGCTGGAGCCGGTGTGGATGCAGACCGGCGAGGCGGCTGGCTTCGCCGCCGCGCTTTCGAAGCGGGAGGGGACATCGCCGGGACGGCTCGATACGACCCTGCTCGTCCGCACGCTCGTGGAACGCCGCCATGTCGTGAGCTTCTTCAACGACGTAAACAGTCGCGGACCGGAGCCGTGGATCCCCGCGATCCAGTTTCTCGCCACGCAGGGGTTCTTCCATGACTATAGTGCCCGCATGGATGCGCCGCTCAAATGTGCGACGGCCCGTGCTTGGGCGAGGGGGCTGGCGACCCTGCGTGCCGGCGAGCCGGAGCCCGACGCCCTTGCGCGTGAGGTGGCTGCGGCCGAGGCGACGGAGGCCGGTGTCACCCGTGACGAGTTTGAGCGGCTCTTTCCGGACGGTCCAGCGGCCACCGGTGCCGTTCTCCGGTGCGAGGCCGTTCTCAGGATGAATCCCATGGGCCCCGGGCCCGGAAGGCGGATGCGATGAGACTGCGGACGATGGCGGTTGCGGTGGGCTTGGCGATGTCCGGCGGTCTGCCGGCGGGGGCGGGGGAGGGCGCTGCGCAGGTGCCCGTGCTTCGCGATGTCGATATCGTCGTGGCGGGCGGCGGCTGTGGCGCTGTGGCGGCGGCGGAGGCGGCCGCGAAGGCCGGCGCCAGCGTCTTCCTCTTTGCGCCGCGCACCTACCTCGGCGATGACGTCGCCGGCGGACTCCAGCTCTGGCTGGAGCCGGGCGAGGTGCCCGGGCCGGGCCTCGCGGCGGGCGTCTTTGCGGATCCCGTGGCGTTGCGGCGCGCGACCGTGCCGTTCTCCTACAGGGCGGACCAGAAGACCGGGGAGAAGCACAAGGACACATGGCCGCCCTCCATGCTGACCCGTCAGCGTCCGCCCGAGGATCCGCAGAACGACAGCGTGCAGTACGATGCGGATGTCATCCTCACTCTCACGCTCGCCGAAGAGAAGGCCGTGCGTGCCGTTGAACTCCTCGCCTTCCGCCGGCCGGGCGACTTCGAGGTCGGCGGGGCTTCGCTTCGCGTCAGCCCGGACACGAAGGTCTGGCACGACGTGCCGGAGGCGGCCCCCGAGCACAAGGGGGGCATCACGAGGATCGCGTTCCAGGTCGACCGGCCGTTCCGGTACGCGAAGCTTGCGGTTCGGCGCGCGGAGGGGGCGAAGCGGTTGCTCCTTGGCAGCGTCGAAGTGCTTCCGACGCAGAACGAGGTGTCCGCCGCGCCTGCGGTGCCGCGGCCTTTGCATGTGAAGACGACGCTCGAGAACGCGCTGCAGGCGGCCGGCGTTCCGTTCCTGTTCGGTTGCTATCCGTCGGACATGCTGGTCGATGCCGCAGGCCAGCCGGCCGGCGTCGTACTGGTCAACCGGATGGGCCGGCAGGCCGTCCGTGCGAAGGTCATCATTGATGCGACGGAGGAGGCCGTGCTCGCACGCCTGGCCGGTGCGGAGTTTCGTCCGGCCGGCGCGGCAGTGCGGACTGCCCGGTGGGTCGCCGTATCGGAGGCGCCGCGGGAGTCCGTCGATTTCGAGGTGCGCCGCCTGCCGGGCACGCTGCCGGTCTTCGACATCAAGGGCCAGTCGTTCCGGTCAGACGCGGCCTCGTGGTTCGAATACTCGATGCCGGTGCCGCCGGACGACGGGTCATGGTCCGCGCGCGCGCGCTTCGAGCAATCGCTGCGCGATGCAACGGTTTTGACGACCCAGTTGTACACCGCCGATGCGCCGGTCGTTCCGCCTGCGCAGGGCATTCGGGGCGCGGCTGCGGATGTGCCCGGGTGTTTCCGTCCGGCCGGTATCGGGAGACTGTGGGTGCTCGGCGGGTGCGCCGACGTGCCGCGCGAACGCGTCGCCGGTCTGCTGCGGCCTGTCGCGCTGATGAAGGCGGGGGCGGTGGTGGGCAAGGCGGCGGCGGAGGAGGCGGCAGGGCTGTCCGTGCCCGCGGCAATTCGGGTGGCTCCGCGGCGGGACGGCGAGGCGATGGCCGCCGGCTCCATTCGCGAGGAAACCGCGGGCCTCCGTCCGATCCCGGCGCCCACGATGGTGGCCGACGCCCCGTCGCGTCTTCCGCTGCTCGGCCGCTACGACGTGGTCGTTGTCGGCGGCGGGACGGCCGGCGCGGCGGCTGGCATCGGCGCTGCGCGCCGCGGGGCGAGGACGCTCGTCGTGGAGTACCTGCATGGTCTGGGCGGCGTCGGCACGCTGGGCATGATCGGCAAGTATTGGTATGGAAACCGCGTCGGTTTCGCGGCCGATGTTCCACAGAACCCGATTGAGGCGCGCATGGAGTTCTACCGGGCCGAACTGCGCAAGGCCGGGGCGGACATCTGGTTCGGCGCCATCGGCTGCGGTGCACTGGTCGAGACCGGACGCGTCGCCGGCGTGGTGGTGGCCACGCCGTTCGGCCGCGGACTGGTGCGCGCGGCCG
Source organism: uncultured Verrucomicrobiota bacterium (assembly GCA_964423465.1). Classification (GTDB taxonomy): domain Bacteria; phylum Verrucomicrobiota; class Kiritimatiellia; order PWTM01; family PWTM01; genus VGWF01. The sequence continues at coordinate 2,474 of CAYRFK010000136.1, read as the reverse complement.
CCGTGATCGACGGGACCGGCAACGCCGACATCGCGGCGGCGGCGGGCGCGGAGACGCGATTCGTCGAGGAGTTCTTCGCACTGCAGGCTTCGCACATCCCTCCGCGGGAGGTCGGCGCCAGCTATATCAACGGCAATCGCACGCCGATCGACGCGGCCGATCCGGTCGATGTGACCGCGTCGATGCTCTCCATGGCTGGCCACGGCTTCGACCGCGGGCAGTGCGTTGCGTCGCGCGAGCGGCGGCGGATCGTCGGCGACATCACCCTCGACTGGATCGACCAGATCGCGGAGCGCGTCTTCCCCGACTCGATCGCGCGCGCGGTCAGCGATTACGACAGCCACGGCTACCAAGTCCATCCGTTCTTCATGCTGCGCCCCGCGCGCCCGCCCGGGAACCACAAGCACCAGTTCTGGAGCGAGGTGCCGTACCGATGCATGCTGCCGCGCGGTCTGGACGGCATCTTTGTCGTGGGCCTCGGCCTCAGCGCGCACCGCGACGCGATGCCGATCGTCCGCATGCAGCCCGATCTCCAGAACATCGGCTACGCCGCCGGCCTCGCCGCCGCTACATGCGCGAAGACCGGGTGCGGCACGCGCGGCGTGGATGTGGCGGCGCTCCAGAAGGAACTCGTGGCGGGGGGCATTCTCGAGCCCCGGGCGGTCGGCGCCCGCGATTCGTTCCCGCTGTCGGAGGCGGCGATCGACAAGGCCGTGGGCACGATCCCCAACGCGTACGATGGACTTGAGATCCTGATGACGAGTCCGGAGCGCGCGATTCCGAAACTGCGTGCCGCGCATGATGCGGCGCCGGCGGACCGCCGCCTGCCCTACGCACAGGCGCTCGGCGTGATGGGCGATGCGCATGGCGCGGCGACCCTGGCGGCGGAGGCGGCGCGGCGGTTGGAGACCAACGACCTTCCGACCCAGCGGGGGGAGGACGGCATGAATCCCGTCGAACAACTCGTATGGGCGCTTGGCCGAAGCGGCGGTGCGGGCGCGATCGAAAGTCTGTCGCGCATCGCCGGACAGACGCCGCCCACGGCGTCGCCGCGCCTTCGCGCGCTCGCGGTCGCACTTGGCGCCTCGGAAAGCTCGGCGGCCGTGCCGGCTCTCCAGTCGATGCTCAAGTCGGTTGCGGGCTCCGGCGACGTTCCGGAACTGATGGCCGCCTGTGCGCTTTTCCGTTGCGGCGACGCCGACGGCCTCGCCCGGAAGACGCTCGAACGTTTCACGGAGGGGGCCAACGGTCCGTTCTCGCGCCTCGCATGGCAGACGCTGCAGTCGAAGCGTGTGCCGAAGAAGCCCTGATCCCATGCGGACGATTCCACGGCGCAGGTTCATCGGGTCCGCCGCAGCGCTGGCGGCGTCGGGGTGGGGCGGATGCCTGTCTCAGCGGCCGGCGCCGGCCGGGGGCGTTATCGACACGCATGTGCATTTCTATGACCCCGCACGGCCGCAGGGCGTGCCGTGGCCCCCCAAGGGCGAGGCGTTCCTTTATCGCACCGTGCTGCCTGCCGAACTGAAGGCGATGGCGGCGCCGGAGGGCGTGACCGGATGCGTGATCGTCGAGGCGAGCCCGCTGGAGGAGGACAACCAATGGGTTCTCGATCTGGCGGCGGACGAGCCCTTCATCCTCGGTGTCGTCGGCCATCTCAAGCCGGGGACGCCCGGCTTCCGCGCCGCGCTGGACCGCTATGCGCGCAATCCGCGCTTCAAGGGGATCCGCACCGGCCTGTGGGGTGTTGATCCCGCGGCCGCCGGTTCCTCGTTCGTCGACGACCTTCGTGCCGTCGCCGACCGGGACCTCACGCTCGACATCGGGCAGGGCGTTGCGCACATGGAGACCGCGGCCCGCCTGGCTGCCGCCGTGCCGGCGCTTCGTCTGGTGATCAACCACTTCGGCGGCCCCACGATCGGGGACAGAAAACTTGATCCGCGCTGGCTCGCCGCCGTGCGCGGTGCCGCGGTGTGTCCGAACGTCGTGATGAAGTTGTCGGGTCTTGTCGAGGGCACCGGCCGCCGCGAGGGCGATGCTCCGGCGGATCTGGATCCCTATCGCCCGTTTCTTGATGCCGTCTGGACCGCATTCGGCCTCGATCGACTCATCTTCGGAAGCAACTGGCCTGTCAGCGCCCGCTTTGCACCCTACGTCCGCGTCCTTGACCTCGCCCGCGCCTTCCTCGCCGAGCGCGGCCCCGCCGCCCTCGCCGCCGGCCTCCGCGCCAACGCCCTGCGGGTCTACCGGCTCTGACCCCTCGTGTGATCTGCGGGAACAGAGAAGCCGCAGTTCCTCTGTTCTCTGTCCCCTTGCCCGCACCTCGCGAGCCTTCGCTGAATGGAGGGCCGAGCTATGCGAGGGCGGGAGAAGGGATCCACGGAAGCGCAAGGTTCGGGCTCGCTCGCCCCTCCACTACGCGGCATCCAACGGTGTAGTGCGGACACTGAGGCACAAGGTGGAGACAAGGGTGGTCA
>CAYRFK010000135.1:0-13743 GCA_964423465.1 uncultured Verrucomicrobiota bacterium | reverse complement strand
GTAGGGAAACTCCAAACTCCAAGGAAGTTGAAAGTGCAAAGGGGAAAGGAAGGAAGTCGGAGGGGTTTCAGTTGCTGACGCAGGGTCGTCCTGAAAGGTACCCGTCTTTCACGGGCAGCTTGGGCACTGAGGCCGTCCGGCCTTTCCCCCTTCGCCCCCGTTGGCCTTTCCACTTCCTTGGAGTTTGGAGTTTTTCACTTTCCTCTTCCGGAACGATTCGCCCGCGTAGCGTCCTTAACTTGGGATCCAACTGAATCGTTCCGGCTTAGCAAAGTGTGGGAGTAGTCAGGCACGGGGGCGAGACGCGGGGATCAGGCGCCGGGCGGGGGCATGAAGGGCATGCGGGGGCGGCCTTTCATGCGCTTCATCATCTTGCGCATCGTCGAATGGCGCTTTAGAAGCTCGTTCACGTCGCTGACGGTCGTTCCGCTGCCGCCGGCGATGCGGGCGCGGCGGCTGCCGTTGATGAGATCCGGATTGCGGCGTTCGCGGGGCGTCATGCTCAGGATGATCGCCTCCATCCGCTTCATCTCGGGGCCGGAGTTCTCGCGCAGACCGGCCATGGCGCCGGCGGGGAGGCGGTTGGCGCCGGGCATCATCTCGAGAAGCTTGTCGAGGGGCCCGAGCTTCTTCATCTGGCGCATCTGGAGGAGCAGATCGTCGAAATCGAACCCGCCCTTCTTCCGAAGCTTCTGCTGCATCTCCTGCGCCGCATCGAGGTCGACGACCTCCTGGGCCTTCTCGACGAGGGAGATGATGTCGCCCATGCCGAGGATGCGCGAGGCCATGCGGTCCGGATGGAACGGCTCCAGATCGCCCGGCTTCTCCCCGGTGCCGACGAGCAGGATGGGGCACCCCGTGACCGCGTTGACCGACAACGCCGCGCCGCCGCGCGCGTCGCCGTCGAGCTTGGTCAGGATCAGCCCGGTCAGCCCCACCGCCTCGTGGAAGGTCTTCGCGACGTTGACCGACTCCTGGCCGATCGCGGCGTCGAGGACGAGCACCGTGTTGTGGGGCTTCACCACCTCGCGCAGGGCCTTCAGTTCTCCGACCAGCTCCGTATCGATCGCGAACCGGCCGCCGGTGTCGAAAATCACGGCATCGTGCAGTTCGCGGTTGGCCTTCTTCAGGGCGCGTTCGGCGACCTGGACGACCGAGTCGCCGGGTTCCGGCCCGACCATTTCGACGCCGTTCTGCTGCGCGAGGAGCCGCAACTGGTCGACCGCCGCAGGACGGCGCAAGTCGCATCCTACGAGGAGCACGCGCTTATTCTCGGCCGTCCACCGGCGCGCAAGCTTCGCGGCGGTTGTCGTCTTGCCCGCGCCGTGGAGTCCGAGCAGGACGACGGTCATCGGCCGGCCGGACCAGCGGAAGTCCTCGCGCGCCCGGCCGAGGAGTTCGACGAGTTCGTCGTGGATCCGTTTGACGATCTGCTGCCCGGGCGTGATGCTGTCGACCACCACCTCGCCGAGGCATTTCTCCCGCACGCGGGCGATGAAATCCTTGGCGACCTGGAAATTGACGTCCGCCTCCAGCAGCGCCAGCCGCACCTCGCGCAGCGCGTCCTCGATGTTGCGGTCGGTCAGCTTCCCGTAGCCCCGCAGCTTCTTGAAGACTTTCTCCAGCGACCCGGACAGTGCGTCAAACATTTGAGAATCCCATGTGCCCCCGGCATGGCGGACCCGTCCGCGATCCCGAACAGGGCGCGCCAGTATCGCGGCTCCCGCCCCGCCGCGCAACCCCGCGCTTGCGTGCCGGCCTGCAGGCCGTTGCACCAGGACGGACGCCTCCGTATGCTCGGGCTCATGCACGCATACGGGCGAGGGGCGGCGATGGTTCTGGGACTCGGGGTCGCGGTGTCGGCCGCCGCGGACTGGCGCAATTTCGGGCCGGGCGGGGGAGGCTGGATCCCAAGCATGGCGGTGAGCCCCCACGACTCCCGCGTCGTCTTCGCCGGCTGCGATGTCGGCGGCGCATTCGTGCGGGAGGAGTGATCGCCGTGACCCGCGAAATCCCCCGCAAGATCCAGGTGCTCGACAGGCATCCGCATTGGATTCCGGCACGGCCCGGCGGGTGGGACCTGCACTTCCTCTCGTGGGGTGCGCGCCGGTTCGGCCGGGAGCCCGTTCCCGTCGCCATGCACGACGGCTGGGTTTACATCGTCGTGACGACGGGCGCGCCTTCCACGGTGATTGGGGGCCGGCGCCGGCGGCAGGATGCCCCCCGCGCCGTCGTCTTCCACCCCGACTGCGCCTACGGATGGACCGATCGCGCGGACGGCCGGAGCGCGGTGCTCTGCTGGGTGTGGTCCTCCCCGCCGGCCCACGACGCCCTCCGGCCCGCCGCGGGGACGTGCCGTTCGATCCGGCTGGATCCACCCGCGCTGCGGGCGCTCGCCCGGCTCCATGCGGAATGTCTGGCGGCCGTGGCGGAGCCCGACGATATCGCAGCCCTGATCCTCCGCCGCGCCCGGCTCGAACTCGACATCCTCCTGCTGCGCGCCGCCGGCCGCTCCGGCCGCACCGACGCCGCCGCGCGGTTCGATCTGGCCGTCGGATTCCTCGACCACCATCCCGCCGACCTCGAGCCGGTGGCGGGTCTCTGCGAGTATCTTCGCGTGTCGTCCGCGACGCTGAAGGCGCTCTTCCGCCGTCACGCCGGCGTCAGCCCCCGCGCGTTCGCCCTCCGCCGCCGCATGGAACGGGCCTGCGCGCGTCTCTCCGCCGGGGCGTCGGTCAAGGAAACGGCCGCCGAACTCGGCTACCGCCACGCGAACGACTTCAGCCGCGCGTTCGCCCGGTTCCATGGCGCGACCGTCCGGGAGTGGATGTCCCGGAAGTAGCAGGATCGACGGTTCGCCGAACCTGCTAGACGTTCGGGGTTGCACGCGTGGCGCGGAAGAGGGCAGACTGCAGTCCGAATCCGGGCGGCGCCCGGCATGGAGGATGGAGCGATGAGAGCAGGATCGACGAACCGTGGCCGGTGGATCGCACTGGTGGCGTGCCTCGCGGCCGGGATGGTGCAGGCGGCGGAGTGGGAGTTCTACGCCTTCGACAACGGCGTGGCACGCGGGAAGTGGCCGGCGGAGAAGCAGGCCGCGACGCTGAAGGCGCTCGGCTACGACGGCTGCAGCTACAACTATACGAACAACAAGGATCTCGAAACGTGGATCCGGGTGTACCGCGAGGCCGGTCTGAAGATCTACGGACTCTACTTCCCCGTCGCGCCCGAGAAGACCCCGGCGTGGAACCCTGCGATCAACGAAGCCATCGCGATGCTGAAGGGGTCGGAGACGGTGCTGTGGATCACGGTGCCGGCGCCGAAGACGATGTCCGTCGAGGACTACGACAAGGCCGTCACGAAGACCCTTCGCGAGTTCGGCGATCTGGCGCAGGCGTCGGGCATCCGGGTGGCCATCTACGCGCATGCGGGCTGCCACGCCGCGTCCGCGGCCGATTCGTACCGCATCGCGAAGATGGTCGGCCATCCCGCCATCCGCCCGTCGTACAATCTCTGCCATGAGTATCTGACCGGCAACGGCGACAAGGCGATGGAGACCCTCCGCATGGTCGCGCCCGAGGCACTGCGCGTGTCGATCAACGGCGTCGATCCCTCCGACAAGAAGCGCTACATCCTGACGCTGGACGAGGGAACGTTCGACATCGCCGCGTTTCTCGTCGAACTCAAGCGCCTCGGCTACAAGGGCCCCGTCGGCCACCAGTTCTACATGATCCCCGGCGAACCGGAGGCCAACCTGAAGAAGGCCATGGAGGCGTGGCGGAAGCTGCAGCCGAGGTGAACGCCGAACATCGAACACCGAACATCGAACGACGGACTCAACATCCAACAGCCAACATCAAACAGCCAAGAGGAGTGAACGCATGAATGCACGGAATGACCGGATCGACCGCCGCCGATTTCTGAAGGCTTCGGCCGCCGCAGTGGCGGCGCCGCTTATCCTGCCGTCGCGCCTGCTCGGAGGCAACGGACCGAACGGGAAGATCACGGTCGGCATGATCGGCATGGGCCGGCAGGCCTACTGCTCCAACCTCGCCTCGTTCTTCAAGATCCCGGATTGCGTCGTGGTCGCCGTGTGCGACGTCGATGCGTGGCGGATGGAGCAGGGGAGGCTGGCCGTCGACAAGGCGAACGCGAAGAATGCCGCCGCGGGCGGCGCCGGGGGCTGCCGGGTATACAAGGACTTCCGCGAGCTGCTGGCGCAGAAGGACATCGACGCGGTGATGATCTCGACGCCCGACCACTGGCACGCGCCGATGACGCTGGCGGCGTTCGCGGCGGGGAAGGATGTGGCGCTGGAGAAGCCGATCACGCGCACCGTCGTCGAGGGCCGCATGATCGCCGACGCCGCCGCGCGCCACAAGCGGGTGTTCCGGGTCGACAGCGAGTTCCGCTCCCTCGAGCCCATGCACCGCGCCGCCGAGCTTGTCCGCAACGGGCGCATCGGCAAGCTCAAGCTGATGCGTACCGGTTCGCCCAAGGAGAACTTTCCAAACGAGCCCGAGGACGTCACCGCGCCGCCGGCGGACCTCGATTACGACCTGTGGCTCGGACCCGCGCCGAAGGTCGACTACATCCAGAAGCGGGTGCACACGCCGCGCGACATCCGAAGCCGCCCGGGCTGGATGCGGAATCTGGACTACTGCGACGGCATGATCACCAACTGGGGCACGCACCTCAACGACATCGCGCAGTGGGGCGCCGGCACCGAGCGCACCGGCCCCGTGGAGGTGAAGGCCACCGGGAACTTCCACGACGGCAAGGTGTGGAACGTGCTCGAGCAGTTCGATGCGTGGTACCGCTTCGAGAACGGCATCGAGCTCTTCTACCAGATGGGCACACCCCACGTGTACTTCGAGGGCGACAAGGGCTGGATCCGGGTCAACTACGCCCAGGACAAACTGCACCCGGAGAAGCTGGAGGCCAGCGATCCGAGGATCCTCAAGGAGGTGATCGGCCCCGAGGAAGTCCATTTCCCTCTGCGGGGCGAGAAGGAGGACTTCATCGACTGCGTGAAGACGCGCGGCCGCACGCTCGAGGACGAGGAGGTCGGCCAGCGCACGACCTCGCTCTGCCACCTCGCGCACATTTCGGTCAAGCTCGGCGGCCGGAAGCTGGCCTGGGATCCCGCCAAGGAGACATTCACGGGCGACGACGCGGCCAACGCGCTGCTCCGCGGTCCCGAATGGCGCGCGCCGTGGAAGGTCGGCTGAACCTGAGAAAAGCAGTTGGACAGGATAACAGGATGTACAGGATTGCGGCGGAGCCTGTTGCAGAGACCATGGACTTCATCATGTGAGTGCAGCGAGGGCCTGCCGCAACTTCATCCTGTTGATCCTGTTATCCTGTCCTGCCTGTCTGAATTGCCGAATCCAGGCTGAATCCGGGCGCGATGGGCCGGGAGGGCCGCGCGCTGTGTGGCCGTTGCACGGGATGACGCAGGGAGCGGTCGCGTGCAGTCAGGGGGAGAGCAGGACGCGGAAGAATCGGCTGGTCATGGCGCCGGGGAGGACGAGATTCGTCGCCGCCTCGCCGGTCCCGCCCGCCGTCAGCGGCGCCGAGATCGTCGTGAAGTTCGTGGTCGGGCCTCCGGATAGCGTCGCGGCCGCCTGAATCACGTAGCTCTTTCCACCCACCGTCGTCCACGTCACGTTCGCGTCGGCTCCCGCGCGGTGCAGCGTCGCGATCCTCAGGACTGACAGGGTGTTGGTCGGTTCCGTTCCGCACTCGCATTCGTCGCCCGTGACCATGCCGTCGCCGTCCGGATCCTCGCCGTCCGCCAGCAGGGGACGGAATACCCCGCCGCCGCTCACGTTCACCACCCCGCTCCAACCGCCCGTGCTGCCGAAGTAGAACACCGCCCCGGCCCCGATATTCAGCGTCCCGTTGCCCTCCAGCGCCGCCGCGTAGACTGCGTCCGCCCCGGACGAGTTGGCCCGGTTGTCCACCAGCGTCACTGTCGCACCGGAAAGCCGCACCGTCCCGAACGCCCAGTTGTTCGTGAGCGCGCTTCGCCGCGGCCCCCGGTCGCGGGAGAACTGCTCCAGGTTCTGCCCCGCTGGGTTCGTGAACTCGAAGGTCGAGGCGAGCACGTTGTAGGAGGCGTTCGTCGTCGCGTTGTCGAACGCACCCGCAACACGCCAGAGATCGTTCGCGTCGCCGGCCAGCACGCCATTGGGGCCGAGGACCAGGTCGACGAACGAATTCGTCGCCGCCGGAGCCACCACCGCCGCCGCCAAGAGCGCAGCCGCCACGCACGCGGCGTGGCGGCGGAAGCACGAAATCCCAATGTCCCAAACACCAACGCCGTTTGAGACTTGGAGTTTGCGATTTCTCATTTGCTTCGTGCTTCGGAATTAGCGCTTCGTGCTTCCCGCCGCCGCCCGGCGGCGGCGGGCGAGGCGGGCCGCGAGCGCGCCGAGGGCGGCCAGGAACACCGTCCCGGGCTCCGGGATCGGCAGCATCGTGCCGCCACCGTCGAGGCTGTAGGTCGTGCCGCCCAGCGACGGGTTCAACTCGGGGTCGTAGTACACCGTTCCGGCGGTCGATAACTGCGACGGCGTGGCCCCCAGCAGGCCGACGCTCACGTCCCCGCCGACCAGTGCCAGAAGACCGTCGCCGACGACCTCCAGCGACCCGATCTCCGCCGGACCGGCCAGCGTGAAGGTCGTCCCTCCGCTGAGCAGCAGCCCCGCGTCGGCCAGCCGGATCCCGTCGGGGTTGGCCACCGTCAGGTCGCCGCCGATCACAAACAGGTCGCCGACCCCGCCCTCGAGCGCGCCGGCTGCCCCCACCGACAGCCCGCCAAGGAACGTGTTGGTCGCCGGGTCGCTCCAGTAGGTGCCGTTGTTGTAGAAGACGTCGAAGAACGTGATCGCGCTGCCGGTGTTCTTGAAGTAGCCGTCGTTGGTGACCGCCCCGTGGAAGTTCATCACGATGTGGTCGACGCGCGTCGTGTGCGCCTCCGCGTTGACGTAGGCCCCGTGCATGGCCGCATTCCCGCCGTTGAAGATCGCCGTGCCGAGGTTGTAGGTGGTGCCGGCCTTGAAGGTGCCGTGGCCGGCCAGGATGCCGGAGTTGGTGAGGGTGCGGCTGGAGAAATCGACGCTGCCGCCGCGGTTGTCGATCGTGCCGGCGTTGGTGAAGTCGCGCGAAATGCGAAGCGTGGCGCCCTCGACCGCCTCCATCGTGCCGCCGGCGAGGTTCTGGACCGTCGCGCCGGACAGCGCGAGCAGTCCGCCGGACGCGCGCACCGTGCCGCCCGCCCGGTTGGCCAGCGGCGCGGTGATCGTGCCGCGCCCCTCGACGAGGTCCGCGTTCTGCACCGCGCTCCCGCCGATCGTCCCGCCCTCCAGCGCCACCGCCCCGGCGTTGGTCCAGACGGAGTTGACCGTCAGGTTCGCCCCGCTGTGGAGGAACATCGTCCCCTCGTGCCGGTTCCCCGCGAACCCGTCGGCCGTCAGCACGCCGCCGCTGTTGAGTACCATGGACCCGCTGTTGGCGAGGCCCTTCTGAACGTAGAGGATCTGCGTGCCGCCGACGTTGAAGCTGCCGAGGTTGTGAAAGCCCCCGCGGAAGGTGTAGGGATTCGGCGTCACCTGCACCACGCCCATGTTCGACACGACGCTGTCGATCGGCACGTCCAGCCGCAGCATGCCGGTCGAGGTGACGACGACCGCCCCGCCGGTGACGTTCCCGCCGGCGACGGTCATCGTGCCCATGCTGGCGTTGTTGCCGACCCGGATCTCCCGCGCATGGACCAGTCCGCTGGACACCGTCATTTGCGCCGAACTGCCGGTGCCCACGACTACGGTCGTCGCGGCGTTCGTCGCCAGCAGCGTGCCGCCGTCGACCCGGAGGTCGCCCGCGTAGACGGCCCACGGCCCGGTCGCCTCGCCGGTGCCGCCGGAGAGCGTCAGCGCGCCCGTCCCGCCCGCCGCGCTGCCGAGCGTCAGCCCGGCCGACCGCAGGGCGCCGCCGGAGACCGTGGCGGCGGCCGGTCCGCCGTAGCCGATCGTGCTGCCGGCGCCGGTCAGTCGCAGTTCGCCGCCGGTCACCTCGACCGACCCAACCGCGCTGGCGTTGGAGACGACCGTCATCGAGTTCGCCAGCACCGTTCCGCCATTGACCTGCAGCCTCCCGCCGCCTGACTCCCCGACGACAATCCGTCCGTTGCCGGCGTTGGTTGCAACCAGCGTCCCGCCGTCGACCCGCACGTGGTTGTCCATCGCCCCGGACTGGGAGCCGATCACAATTGCACCTTCGGCCACCACCCGCCCGCCGTTGGTTGCCACGAGCGAGTTCCCGTCGCTATCGATGCCGATGTACAGTTCAGTGCGGCTATTCCACAACGACCCGGCCCCGGTGACGATCGCGCTGTTGTTGTTGGCCCCGTTACCGACGACACCGCCGCTGTTGAAGACGGCGCCACCGTTGCTGACGACCAGCGAGTTGAATTGCCCGCCAAAAAGACCGATGACCAGATCGTCCCGGTTGCTCCACACCGACCCGGTCCCCGTCACGATCGCGCTGTTGTTGAAGGCGTTCTCAAAGCCGACGACGCCGTAGCTGCTGTGGACCCTGCCGCCGTTGCTGACGACCAGCGAGTTTCCCGCGCCGTAATAGCCGACGTGGAGACCCGAACCTGCGTTCCATGTCGAACCGGTCCCCGTCACCGTCACCCGGTTCGCCGCCGAGTTGCTGCCGATATAGCCGGCGACCGAGTAGACGGTTCCGCTGTTGCGGATATCCAGGGAATTGTCCGCGCCGCCGAGGCCGACGACCAGATCGCCCCGGTTACTCCACACCGACCCGGCCCCGGCCACCACGACGCTGTTATTGCTGGCGCTCATGTTGTAGCCCAGATAGCCGCTGCGGTTGAAGACCACGCCGCCGTTATCGACAAGCAGCCTCGTCCCTGCACCTTCGTATCCGATGAAGATGTCGTACGGCATGCGCCAAGCGGAACCGGTCCCGGTCACTGTTGCGCTACTATTGCTGGCGCTTAGGGTGTGGCCCAGGTATGCGTTGCTATTGAAGACGGCACCGCCGTTGCTGATCACGAGCGAGTTGCCCGAGCCGAACCGTCCGACGTACAGAACGTTCCGATTGCTCCACACGGATCCGGCCCCGGTGACCCATGCGCTGTTGTCGTGGATCCAACTCGCGGCGCCCAGCATGCCAGACTGGCTCATGACCGTGCCGCCGTTGCTCACCACCAACAGGTTGTCCGAACCGTAGTAGCCGACGTAGAGATCCCCACTCGCGTGCCATGCCGAACCGGTGCCCGTCACCGACACCCGGTTTGCCGCCGAGTTGCTGCCGATGGTGCCGCCGACCGAGTAGACGGTTCCACGGTTGAGGACATCGAGGGAATTCCCCGCGCCGGCGCGACCGACGATCAGGTCTCCCCGGTTGCTCCAGACCGACCCGGCCCCCGTCACGATTGCGCTGTTGGTGCTGGCGTTGGAGAAGTAGCCCAGGCAGCCGTGGCTGTTGAAGACCCTGCCGCCGTTACTGACGACCAGCGAGTTTCCCGCGCCGGAGTTGCCGAGGTACAGATCGTTCCGGTTGCTCCAGACCGACCCGGCGTCCGTCACCAGCGCGCTGTTGTTGTCGCCCGACGCTTCGAAGCCGACATAGCCGTAGCCGCTGAAGACCCGGCCGCCGTTGCTGACGACCAGCGAGTTTCCCGCGCCGGAGTTGCCGAGGTACAGATCGTTCCGGTTGCTCCAGACCGACCCGGCGCCCGTCACCAGAGCGCGGTTGTTGTTGCCCGACGTTTCGAAGCCGACGATGCCGACGTTATTGAAGACCGCGCCGCCACTGCTGACGACCAGGGAGTTTCTCGCGCCGTAGTTGCCGACGGCCAGATCGTCCTGGTTGCTCCATACCGACCCCGTACCCGTCACGAGCGCGCTGTTGTCGGAAGCCGCCGTTTCGGAGCCGACGATGCCGATGCTGTTGAAGACCGCGCCGCCGTTGCTGACGACCAATCCGCCGCTGGTGCCCGATTTGCCGACATACAGGATCGAGGTGACGCGCACGACCCCGCTGTTGACCCGCAGCGCACCGCCGGAGCTGAGCGTGAGATCTTGCAGTACATGGAGAGGAGTCGTGGTGCCGGAGTTGTACAAGTACAGAGTGTTTGTGGCGCCGGCCGGGGCGGAGACGAGCAGGTTGCTGATCGTCATCATTCCGGGATAGTATCCGCTCGTCTGGCCGTCGATGGTCACGATCTTGGTTACGGCATTCGTCACCTGGACCAGCGACTGGGTGACGTTCGGCGCGCCGATGGACCAGCGGACGGTATCCTCCCAGTAAGAGTTTCCGCCGTGGGTCCAACTGTTCGTCACCCCCTGCGCGCCTGCGCGCGGAAGCACACCACACAGCACGACCGCGGATGCAAAGCGGAACAATCTCAAGGACCTCGTGCTCATCCGACACCCCCCTCATCTTCGGTGCGCGCGAACATGCGCCCCAGGCGCGATGATGAATTCAAGATCGCCGGGAAGTCAACGTGGGAATCGTACGGCTCAAGATCCTGAGACGCCCAAAACCGGAACGCCGCCGGCCAACGGATGGGGCCGGAGGGCGGAGGACGCGCTACTTCGCCGCGTTCGGCACGCAGGCGTTCAGGATCGTGATCTCGGGCGCGCCGACGATCATATCCTTGATCTGTTCGCCGAAGGCCTTGAAGTGGGGCGTGGCGAAGTGGAAATCGATCGCGGCCTGGTCCTTCCACTCCTCGAAGAAGAAGATGGCCGTCTTCTCGTACGGGTTCTGGTAGGGCGTGTAGCTGATGCAGCCCGGCTCGGCGCGCGAGGCGGCAATGAGGGGTTTCACCGCTTCGATGAACGTGTCGACCTTGTCGGCCTTGAGCGTGATCTTCGCGACGATCAGCGTTTTGCATTCGGTCTTGGAGCGGTCCGCCTTCCCCGACGGGCAGCAGGCCATCGGACAGGTCGTTGCGCAGCCGGTTGCAATCAGCCCCGCCAGTGCGATCGTAAGCCCTGCCATTCTCATTGCCTTCATGTCCCATCCTCCGGGTTTGTTGATCCGATCTGACCGGAGCATAGCCGCCCCCCCGGCCGGATCACAACCGGGAAGTTGCGGCGGATGCCGAACACCGAACATCCAATGGGGATGGTGATGGAGGGCCGAGCTATGCGAGGCCGAAGCAAGTGTACGGGACGCCACGTTCGGGCTCGCCGTAGCTCTCCAGCGCTCGGAATGCAACGGCTCCGTCCCGCGTGCCGCGCCTTCATCCGGTTGCCGCCTCCTCCGTGGCGCCCGAATCCGTCGGGCGCGACGGTTGATCTGGAGCGCAGGGTGGCGCCGGTCGGATACCGGCGCTACGATATGCCTTCGTGAGATGGATCCCGATGGGGTTTGCGTGGCTGCCGGGAAGTTGCGTGTGACCCGGTCGCGGGCGTTCGCTATACTGCGCCGCATGACGCAGGCATCGGATTACGAACTTCTGGACAGCGGCGACGGGCGCAAGCTTGAGCGTTTCGGTCCGCATGTTCTCTCGCGGCCCGCCGCGCAGGCGGTGTGGCGGCCCTTGCTGCCGCCGGTGCGATGGACGCAGGCGAACGCGTCGTTTGACCGCGAGGACGGCCAGCGCTGGCACAACCGCGGGGCGCTTCCGGAGCAGTGGGACATCGGGATCGACGGTCTCCGCTTCCGGCTGTCGGGAACCGACTTCGGCCACCTCGGCATCTTCCCGGAACAACGGGAGCAGTGGCGGTGGATTGACCGGACGGTCCGCGCCGCCGCCGCCCGCGCGGGGCGCCGCCCGACGGTGCTGAACCTCTTCGCCTACTCGGGCGGCTCCACGTTGGCGGCCCTGCGCGCCGGTGCGGACGTCTGCCATCTCGACGCCTCGCGCGGGATGGTCCAGTGGGCCCGTGACAACGCCGCCCTGAACGATCTCGCCGGCGCCCCCGTACGCTGGATCACGGAGGACGCCCACAAGTATCTCGGCCGCGAGGAGCGGCGCGGGCGGCGGTACGACGCGGTGATCCTCGATCCGCCGACGTTCGGCCGCGGTGCGGGTGGCGAGGTCTACAAGATCGAGCGCGACCTGGTGCTGACGCTGGACCTGTGCCGCGCGGTGCTGTCGCCCGAATCGCTGTTCATGCTCCTCAGCGGCCACACGCCCGGGTTTTCGCCGGTCGTGCTGGCGAACGTGCTCGCCCAGACGATGCGCGGGACCGCGGCGGGTCGCGTCGAGCAGGGCGAGATGCTGCTGACGGGCGCCCCGGGTGTCGCGCCGCTGCCCAACGGCACGTGGGCGCGATGGGTCTCCAGCGCGGCCGTCGAAGCCGGGTAGACTGCCGGTCCACGACCTCTGTTTTCTCGCGACTCACAATAACCCGACGAGCCGGCGCGTTGTCCTTTCAGAACAGGCCCCCCGGCGGAACCGGGGCGCGGAGAGCGATGCAATGAAGACTCAGGCACTGGCGGTTCTGGCGGTCGCGCTGGCGGCTTCCGGCACGGCGTGGGCGGCCGATGCCGCCCCCGGCGAAGGCGGACAGGGCAGCCCCCTGCGCGAGCAGATGCGGAGGATCTACGACACCAACGGCGACGGGCAGCTGACCGGCGAGGAGATCGAGAAGGCGAAGACCGCCATGGAGAAGATGAAGGGGCGCGCCGACACGAACGGCGATGGCCAGGTCAGCGAGGAGGAGAAGCAGGCCGCCATGGAGAAGGCCCGCGGTTTCCGCGACGAGATCGTCAAGAAGTTCGACAAGGACGGTGACGGGAAGTTGAACGAGGCGGAGCGCGAGGCCGCCAAGGGAGCGGTCCGCGACCGCATCGAGAAGGGCGACCTGCCCGGCGGACCGGGCGGCGACGCGCCGAAGGGCGACCGGCCGGACCATCCCATGCGCGAGGAGATCCTGAAGAAGTTCGACAAGGATGGGGATGGCAAGCTGAGCGACGAGGAGAAGGAAGCCGCGCGCGAGGCGATCCGCAAGCACCGCGAAGGCGGCGGCGACGGCCCGCGGCGGGGTGACGGCGAAGGCCGCCGCCCGCGCCCGGACGCGGGAGCCGGAAAGATCTGACCGGATTGGCGTTCGAGCGGCGCCCGGTGGCTACGACTGCCGGGCGCCGTTTGCGTCTTGAACCGCCGTCCGCTGCGGGTATCGTGACGGCATGTTCGCGGAGGCGGGGCCGGTGACGGCGGCGGGCGCGAACGCGGGGTGAACCATGTACGACGGATCGAATGCGCGGGCGCTCGAGGATGCCTTCTTTCGCAAGATGAACGCGGAGCTTCTGGCCAAGCAGCGGGCCGAGGCGGAGCGGCGCGAGGGGCTGCAGGCGCTGCGCGAGGCATCGGGCGTGTCGGACGAGAAACTGCTGGCGCACATGCTCGAGCATAATCTCCGCCCCGAGACCCTCTGCGCGTTCCGGCTCGTCCCGATGATCGCCGTGATCTGGGCCGACGGTGCCATGCACCCGGATGAGCGCAAGGCGCTGATGCGCGTCGTGGAGAAGGAGGGGATCCGCAAGGATTCCGCCGCCCATGCCATGGTCGAGAAGTGGGTCGCGGAGCCGCCGCCGGCCAACTTCCTGACGCTGTGGGCGGCCTACGTGCGCGAACTGCGGTCCACGCTCTCCGCCGAGGATTTCGCGTCGCTTCGAACGGGCGTTCTTCATCAGGCGCGCGCGGTCGCGGAGGCGGCCGGCGGATTCCTCGGTATCGGCAGGGTCTCGGCGGAA
>CAYRFK010000134.1:0-13831 GCA_964423465.1 uncultured Verrucomicrobiota bacterium | reverse complement strand
GTTGTAGAACTTCTTGTAGACGACGGTGCGGCCGGCCATGTCGACGCTGGCGTTGAACTTGGGGAAGACCTTGAGCGCCGCGGCGACGACCTTGATCAGGATCGCGGTGACGGTCAGCTTGCCGCCGGCCGCCTCGGCACGGGCGGCGAAGCGCTTTCGCAGGGACTCCAGTTCCGTGATGTCCGCCTTGTCATGCTGCGTGACGTGCGGGATGGTCGCCCACGCGCGGGCCATGTGCTCGGCCGTCGCGACGCGGATCTTCGACATCGTCTCGCGGTCCACCGGGCCCCACTTCGCGAAATCGGGAAGCGGCGCCGCCTCCAGCGCGCAGTGCGTATGGACCTGCCGGCCGGTGTTCACCTGGCGCGAATGGCGTTTGACGTCGTCGATCGAGATACGGCCGCCGGCGCCGGAGCCCTTGACCTCCTCGACGGCGACGCCGATCTCGCGGGCAAATTTGCGGACCGATGGCGCGGCGGCGACGGGGACGCGCGAAGGTTTGGCCGCGGGGATCACGGGTGCGACGGCGGGTTCCGGTGCGACCGGGGGGAACTGCGGCTGGATCGGCGCGGATGCGGCCGGTTCCGGCGAGGGCGCGACCGCCGCCGCCGCGGCGGTCGTGACGGCACCGGTCCACGTCAGGACGGGGTCGCCGATCTTGAGCTTCGCACCGGGCTGTACAAGGACGGTGGCTACCGTGCCGGCCGCGGGAGAGGGGACCTCGATCGTCGCCTTGCCGGTTTCGATCTCCAGGATGGGCTGGTCTACGGCGACCGTGTCGCCCGCCTTCACGAGGACCTTGACGACATCGCCCCCGTCGACGTTCTCGCCGAGAGGCGGCAGGTTGAGTGCGGCCGACGGCGTGGACGGCGCGGCCATCGCAGGCGGGGGTGGCGGCACCGTCTTCGCCGGCGCGGCTGCCTTGGCCGCCGCGAGGACTGCAGCCGCCGCAGGGGCGGTGGCTGCATCGGCGAGGGTCAGGACCGGCTGTCCGATGGCAACCTTGTCGCCCGGCTTCACGAGCACGGCTTCAACCGTTCCCGCAACGGGCGACGGCACTTCCAGCGTCGCCTTGCCGGTTTCGAGTTCGAGGATCGGCTGGTCGGCGCGCAGGATGTCGCCGGCCTTCACCAGCACCTTGACGACGTCGCCGCCGTCGATGTTCTCGCCGAGGGGGGGCAGGTTCAGGGGAGTGGGCATGGGCTTGCCTGGGTTCGCAGGTTCAGAGGTTCACAGGTTCGCAGGTTCAAGGGGTCGGAGGCCCGGGGGTTCCAAGGGTTGGAACGCCGTGGAGCCGGACGCTCCAAGGCTTGGACCTTCCGTGTCCGGAGCGTTGTGCTCATGCCGTCCACGGGTTCGTCTTCTCCGGATCGATGCCGAGCTTCTTCATGCCGGCGGCGGCGGACTGGGCATCGAGGGTCTTGTCCGCGACCAGCGCGGCGAGGGCGGCGGCGGCGATATGGGCGGCATCGACCTCGAAGTGCCGGCGCAGGGCGTCACGCCCGTCGCTGCGGCCGAAGCCGTCGGTGCCCAGCGAGAGCCAGCGCTTCGGCACGTGCCGGGCGATGGCGTCGGGCAGGACCTTCATATAGTCCGAGGCGGCAACGACCGGCCCGGCGCGGCCCGCGAGTTGCTGTGCCACGTAGGGCGTCCGCGGCGCTTCGCCGGGGTGCATCCAACTCCAACGCTCGCAATCCACCGCGTCACGCTGCAGTCGCTTGTAGGAGGTGGCGGACCAGATGTCCGCGCCGACACCCGCCTCGGCGGCAAGCCATTCGGCGGCCTTGACGACCTCGTTGAGAATCGCGCCGCTGCCGACAAGTTGCAGGCGGGGGGCCTTGGCGTCGCCGGTGCTGCGCAGCGGGTAGAGGCCGCGCAGGATTCCGTCGCGCGCGCCCTCCGGCATGGCCGGCTGGGCGTAGTTCTCATTCATGACGGTGAGGTAGTAGAAGATGTTCTCGCCCTCGGCGTACATGCGGCGGAGTCCGTCCTGGATGATGACCGCCAGTTCGTAGGCGTAGGCGGGGTCGTAGCATTCCAGGTTCGGCACGGGAAGGCCGAGCACATGGCTGTGGCCGTCCTGGTGCTGGAGGCCCTCGCCGGCCAGCGTGGTCCGCCAGGCGGTGCCGCCGAGGAGGAAGCCCTTGCAGCGCGTGTCGCCGGCGGCCCAGATGAAGTCGCCGACGCGCTGGAGGCCGAACATCGAGTAGAAGATGAAGAACGGGATCGTGTTGATGCCGTGGTTCGCGTAGGCGGCGCCGGCGGCGAGGAAGGACGACAGCGAGCCGGCTTCGGTGATGCCCTCCTCGAGGATCTGTCCGTTGGTCGCCTCCTTGTAGTAGAGGAGGCTGTCCTTGTCGACGGGTTCGTAGAGCTGTCCCGGGTGCGAGTAGATGCCGCACTGGCGGAAGAGCGACTCCATGCCGAAGGTCCGCGCCTCGTCCGGCACGATGGGCACGATGAGCTTCCCGACCTCTGGATCGCGCAGCAGTTTGCCGAGCATGCGCACGAAGACCATGGTGGTCGAGATCTCGCGGTCGGAGCCCTGAAGGAACTCGCCGAAGAGATCGTTGCCCGGGGTCTTCACGGGGACGAAGGTCGTGCGGCGGGCGGGCACGAAGCCGCCCAGCGCGGCGCGGCGCTCGCGCAGGTACTCCATCTCGGGGCTGTCCTCGGGCGGACGGTAGAAGGGGACATGGTCGATGTCGTCGTCCGAGACCGGAATGCCGAACCGGTTGCGGAACTCGCGGAGTTCGTCCTCGTTGAGTTTCTTCTGCGAGTGGGTGATGTTCTTGCCTTCGCCGCTCTCGCCAAGGCCGTAGCCCTTGATGGTCTTGGCCAGGATGACGGTCGGGGCGCCCTGGTGTGTGACAGCGGCCTTGAACGCGGCGTAGACCTTCTCGGGGTCGTGTCCGCCGCGGCGCAAGCCTTGGAGTTGATCGTCCGAGAGCCCCTTCACGAGGTCCATCAGGCGCGGATCAGCGCCAAAGAAGTGCTGGCGGATGTAGGCGCCGTCGGAGACGACATACTTCTGGTAGTCGCCGTCGACGCATTCGGTCATGCGGCGGACCAGAATGCCGTCGCGATCGCGCTCCAGCAGCGGATCCCAGTCGTCGCCCCAGACGACCTTGATCACGTTCCATCCGGCGCCGCGGAAGGCGGCCTCGAGCTCCTGGATGATCTTGCCGTTGCCGCGAACGGGGCCATCGAGGCGCTGGAGGTTGCAGTTGATCACGAAGATCAGGTTGTCGAGCTTCTCCCGCGAGGCCAGGGTGATGGCGCCGAGCGCCTCGGGTTCGTCCGTCTCGCCGTCGCCGAGGAAGGCCCAGACTTTCTGGTCGGTCGGCGGCCGCAGCCCGCGATCCTCCATGTACTGGATGAACCGCGCGTGGTAGATGGCCGAAATCGGCCCAATTCCCATCGAAACGGTGGGGAACTGCCAGAAGTCGGGCATCAGCCACGGGTGCGGGTAGGAGGAAAGGCCCGGGGATGTGTGCAGTTCGTGGCGGAAGTTGTCGATCCGGTCCAGCGAAAGGCGGCCCTCGAGGAACGCCCGCGCGTAGATGCCCGGCGAGGCGTGGCCTTGGAAGTAGACGAGGTCGCCCGGGTGGTCGGCGGTCGGGGCGCGGAAGAAATGGTTGAACCCGACCTCGTACAGGCTGGCGGCGGATGCATAGGTTGAGATATGCCCCCCGATGCCCTCCTCCTCGCGGTTCGCGCGGACCACCATGGCCATGGCGTTCCAGCGGATGAGGCTCTTGATGCGGCGCTCCAGTTCGCGGTTGCCGGGGTAGGGCGGCTGTTCGGCGCGCGGGATCGTATTGATGTAGGGCGTGTTTGCGGTAAACGGAAGCTTCAGGCCCCTCTCGTGGGCGCGAAGGGACAGTTCCCGCAGCAGGCGGACGGCCCGGTCCGGGCCGGCGCGGGCGATCACGTCGTCCAGCGACGCGAGCCAGTCCCCGGTTTCCTCCCGGTCCGTATCATCCTCTCGATAGGGCACACCATTCATGAAAAGATCCTCGGGTTCTCCAAGGGGTCACCGACCCCCCGTGGCACTGTAGAGACATCGAGCAAGGTAGTCCAGTTCCGAGGCGGCGCAAGAGACGGCCGCCCTTCACGAAACCCGCGGACTAGACTTGTATTGAGAGCTTTGCAGAGTATGATCCGATGAACGTGGGCGACAAATGTATGTGCCCATGGATTCCGCCGGTCTGCCGGGGGAGGGGGATGTCTGCATGGCCACGGTTGCTGCAGGTGAGACGGTGGTGGTGGAGACTCCGCCGGCCATCGAGCGCAGGAGGGATGGGCAACCTGTCGTTTCGCAGGTGACGGGTACCCGTTGCCGTTGCGATGCCTGCCGGATGAGCATTCACGTCGTGGATTCCCCGGCGCCGGTCGTCTGTCCCTTCTGCCAGGCTCACCTGACGGCCGATCCGCAGGCGGTCCGACCCTGGACTCCGGAGCCGGAGGGCGTCATCGGAGCCAAGAGCGTTCACCAGGGCTACAAGAGCATGGGGCGCACCATCATGCTCTTCCTGAGCATCATGGGCATCGCGATGCTTGCGATCGCCATCTTCATCAAGCTGAGTAACCTGAACTACTTCTGGTACCAGCCCTGGGTGAATCTGTACAGCATCGCCGTGGGGGCGTTCATCCTGTCGAGGTTCATCATTGCGGCGTTCTACATCGCGCCGCCGGACGTCGGCTTCCAGCCGACCGCGGGGGTGGTGATCGCGGGCCGCAACGAGGGGGATTCGATCGGCAAGACGATCGGCCGCATCTACGCCGAGGGCTACCCGCACGACCGCTTGGAAGTGATCGTTGTGAACGACGGATCGACGGACAACACGCTCGACGAGATGCTGGCCGGTCAGGGACGTCATCACGGTCTGGTCGTGGTGGATTTTGAAGAGAACAAGGGCAAGCGCCACGGCATGGCCATCGGCGCACTGCTGGCACGGTCCGAGTTTCTGATCTATGTCGATTCCGACAGCTTCCTGCTGCCGGGGTCGATCCACAAAATCCTGCAGGGGCTCGCCGATCCGACCGTTGCGGCCGTGGCCGGCCACACGGACGTCGAGAACGTGTCGGTCAACGCGCTGACCAAGATGCAGGATGTGCGCTACTTCGTGTCCTATCGGGTCATGAAGGCGGCCGAGAGCGTGTTCGGCGCGGTCAGCTGCTGCCCGGGCTGTTTCTCCGCCTACCGCAAGTCGTGCGTGTTGAACGTACTGGATCGCTGGTTGCACCAGCGATTCCTGGGACGCTACTGCACGTATGGCGACGATCGGAGCCTCACCAACTACCTGCTGGTGGACTACCGGATTCTCTATGACGACGAGGCGCTCGCCACGACCATCGTCCCCGAGAAGTGGGGCAAGTACATCCGGCAACAGGCCCGGTGGAAGCGTTCGTGGGTGCGCGAGATGCTCTTCGCCGGCCGTTGGATGTGGCGCAAGCACCCGATGGCCATGATTGCGTGGTACGCCATGACGGTGCTGCCGCTGATCGCTCCCATCATCATGTTCCACGCGCTTGTGCTTGGCCCGCTGCTCTACCACAGGCCCGCGGGTTTCTACATCGGCGGCGTTCTGCTGGTGACCCTGCTCTGGTCCTTCTACTACCTTGAGAAGACGGGACGTCCGCACTGGTGGACGGGCTTCCTGTTTACGATCACCTACGCCCTGTTCTTTAGTTGGCAGGGATACTACTCGTTGCTCACGGTTCGGCAGACGCATTGGGGGACGCGATGAACACGTCGACGCACGGCGGCAGTCAGGAACCTCAGCCTCCGGCCCCGGGTGGGTCCGGGCGGGATGAAGCCATGTTCAATCGGAGACCAATCCAGGCCGTCAGGGTTTCCTACGGAACTTCGTGGCTCCACACGCTTCTCGTGGTCTGCCTGCTGATCGCCTGGTGGTTCCCAGCCAAGATCCTCATCGGCCAGCTGTTGTGGCCGAAGGTCAAGGTCACGGGGCCCAGGGATTCCATTTCGTTCGTCTCCCTGGCGTATGAGGGGGTGTCGACCAAGGCCAACGAGGTGTCGCCGGAGCGCTTCCGTGAACACCTCGATTCGCTCAAGGCCGCGGGCTACACCCCGATCAGCCTCAAGGATGTCGACGGTCTCGTCCGCGAGGGCACGCCGGTGCCCCGCAAGGCCGTGCTCGTGACGTTCGACCATGCGCGGAAGACCTCCTATTTTGCGACGCACTCCATGCTCCGCAAGGCGGGATGGAACGCCGTGATGTTCCTGTGGACCAAGCCGATCGTCGACCGCGACTCTGCCGCGCTGCTGTGGCCGTATCTGCGCAGCATGCTCCGGTCGGGAACCTGGGAACTCGGGGCGCAGAGTCACGGCGGTTTTCAACGGATCCGCACGAGCGCCAGCGGTATGACCGGGAACTTTATGACCTCGCCGCTCTGGAACGATGCGGAGCAGCGCTATGAGGCGCTGGATGAATTTCAAGGGCGGATCGAGCGGGACCATCTCATGTGCCTCGCGGAGATTCAGGACGGCCTGGGCATCAAGCCGACCGCCTACGCCTATCCCTTCGGCGACTTCGGCCAGTTCCAGCACCGTGCCGTCGTCACACGCCCGATCAACCTTGGGCTCGTCGAGAAGAACTACAAGCTGGGGTTCATCCTCGGCAACCTGGCGTTGAACACCCGGTACAGCGATCCCCGCCGTCTGAACCGCCTGCTCGTGAGCCCGGAGTGGTCTGGACGCGATCTGGTCGAGCGTCTCGATCGCGCATGGCCGATGGAGTCTCCGACGCTCGAGAAGAACGGGGCGCCGATTGCCTCCGCGTGGATTGTCGATTGGGGCAGCATGGAGCGCGAGGCGGACGGTTCCCTTGCGATCTTCGCCCCCGCGGATGCGACCGGCGCCAAGATCTGGCTGGCCGGCAGCGACATGAACCGCGATTTCTATACGCGGATCAAGTTCCGGCTCGAACGCGGCCAGCTTGGCGTCTACCTGCGAGCCACGGCCGACGGTGAGTCCTACATCTACTTGGGGCTGGACGCGGGTGGCGAGGTGTGGCTGCGGCAGATGGCCCGCGGCAAGGAACGGATTGCGATGCCCGACAGCGCCGACGACAGCGGCGTCTGGCTGCGGCAGAAGCAAATCGGCGCGGAGCGATTCACCCTGGCATCCTCGCAGGTTCCCATCAACGTCAACTCCGAGCATACACTGGAGGTGTTCCTTCGGGACCGACTCCTTTTCGCCCATCTCGACGGCAAGGTGATGTTCCGCATCCGGAGCATGTTGCGCGGCGAGTTGAAGCCCGGGCTGGTCGGACTGAGCGTGTGGTCGCCCTACAAAGGGGTCGCCCGTGCCCACCTGACGGGGATCGAGGTTCGCGAACAGAGCCCGACCGTCGCGTCGTGGGATGTGACCAAGGCCGGGGAGCCCCATGCGTTCCGGTGGATCTACGACAATGCGTTCCGCCTCACCGACCTCAGTCCGCGGTGGATGGATACGGCGACAGGCGGCCCGATGTCCGGCACGATCGCGGATCTGGACATCTACCGGATGCTGGCCCGCGTCAACCACCTCAAGCTGCATCCCCAGGTCGTGATCGAGAGTGACACGGCCCTCTCCCGGACGTCTCCGGCTCTGCTCGCGGAGAAGGCCAATCGCGAGAAGTTCGACGGGGTGCTCGTCAATATGAGCGCCATGCGGAACGTCACGCTTCCCGCCGTCGCCTCCTGGCTGCGGCAGTGCGCCGAGGCCCTCGGCAAGGGCGGGGCGCGCCTTCTGGTCCGCCTCCCGCAGGCGATGGAGACTCGTGCCCAGATTCACTCGCTTCTCGCCGTTGTGCCGAATGCCAGGGTGGTCGTCGACGCCTCGTCGCCGGTGAAGTCCGACGCCTCGGGACGCACCTCCCAGATCGTGCGCGCCGAACCCGTACCGGCCCCGGCGGCCGATGAGGAGCTCCCGCTGTTCTACATGATCCCGACCGGTGCGGAGGGCACCACGATCGAGTCGCAGGAGGCCAAGAGCAGTCGCATGCAACAGGAAGGCCTGGCCGCCTATCTCGAGGGGCAGTACGAACGGGCCGTCACAACCTGGCGCGAGTGGCTCAAGATGGAGCCGGACAACCCGAAGGCGTGCATGCTCATCGGCGATGCCTTGCTTCGGCAGGGCGACCTCAAGGGTGCCGCGCGCGAATACGATCGCAGCTTGGAGCTCGATCCCGGCCAGATTTCCCTGGCGATCCGCCGGGCCGGGCTCTATTCGTCACTGGGCGAACCCGATCGCGCCGCGGAGTCGCTCAACCTGTACTCCCGTCTGTTCCCCGGCAACCCCGAGGTTCTCCTGGCGCAGGCACGATGGTTGAACGACAACAATCGCGGGGCCGAGGCGGCGGAGGTTGCCCGGAAGCTGATCGAGATCGAGCCCGAGAACATCGAGGTTCTGACCATGCTGCTCCGCCTCGCCTCCACCGACGAGGAATACCGGAAGACCATGGACCGCCTGATCGTCGCGGGCGCAAAGACGGAGAACCATCTTGCGCTCGGCCAGGCCGCCTGGAAGTACGAGCTTACCTCCCTGCCGGGCGCCGAGGCGCTGGTGGCGCTCATTCGCGACATCGCTGCCCGCAGCAAGGATCCGCGCGTTACCGAAGTCTTTGCCCGGATGACCCCGCGGGCCGAGGCGGTCACGGAGACCCTGGCAGACGGTCGCCTGTCGAACCGCTGGTGGGTGGAGGGCGGCGTCCTGACCCCCGGCCCCAATGGTGGCGCCGTATTCTCGGCGGGTGAAAGCTACTCGGAAGGCGCGCTGCGGCTGCTCGGTTCCCTGCACCTCCGCAATGTCTTCGTCGATGTTCTTGTCGGGAAGTCCGTGGGCAACTTCTGGCTCTACACGAGCCGGACGGCGGACCACATGGCACGTTTCGGGTTCACCGATGCGGGATTCCTCCACCTGCAGACGTGGCGCGCGGGACGGCTTGTGGCGGAGCGGAAGATGGAATGGAAGCGCCCCGAGGGCAAGTTCCGTCTCCGCATGGAGGCCAACGGGGACGGCATCATGGGATATGTCGACGGCGTGCCTGCGTTCGGCGCGCGCCTGCACCTGCCTCAGGATATGGGACTCGGCTGGGTCGGGGTTGCCATCCATGCTGTCGAGCGCGGCCAGGCGATGGCCGAGATCCACGGGCTCGCCGCCGGCGCCGCCCCCATGCGCCTGGGCGTGCTGGCCCCCGTGGCCACCGCGGCGGAGGCGGACACCCAACTGGCCAGCGTTCGTCCGGACGTCTCTCAATTGACCGCCCTGTGCCCCGCGTGGTTCACGATACAATCCGACGGCAGGTGGATGTCCGCGCAGACCGGCGACCGCCAGATCTACGATGTCTTCGCCAAGTATCATCGCATGTGGGTCACGCCGTTCGTGGACTGCCGGTCGACGATTGGCGTCCTGCCTGACGATCTGGAAGCCCGGGCCAAAGAAACGGGCGCCGATGGGTTCGTGCTGATGTTCAAGGAATGGCCCGGTGACGAATGGATTCAGTCCATGCGCCAGCGGATGAAGGCTTCCCATCTGCGGATCCTGATCGCCTCGGTGGACAAGTCCGGGCGCGTGGCGCGCGTGCAGCCGGTCGCGCGGGGCGGGGAGTTCACGAACGGGACGGGTGACGCCGTGGAGGTCCGCATTTCTCGGAGGGCCGATCTGAAGGACGCCGCCGAGATCGCGGACGCCGGTCCCTTGATGATCGGCTACTAGAACGACATCAGGGTGGCCAGCCGTTCGCGCACGGCGCGCGCGAGAATGTCCGCGCCATCGGGATTCAGGTGCCCGCCGTCGCTGGATCGGACAAGAACCGGCCGCCCGCCGGGGCGGACCACATAGGCGCTGTACACGCCGGGCTTGGGACTGAAGAGCGGCGTGATGTCGAAGAACTGGGCGCCGTCGACCTTCCCGCATTCCGAGCGGAGAATCGCGTTGATCCGTTGACAGTCGGCTTGGAGTTTATGCTCGCGCATGTCGGGGAGGCCGATCCACAAGATGTGCCGGACCCCGGCGGCTTTCAACTGCCGAAGCACGTCCGCAACCCGGGCCGCGTACTCGGCGCTCCAGTCGGCCGCCCCCTCGTGAACGACAGCCCCCGTCGCAGTCCGGAGATTCTGCCCGTCATTGGCCCCGAGCATGAGGACCACGGCCTCGGGCTTCGATTGTGCAGCCTCGCGCACCTTCGCGGGCCAGTCGAAGACGTCGGGGCGGGCCAGGCCGGTTCCGATCGAAACCAGATGGCTCAGGGACACCGACGGAACGGCCGCGAACTCGCGCGTCAGGGAGCGGGACAGGGCTTTGACCATGGAATCGCCGCAGACGAGGACGCCGCGCGAGGGGGCGTCCGCGCCGCATGCATGGCCGGCCAGAACCGCAAGGGCGGCAGACAGCACGCTCCGGCGGGATCGCGCCACCGGAAAGCCGGATCTCGGGTGGAGAATCATCATACGCCTACAGTAGGGGAGAAACCCCGGGTTTCAACCCGTCAGCGCGAATCACGCCGCGGGGATGATGCCGCCAGGGGGGAACAGCTACGGCGTCGCGGAGGGGCTTCCTGTTCGTCCTTGCATCAGACGGTTGGACAGGACTTCGATCCATGGCCGCGGGCGATCGAGCCGGGTGGCCCGGGCCATTGCCGCGACGGGTCGCGCCAGCGCGATGCAGAGTTCGCGGCTGCGGCTTCCGTATTCCATCCCCTCGGCCGCCCGGAGAAGATTCGCGCCATTCAGCAGCCCCCCCACAACATAGAAGACCACAATCGCCGCATGGGCGCCGAATCTCGAGACGCCCTTCCCGGACTGCATGCGCCGTTCTTCAATGGAGGATGGTTGCATGGTCTCCTCAGAACTGGAAGTAGATGAACGGCGCAACGCCGCGCGGCCCCAGTCCGCCGATGATCGTGAGAATCGCCGCCGCCGCGGCACCTTGGATCCACACGGGCCAGTGGGCCCAGGCGTCCCAAAGGCGGCGCGCGCGATCGCCATCGAGCGCCTGCGTGGCGAACCCCGCAACAAGCGCGGCAACAACAGGAATCGACAGCAACGTCGAAGGTGCTTGGCTGGCAAATGCCTTCAGCATCGCGAGGGCATCCGCAAGGGTGGAGGAACGGAAGAAGACCATGGTGAATCCGAGAAGGTGGAACGTCAGCGCGATGCGCGCGAAGCGCACCGGTAGCGAAACGGCCGCCGCAGCGCGAGAAGCGACCGCGTGGGGACCACGGAGAAGCCGTTCGACCACCAGGAATACCCCGTGGAGAACTCCCCAGATCACGAACGTCCATCCTGCGCCGTGCCAGAGCCCGCCGAGCACGAAGGTCAGGAACAGGTTGACATGGGTACGCCAACCCGGACCCCGGGATCCGCCGAGTGGAATGTAGAGATAGTCGCGAAGCCACGAGGACAGCGAAATGTGCCAGCGGTGCCAGAATTCCTGGAAGGAGGCGGATAGGAACGGGGCATTGAAGTTCACCGGAAAATGGAAGCCCATCAGCAGCGCCACACCAATTGCAATGTCCGAATAGGCGGAGAAGTCGCAGTAGATCTGGATTCAGTAGCCGTACACAGCCAGCAGGGTATCGAGGGCGCCGAAGGCGGAAGGGTTGTCGAAGACGGGGTCGACGACGTGTGAGGCCAGTGCGTTGGCGATTACAATCTTCTTGAAGAGACCGCCCAGTATCAGGCAGGAGGCGCGCCCGATATCGATCCGGGCGGGCGCGGCGGGGGATTCCAGCTGGGGCAGAAGCATCGAGGCGCGGACGATGGGGCCTGCGACGAGTTGGGGGAAGAATGCCAAGTAGACGGCGAAGTCCAGGACCGACTTCGCCGGCGGTATCTCGCGACGGTACACGTCGATGACATAGCTCATCGCCTGGAACGTGAAGAACGAGATGCCCACAGGGAGGACCATGTCCAGCAGCGGCAGCGTGCACGGCCATCCAAGGCGGGCGCACAATGCGTACGCGTTGACGACGAAGAATCCGTAGTACTTGAAGAAGCCCAGAACTCCCAAGTTCAGAACGACGACCCCTGCGACCAGGGCGCGACGCCTGCCCGAATCCGCCATGCCGTTCATCGCCACCGCGGCCCCCTGATTCAGGATCGAGGATCCGCCGATCAGGAGCAGGAACCGCCAGTCCCAGTACCCGTAGAATACATAGCTCGCCGCCAGGATGAACCACTTCCATGCCGGAGGCTTTCGGAGCAGCATCCAGTGGCCGGCGTAGACCAACGCGAAGAAGACGGCGAACGTGATCGTCGGAAACAGCATTCAGGCTCCGGCGGGCCGGGCCTCAGAACTTGTAGCGAAGTCCGCCCAGCAGGCTAATCTCGTTGTAGTTCGGATTCTTGTTATACGAGAATTCCCCGTTGATCGCCCAGTGTTCCCCGAAGGGGCGGTTGGCGGAGGCGGCCAGACCGAACACTGGCTCCCAGTCCTCCCCCGGGGCCGGCCCCGGATCGAAGTTCAGCGCCTTCGCCCGGGCTACGGTCTCCTGGTAGCGCTGCTCCTCTTCCGGCCGCGCATCCTCGCGTCCAATACCAAGGCGCAGTCGGAGGTTGTAGTAGGTCCGCAGATAGTTCCCTTGGAATCCGCCCTCCGCGTAGTAGCGCTGGAGGTGGTATGGCGTCCAGTAGGCGAGGCTTTCCTCGTCGGACGTGTCGTAGGAGAAGCGCACACCCAGACGCAGACCGGTGCGGGGATGAACGGTCCACATCGAGCCGACCGTGAAGTGATCGCGCGTGTTGTCGTCCGAGAAATCGTACCGTGTGCCGGCGGCGACGATGTTCCAGTTGTCCCGCACGCGGAGGTTGCCGACCGCGGTCCACATGCCGTAGTCGATGTCCTCCGCGATGGCCAGAGCGGACGGGGCCATGTCCTCCTCGTAGCGGATCAGGATGTCGAACGGCTGGAACGGCCGCACCTGCGTCTCGACGGCCCAAGCGATGCGTTCGCGGTCGACGTCGCCGGAGAACGAGCGCTGGAGGATGTCGCCGGCAAGGTAGATTCCGCTCGGGAGGGTGATGACGGCCTTGCCCCCGACGGTGCGTTCGTCGATGTCGATGCGGTAGTCGCGTGTCGAAATCACGGCGTTGGTCGTCCGGCCGACCCGCGTGAAGTTCGTCGAAAGCTCCGCCACATCCTGCGTCAGGCGCCCGATGCCCGCGCGGCCTTCCAGCAGAAGATTTGGGGTGACGTTGACGCCCGCCATGCCCGTGATGCGCCAGTTGCGGCGGTCCTGATTATCCTGGAAATACTGCCCGGTCACCCCGGCGTACGGCTTGCGAATCTCGATCGTCCACGGGGACTTCGCGATCGACCCCGGGCCCGGAGCTTGTCCGCCGAAGGACTGCGGAAGCCGGTCGGCAACGTATTTCTTTGCGGCCTCCAAGGGGCGCTCGGGATACCCGCTGTTCTCCAGCGACTCGAGCGCTTCGCGCGCCCGGTAGAGCTTGCCCTCCAGCGCGGAGTACTCGGCGCGGAGCCGGCGCGCGAGATAGACGGGGTGGTGCTGGTAAAGGTAGTCCACCACGTCCTGCCCGTCCATCCATCGATCCATCTCGTGCCGCTGGTAGAGCAGGGGGTCGTCGCCGGCCACAGCGTAGCCGAAGACGCTCTGAATGAACCCGACCTCAAAGTTGCGTCGCGCCTGCGTGAGAATGCGACCGGTCGGGTCGTCGACGTTCGTTTCGTCCTCCTGGCCGATGTCGCCGAACGGGTAGGCCATGAAGTTCGCCGGACCGCCAAGGTTCTCCATGAGGACCTTCCGACCCTCCGAGAACTCGGTGGCCAACCGGCGATCGTACTCTGCGATCGTCTCCA
>CAYRFK010000133.1:0-13864 GCA_964423465.1 uncultured Verrucomicrobiota bacterium | reverse complement strand
CGGTCGCACGGCACCACTCCTCACTTCGGCAGCGCCTTCTCCACGCGGGTCTTCACGTCGCCGTCGGGAAGGTGGGGGAAGGCTTTTCGGAGCGTGGCGATGTCGTCGGCCGAGAGCTTCGCGCCTTTGCGCGGCTTCTCGGGCGCCAGCATCCGCGCCAGCGCGAGGGCAGCCTCGCGCGGGACGTAGGCGTCGTCCAGCAGGGCCGCAGCGCGCGCGACGGCCGGCGGCGTATCAAGCTCCGCGAGGGCCGAGACCGCCTCGCGCTTCTCGTCCGCCCGCGTCGCGGCCTTCAGGGCCGCGTCGATCCAGGCCAGGCGGTCCTTCGCGGACGCGGCACCGTCGCGTGACAGGCGGATCGCGCCGCGGAGCGCCACAATTCGCAGGGTGGGCGGTTCGGCCGTCGTCGCGAGTTCGAGCAGCTTCGGCGCGGCCTCGGGCGACGACCAGCCGGCCAGCGAACGAAGGGCTGCTTCACGAAGCGTCGCGTCGGTGTCGCCGAGCGCAGCCGTGACCTTGGCCAGCGCGACGGAGCCGCCGAGGGCACCGTAGACGGACAGCAGTTTTACGCGTGCGGCGGCGTCGGCCGATGCCCATGCCTCCAGTGCGGCGTTGCTGCGCGCATCGGCGGGCAGATCGCCCGAGATGACAACCAGCGCCTTGCGCGCCGCCGCGGCCTCGGGATCGGCGGTACGAACCGCCACGGCGACAAGCTTCGCCAAGTCCTTTGGCGTGCCGGCGGCGGCGAGGGCCTGCGCGGCGGCCGTCCGGACCGTCGCGTCAGCGTCGTCCATCGCTTTCAGGATTGCGACCCGTGCCGTCTCTCCCCGCCGGGCGGCGAGGACCTGAAGGATCGCCTTCTTCGCGTCAGGAGAAGAGGCGCCGGGCAGTGCGGCGGCGACCGTGGCCGTGGCGTCGTCGCCGGGCAGCCGGCCCAGTGCGTCGATCATCGGGTTCGCCCGAGTCGGCGTCGCGGCGGCGGTGGCGAGGGCGGCAAGGAGGACCGGGGCCTGCCGGCCCGCCGGAAGCAGCGTGACCGAAACGGACGCGGCGGTGGTCACCACCTCGTTGGTGTCGGCGAGACCGGCCTCGACGAGGGCCGCGCCGGCCTTATCGCCGCGGAGGCGCAGCGTGCAAAGGATGTCGGCCTTGAGATCCGGGGCCGCCGCGGCGAAGCGCGAGGCAAGCCACGGCCCGACGGATGCGTCGTCGACGGCGCCCAGCCTGCGCAGCGCCGCGCGGGACATGCCGATGTCGTCGGAGCCGACCGCCTCCTGCAGCGGAGGAATCGCGTCCCTTGGTGAGATCGCCGCAAGCGCGTCGAGCGCATCGATCCGTGCGGCGGTCGGCGCCGAAGCCGGGATCTCCCGGCATATCGCGACGGCGGACTTGACCTCGCCGTTGGCGGCCAGCGATCGCGCGTAGGTCAGGCGCAGGGCTGCGCGCCGGGCGGTTGCGGCGGCATCGTCCACCGGCGCGGCGAGGGCGGTCACAAGGGAGGCGGATCTTGGCTGGCCAAGACGGGCCAGCGCCTGCAGCGCGGCCACGTCGATCGCGGCATCACCCTTCTGCGCGCGGGCGGCGATGGCGGGGGCGGCGGTCTTCACGCCGCGCCGACCGAGGGCGAGGATGACGTCGGCCGGCTTCGCGGCGCTGCCGTCGGCCAGGGCCTTCGTGAGGACGGCGTCGGCGGCGGGCGAGGCGGCGTCCTCCAGCGCGGCGACCGCGGGGGCGCACAGCGCGGGATCCTTCAGCAGCGCAGAGGCGGTCGGGATCCACTCCGGGCCTCCGGCGAGTTGGAGTTGCGACAGGAGAAAGCGTTTCACTTCGACGTCCGCCGCCGCTTCCAGACCCTTTGCCACGGAGATGGTGAAGCGCCGACGCGCCGCATCGGAAGCCGGGCGCGCCACATGCAGGGCGAGGCTGCCGAGCGCGTAGCGCGCGGGGAGTCCTGCCTCATCGCCCGGCGGGCGCATCGCGACGCAGAGCTCGAGGATTCCGGCCTCCCCGGTCGCAAGGATCGCCTCGCATGCGGCGGCCGTCGCGGCCGGCGAGTCGGCCGGCATCTTCGCGGCGAGATCCGACGCGGGGCCGGCGGAGGCGGTCAACGCGAAGATGAACACCGAACATCGAACACCGAACATCGAACCCCGCTTCGCCAAGGCTACGCAGGGCAGGCGCCGAAGAGCGGATGAAGAACGGATAGGGGAAGGATGAAGAGAGGATGGGTGTGCGCCGGTCTGTTTGGTGCTTTCCTGCATTGGGGCTTGGAGTTTGCTTCGTGCTTCCATCATCGGGGGGCATGCGTTCATGGTCGTATCCTCAAGTTCTCAGAGCGTCCACGGGGCGCGCATGGGGATGCTGGCGAGGCGGGAGGCGGCGGGGTCGCCCACGATGGTCTCGGTGGCCGGATCCCACTTGACCGTGCGTCCGAGGCGCCAGGCGATGATGGCGAGATTGATCAGCGTGCACGACCGGTGGCCGTTGCGTTCGTTCAGGGCGAACGGCCGGCGGTTGCGGACCGCGTCGTAGAAATTCGTCTGCCGCGGCGGCGCGTCGGGCAGGGCGGCGAGGATGCGCTGGAGGCCGGGCACGTCGGACTCAAGGTTCTTGTAGAGCTTCCCCTTCGGTCCCTCAAGGAACGGCACGCGGCGGCCCTCGGCGTTGCCGCCGTCGAGGACGATCTCGCAGCCGTCGGCGTAGCGCATGCGGATCGACCGGAACGAGCCGGCGGCGTCGGGGTGCTGCTGCGGCGCGTCGGCGGTGACCTCGACGGGCCCCGTGTCGTCCTTGCCGAGCAGATACTGGACCGGGTCGAGGTAGTGCTGCCCCATGTCGCCCAAGCCGCCGCCGTCGTAGTCCCAGTAGCCGCGGAACGTGCCGTGGACGCGGTGCGGGTGGTAGGGCTTGTACGGGGCGGGGCCGAGCCACATGTCGTAGTCCAGCTCCGGCGGCACGGGCTCCGGTTTTGCGTTGGTGAGGCCGGACCAGCCGAACTTCCACGAGAAGCCGCTGACGTCGCCCACGGTCGCGCGAAGCGGCCAGCCGAGGACGCCGGAGTCGACGACCTTCTTGATCGGCGCCACCGGCGTGCCGAAGCCGTAGTAGCCGCCCTCGAACCGGAACCAGGTGTTGATCCGGAAGATTCGTCCGTGCCGCCGCACGGCCTCGCGCACCGCGATGCCCTCGGCGATCGTGTGGGTCATCGGCTTCTCGCACCAGACGTCCTTGCCTGCCTGCGCCGCGGCGATGGACATCAGGCCGTGCCAGTGGGGCGGGGTGGCGATGTGGACGACGTCGATGTCGGACCGCGCGAGGACTTCGCGGAAGTCGCGGTAACCCTTCGCATCCGGGCAGCGGGCCAGCGCCTTCTCAACCCGCTTCGCATCGGTGTCGCACACGGCGAGCGTCCGCGCGCCGGCGTAGCCGAGGTGTCCGGAGCCCATGCCGCCGACCCCGATCACTGCGCGCGTGATCTCATCGTTCGGCGCGGGCTGCCCCGTTCCGCCGAGCACGCGGCGCGGCACGATCTGGAAGGCCGCGCCCGCAAGGACCCCGGCCAGGAATCGGCGGCGGGAGGGCGAGGCGGCGGACCGGACCGTGGGATGCTGTGCTGTCATGATTCGTTCCTCGTGTGGACAATGGGTCCGACGCTAGGCGCGCCCGGTCCGCGGCGCAAGCGCAAAGGACGTTGGTCGTGCCGGGGCCGACCACCTTGTCGACTTCCGCCCCCGCGCGGCCCGCCACGCGCAGCGCGCCCGGTGCGGCGGGGACCAGCACGTCGCGGACCGCGTCCCGCACGACCGCGCCGTCCCCATCCTTCCGTTTCCCGTCTTCCGTCTCGTCCTTCCGTTTTCCGTCTTCCGTGCGCCGCCAGGCGCCTCGATCACCTCCGCAAGCCACGCGCGGGCCTGGCGGCGGAACTCGCAATCGCGCAGCGCCCACGCCGAGGTGTGGTTGCGATAGGGGAAGTCGGCGAAGGTCCACGGCGCGGTGACGCCCGAGCCCTCGAGGAACGCCCGGGTTTCGGCCGTCGAGCCCTCCTGGCTGATCCACTGCGGCCGGCCTGCGAGCCGGCGCAGGCGTGCGAGGGCGGAGTCGCGGTCGCTGTCTGCGTAGGCCCACTTCCGCACGCCGTCGTAATGCGAGTGGCACAGGAACGCGCGCCACAGCGGGGCGATGTCCTCGTTGCGCAGGCCGATGTAGTTGCATG
Organism: uncultured Verrucomicrobiota bacterium; assembly: GCA_964423465.1. Classification (GTDB taxonomy): domain Bacteria; phylum Verrucomicrobiota; class Kiritimatiellia; order PWTM01; family PWTM01; genus VGWF01. The sequence goes on along the minus strand of CAYRFK010000133.1, from coordinate 9,651 downwards.
CGAGCGAGCCGCGCGAGAAGCCGCAGAGGATCAGCGCGCGCTCGTTTCCGCCGTACTCGCGGCACAGGTGGCGCATGGTCGCGACGGCATAGCGCGCCGTCTCGTCCGCGTCGCCCCACCAGCGCGCCGCGTTGCGCTTCGTGCCGTTCGTCACTTCGACGAAGGGCAGGCAGACCCAGATGAAGTTGGACCCGCCGGAGAGGCCATAGCCCATCGCGCAGCCCTCGACGGTTCCGCCGCTCACGTCGCCGAAGCGGTTCGAGTAGCCGCCGTTGCCGGCGTACTCGGCGATCACCGGGAAGCGTCCGCCCGGCTTCCAGTCGGCGGGCAGGTGGAGCGCGTGATGCGCCTCCGTCGACTCCCAGCCCGGCGTGACGTGCCGGACGCGGCGTCCCGGCGCCGGCGCGGCGTTGGTCATGGCGGGCACGACGAGATCGGCGGGCACCGACGTGATGTCCGGCGCCTCCGCGGCCGCCGCGGCGACCGTGAGCGAGGCGAGGAGAGCCGGTGCGAGCGTCTTCATGCCGCGAGGATTCGCCGTCCGGCATCCTCTGTCAACCGGCTCCCGCCCGCGCCCCCGCGACCTTGCGTCGCGGGACGCGAAGATTCCCGCTTCGGGACGCACATTCGCCGGGCGCCGAATCGAACGGCCACGGACCGTCTCCGCGTCAGCGGTCAGCAGATCGCTACGCAGGAGCGCATCATCGCCCCCACGCGCAACAACAAGTGTAACAATATCGAGTGCGACCGCATCCGATAATGTTACACATGACGCAGGTGGTGCGGGGCGGGCGTCTTGACGGGCGTGGGGACGGGCGTTAGATTCCAACGGCAACAAACTGAGGTTTCCATGCGTGCTGCGGTGCTGATCACGACGGTCTGTCTGGCGGCGGCTTCCAATCCTTGGACGGCTGTCGCGCAGGACTTCCAACCTTTGGAAGCCGAACGCGCGGGCATTCTCGGCGGGGCGAAAGAGATTCCTGCAACAGGGGCCGTGGGCCTTCTCAGCGTCTTCGGGCCGCAGTCCGTGCCGCTGTTCGCGGGCGGACGTGCGGGTGTGCTGGGCTCCGCGGCGGCGCTCGGGCTTGCAGGGCGAGGACGCATCGTGGCCTTCGGACACGACGGCTACCTGGCCGCCGCCGCGAGCGACGAGGCCGTCGGCGGACTGATCGAGCGCAGCCTCCGCTGGACGGCCGGCGCGGTGGGCACGGGCGCGATCCCCGTCGCGGTGCGTTCGGGCGGCGGGCTGCGACCGTGGCTCGCGAAACGCGGCTTTGCGGCGGTCGAACTCGACGCGGCAGCTTTGGCCACCGCGCGCGCGGTGATCGTCGTCGGCCGCTCGATCGACGATGCGATGGTCGAACCGCTCCGGGCCTTCGTGGAGAAGGGCGGAGGGCTCGTGGTCGGCGAGACTGCCTGGTCGTGGAGGAGCGGCGGATCCGAGGTGCGCAACCATCCGGCGAACCGGCTCTGCGCGCCGTGGGGGATCCTGTGGACCGACGGCATTGTCGAAGGCACGGCGGGCAAGGCCTTCCGTACCGATGCCGCCCCGCTGTGCCACGCGGGCGCGGCGCTGACACTCGCGACGGACGTCGCGGCCAAACCCTCGAAGCAGGATCTCAAGCAGGCGGGTGTGACGCTGAGCGACGCGTCCGGCTGGATCCCGGCGGGGGACACGCTGTTGCGTCCGCGGCTCGCGTCCGCCGTGGCGTCGCTCGAATCGCCGTATCCCGCGGCCGGCAAGCCGGTGAAATCGACCGAGGTCCTCCGCCGCGTCGCGACGGCGATGGGCACCGTGGCGGCGATGGAGGCGGGCGTCGATGCCGTCACGGCACATCCCGCCGCGGCCTCGTTTCCCGGCGCGGTGACGTCCGCGGCCGAGCGCGTGTCGCGCGAGGTCGCGCTCGACCTCCGCAAGCCCGGCTGGGCTTCGACCGGCCTCTACGCGGCACCCGGCGAGCGCATCGCCGTGACCGTGCCCGCCGCCCTCGCGGGAGCGAAGCTGCGTGTGCGGATCGGCGCGCACAGTGATCACCTGTGGCACCTCGACGCGTGGAAGCGATGTCCGGACATCACCCGCGCTTTCCCGGTCGCGGCGGAGCGCACGGCGGCCGCGAACGCGTTCGGCGGGCTCGTCTACATCGAGTCGCCCGGCGGCGTCGGCGACGGTGCGTCGCGCATTCGCATCAGCGGCGCGGTCGACGCCCCGCTCTACGTCCGCGGCCGCACGACGGCGGCGGAGTGGACCGCGATCCGCGACCGGCCCGCGCCGTGGGGCGAACTGGCGACGGACCGGGTCATCCTGACCGTGCCCTCCGACCGGCTGCGCAAGCTCGAAGATCCTGAGCCTGTGCTGGAGCTGTGGGACCGCATCCTCGACGCGCAGGCCGATCTCGCAGCGATCCCGCGCGAGCGCGCGCGGCCCGAGCGCATCGTGCCGGACATCCAGATCAGCGCCGGCTACATGCACGCCGGCTACCCGATCATGACGTGGGACGACCAATACGACATCCTCGTCAGCCGCGACGCGCTGCTGAAGGGCCAGTGGGGCCTCTTCCACGAACTCGGCCACAACCACCAGCAGCGCGACTGGACGTTCGACGGCACCGGCGAGGTGACCGTCAATCTCTTCTCGCTCTACACGCTGGAGACCGTCTGCGGGAAGCCGCCGATCGCCGGTCACGGCGCGATCGAGCCCGCGGCGCGTGCAAAGGCGTGGGCGCGCTACGCCGCCGCCGGCCGGAAGTTCGAGGAATGGAAGAGCGACCCGTTCCTCGCGCTTGCCATGTATGCCCAGCTCCGCGAGGCCTTCGGCTGGGAGGCGTTCAAGAAGGTCTTCGCCGAGTACCGCGATCTTGCGAAAGATGACCGCCCGCGCACGGACGACGCGCGACGCGACCAGTGGGTGGTGAGGCTCTCGCGGACCGTCGGCCGCAACCTTGGCCCGTTCTTCGAGGCGTGGGCCGTGCCGACCTCGCAGTCCGCCCGCGACTCCATCGCCTCGCTCCCCGCCTGGATGCCCGCCGACTGGCCTCCCGCGCCCGCCGGGGCGGAGTGAGGGGCGGAGCGGAGAGCCAAGGGCGGAGGTCAGAAGTCAGAGGTCAGAGAGCACTCGTTCGAGGACCGAGATCCGAAGTCCGAGGTCCGTCCTTGGATGTTGGGTGTTGGCGGTTGGACGTTGGATGTTGTCCGCCCGAACTTGAAACCTGACGCCAACTTCAGCTTTCAGCCCCCATCCTTGATCCCGGGTCCGGCGTGCAGTCGCAGGATCCGCAGCACTTCCTGGATCGCGGGCGGCTCTTTGTGCATGGAGAGGTGGTCGCTGCGGACGACGAGTTCGGACGCCGCGCCGTCGAGGTGGGCGCTTGCGTAGGGCACCACGCCGTCGGTGCCGCCGGTGCGGCCGGCCTCGCGGAGATCGGCGGCGATGGTGTGGACCGGAACCTCCGCGGGCAGCGGCACGCCGGACAGGCTCCGGATGAACGCGCTTTCGGGGCGCAGGTTCCGGATGCCGGTCGGCGCTGCGACGGGCTTCACTCCGGACGACGTGCCGGGCCCGAGGAAATCGATCGTCGCCGCCGGAAGGGAGATCAGCGCGTTGCCCAACCGCCCCACCAACGAGGAGGCCATCTCCGCGCCGCGGTTCGGGGCGCCGAGCAGAACGGCACGGCGCACGCAGGACAACGGTTCGAGCCGGCCGAGGTCCTCGAAATAGGCCCGGCGGTCCGGCGGGAGGGTTTCAATCGCGGCGGCGATTTCCGGCGAGGGTTCGATCGTGCCGTGCGACACGAGCAAGCGCGAGATGAGGCCGCCCATGCTGTGGCCGACAAGCACCATGCGGTCCCACGCGGCGTCGGCGCCGTCCGGGTCGACCTGCGCGCGCAGCGCCTCGATCGAATGGCGCAATTCGGAGGCGGACTGCGCGATCGGGTTCACGGTGGCGTAGAAGAAGGCCCATATCTGGACCCGGGACGAAAGCACGGGATCCCGCAGGATCTCGTTGGCCAGCGGCACCGCCAGATCGGCCTCGAGCGGCACCTCGACCTCCCCGAGACGGGCCACCGGCGATTCGATCGGATCGTGCAGGGTCAGGGCGACGGCCACGTTCGTGCCGTCCGCCGCCGGCATGAAGCGGGCGAGCAGGGTGGCGGGGCGCACCGGCAGCACGCGGACCGCCGGATGCCACGGTTCGCGGTCGGGAACGAGGGACCCGGCTTGCACCGCGATCGTGACCGCCGCGCCGACGCCGTAGCGCCGGTTGATCTGCGCGGTCTCTCGCGGGGCCCTCACTCGGGCCGGGTCGAGGTTCGTCACGCCCGCGCACCGGACGGCGGAGGCGTCGACGCGGAAGGCGAGTCCGCACGCCGGCAGCGTCTCGTCGCCGGGCAGCGCGCCGCCGAGGGCGACGAGATAGTCGGCCAGGGCCGCGTTGTAGATCTCGACGGCGTTGCGGAGGTCCGGCGCGAGCCGGTCCACCGCCGCCGTGTCCCGCCCCGCCGTCATCGCGGCGTGGGCATGGGCCGCCGCCGCGAGGGCCCAACCGCGCCGTCCGGCGTCCGTCTTCGCGCGCCGCCCCGCATCGAGGCACAGTTCCCCTGCGATCCTTCGCGCCGCGCGGGCGTCCGCCGCCGCCAGGTGCGGCCACAGGGCGGCAAAGGCGTCCTCCGGGTCGCTCTTCCACCCGTGCTCCAGCCCCTCGCGCTGCAGCCACTGGCGTGCGGCAAGGCCCGGTCCGCGCCCGTCCACCACGCCGGGCCGCGAGGCCTCGGTCCATTCCGCAGGCGAAGCGGAGCGCAACGCCTTTGTGGCACAGCCGGTAACCGCCAGCGCTGTCAGCGCCGCATAGCATGTCCGGCTCATCGCCCGGCAGACGGTGGGGAGGATCCTCATGGCGCCGTCACTATGCCGCGCCGCCCGCTCCCCGGCAAGCGATCGCCACCGGTCGGCCGCGCGAAACAAGCCTCCGGATGTTACATCCATTGTAACGATCGTTACAAAAAATGTAACGCATGGTGCGATGGGAATGTGTGCCGCCGCCCTCCCGGGGCCGGACGTTTTCGGCGGGGTTGCAGGGCCGTTCCTCCCGGCGCCCCTGCGACGATGCAAAGATGCCCGGCTTCGGCGGCACAAGGCCGCCGGGCGCCTTCATTGGAGATGTGCCTCCGGCGCGGCCGGGCCGGGAACGGGTTCGGGAACGGGTTCTTGCAAAGCGGGGGCGCATGGGCGAAGGTTGCAAAACAGGACGGCCGGGGCGTGTGAGGCGGGCCGTCGGGGGAGGATGCGGTGAGCGCCATCGAAACCAGAGTCGGGTCGCGTCACGCGTGGAGTTTCTTCCGGGCCGGCGGCGTCGGACAGGTGGTGCTGCGCGAGGGCGCCGATCTCGTCCATCTCGACCAGCTCGACCAGAAGCTCTGGGTTGCGCTCAGCATGCCGGTCAGCAGCGTGGACTTCGATCCGCGCACGATGGCGCTGCTGGATGCGGACAAGGACGGGCGCATCCGCCCGCCGGAGATCCTCGCCGCCGTCGCCTGGGCCCGCGGCGCGCTCAAGGATCCCGGCGACCTCCTGAAGGGCGGCGACTCCGTCCCGCTCGCTTCGATCAAGGATCCGGATCTCCTCGCCGGAGCCCGCCGCATTCTCGCCAATCTCGGCCGTCCCGATGCGACGGCGATTACGCTCGACGACGTGTCGAGCCAGGAGCGGATCTTTGCCGGGACCACCTTCAACGGCGACGGCGTCGTGCCCGCCGAGGCCGCGGAGGACGACGCCACGTGCGCCGCGATCGCCGCCGTCATCGCCGCGATCGGCCCCGTCACCGACCGCAGCGGGAAGCCGGGCGTCAACCAAGCGGGCGTCGACGCCTTCTTCGAGCAGGCGGTGGCCTACACCGCGTGGGCCGGCGGGGCGAGCTCGGACGCCTCGTTCCTTCCAGCCGGCGCGGACGGCACACCGGCCGCACTTGCCGCCGTGAAGGCGGTCGCGGCGAAGGTGGACGACTACTTCGCGCGCTGCAGCCTCGCCGCCTTCGACCCGCGGGCGCAGGCCGCGCTGAACCGCGAAGAGAGCGCCTACCTCGCCCTCGCCGCGATGGACCTCACGATCGACTCCAGCGAGATCGCCGGCCTCCCGATCGCCCGCGTCGAGGCCGGGCGTCCGCTGCCGCTCGACGGCGCCGTGAACCCGGCATGGGCCGGTGCGCTCGCCGCGCTCGCCTCGAACGCTGTGATGCCGGTCCTTGGCGCGGAAAAGGCCTCGCTTACGGAGGCCGAGTGGGGCGCCCTGCGAGCGGCGCTCGCCCCGTTCGCCGCTTGGACCGCCGCGAAGCCCGCGACGGCCGTCGAACCGCTCGGCGAGGCGCGGTTGCGCGAGCTGCTGGCCGGCCCGGCCCGCGCCCGTATCACCGAGTTGATCGCCCGCGATGCGGCGCTGGCGGCGGAGAACGCCCGCATCGAATCGGTCGGCAGGTTGGTGCTCTTCCAGCGCGACCTCGTCCGCATCCTGACGAACACCGTCAGCTTCGCCTCGTTCTACGGCGGCAAGGGCTCCGCCTTCCAGGCCGGAACCCTCTACCTCGACGCGCGCGAATGCTCGCTCTGCATCGAGGTGGCCGATGCGGCGAAGCACGCGGCGCTGGCGGGACAGTCGGGCGCCTTCCTCGCCTACTGCGATCTCGCCCGTCCCGGCGGTGCGAAGAAGTCGATCGTCGCGGTGATCACCGACGGCGATTCCGAGACGCTGTCCGTCGGCCGCAACGGCGTCTTCTACGACCGCAAGGGCCTCGACTGGGACGCCACCGTGACCAGGGTCGTCGCGAATCCCATCAGCGTCCGCGAGGCCTTCTGGATGCCGTACCGCAAGCTCGTCCGGTTCGTCGAGGAGCAGATCGCCAAACGCGCGACGGCGGCCGAGTCGTCGTCGCTGGCGAAGATGTCCGACACCGCCGCGGCCGTCGCCGCGGTCGACGCCGCGAAGCCGGTCCCGGCCGCGCCGAAGAAGCTCGACCTCGGAACCATCGCGCTGATCGGCACCGCCATCGGCGGCATCAGCGCGCTGGTCGGCGGCTTCCTGCAGGCGCTCTTCGGCCTCGGCATCTGGCTGCCCCTCGGCGTGCTCGGCGTGGTTCTGCTGATCTCCGGCCCGTCGATGGTTCTGGCGTGGTTGAAGCTGCGGCTTCGGAACCTCGGCCCGATCCTCGACGCCAACGGCTGGGCCGTGAACACCCGGGCGCGGCTGAACATCCCGTTCGGGGCGACGATGACCAAGCTCGCGAAGCTCCCCGTCGGCGCGCTGGGGACGTCGTCGGATCCCTTCGAGGAGCGCCGCCGCCCGTGGAAGCTCTATGCCGTCGTCGCAGTGGTCGGGGTGCTGGGCTACTGCTGGTGGATCGGCAGGCTCGATCCGTATCTGCCGGAGTCCGCGCGGCGGGCCCCGGCGGCGGCTCCGGCGGCAACGCCCTGACGGGGCTCCCCAGGTGTGGGGGATTGAACGAATGGGTGCGGGGCCGGCGGGTGCGCCGGCGCCCGGTGAAACGGGATGCAAAGAGGAAAGGGACAGACATGATGAAGATGAGCAAGTGGTGGATGATCGCGGTGGCGGGCATGCTCGTGGCGGCGGCCCAGCCGGCGCAGGCGGAGGTCAGGGTCGGTGGCGGCGTGAACTACTGGGTGATGCTCGATGACATCGATATCGACGAGGTCGACCAGGACGGCTTCTCCTATCTCGCGAGCATCCAGTTCAAGGGCGATCTGCTCGGGCTGGGCATCGACGCGGAAATGATGCCCGACCGCTTCGGCGAGGATGCCTACTCGGGTCAGGCCTACCTGATCGTCGGGAAGGGCCTCTACGGCGCCGCCGGCATCGGCATCAACAACATCGACGGCGATTTCGCCGACGATCCGTTCTTCATGCTCCGGCTCGGGCTCGATCTCGAGATCGTGACGGGCCTGCACCTCGACATCAACGCGAACTACCGGTTCAACGAGAAGACCGATCTCGAGGACCTGCCCGAGGAAATCGACAGCGACACCATCTTCCTTGGCGCCGCGCTGCGGATCGCCTTCTGATCGCAGAGTGGATGGATGAAAGCGGGCGGCCGGACTCCGGCCGCCCGCTTCCGTTTACGGCCACGGGATCGCTTCGCAGAGGGCCTTCAGGTTCTCAACGGGCGTCCCGGACGGAATTTCGCAGCCCGCATTGGCCATGAACGGCGTGCCGGCCTCATCAAGGCACTGGCGGATGCCGTCGCGGATGGCGGCCGGCGTTCCGCGCAGCACGGCGCCGGCGGGATCGAGGTTGCCGGCCAGTGTCACGCGCGGACCCATGGCGGCGCGGGCGACGGCCAGGTCGACCATGTGATCCACGTCGAGGATGTCGATCCCGAGCGATGCGATGCCCGTCAGCAGATGCGTGATGTCGCCGCAGATGTGCAGGCGTACGCGCGCCCCGGCGGCGTGGACGGCGTCCACGAGCTGTTTCTCGCGGGGCAGGATCAGCGTCTCGTAGGTCTCCGGCGAGACCTGGCTGGCCACTGCGTCGCCGATGCCGACGGTGTCCGCGCCGGCCGCGATCTGCGCGCGCGCGAAGTCGATGCCGGTCTGCACGCACCGGTCCATCAGGTCGCCGCAGTAGGCGGGATCGTCCATCAGATCGATCAGGAAGTTCATCACATCGCGCAGGTCCGCGGCCTCCGCGGCCGGACCCTCGATCCAGCCGAGGATCGAGTGGCGGCCGCCGTCCTGCGCGCGGTAGGCGGCGCAGGCATCGACTCGGTCGCGCATGCGGACCGCGACGAGGGGATCGGGGCGGGGGAGGGCGTCGAGGGACCGGTCGTCGGCGAGCGGATGCGTCGAGTGCGGCACGCCGTCGCGCTGGTACTCGACGACACCCCCGAAGCCCTGCGTCTCGCGGTAGGGGTCGGAGATGCAGCTGACTTGGTCGAAGCCGAACGCCTCGGCGCACGCGAGGTTGGACTTCACCAAGACGCGGTGATCGGCCGCAAACTCGCCATAGTTCGAGCCGATGAACTCCGCCGCGTACTGCATCAGGATCGGGATCCGCGGCACCACATCCGCCCGCCGCCCCTCCAGCACCGCCATGTACCGCTCGCGTCCATTCATTCGCCACCCCCCGTGTTTCACCCTGCGCCGAAGTCTAGCCTCTCCCCCCGCCCCGCGCCAGCCCGCCCGCGGCCGCCCGCCCCGGTGACCGAACGGCGGACCCGGGTGAAAGCACGAAACCGGAATTCCGAAGCACGAAACAGACTCGAAATCTCGTGTGGCAAGCACCAAGCGGTCGACCGTCTCCGGGTTTTCCGCATTTCACGATTCGTGCCACAATTCGTGCGAATCTCGCTTGACTCTCCGCGTCGCGCGAGAACAATCTCGCGCCATTCCGCGGGTCAATTGGAGTCCCGCGGGATCGAAGAGGTCGGAGGATGTGAGGACGTCATGACCGGACCTATGCAGAGCCGTTCGCAAGCCGCCCAGCGGCGCCTACTCTCTTTCTCTCTCTCTGTAAATCGCGCTTTTTCCCGCCCTCCCGTTCCGTCCGTCCGCCACCCGCCGTTCGTGCCCGGCGCCAGCCGTCGCCCGTTGCCCCTCCCGACATCCGGGATCCATTCAGGAGGCCACCCGTGAAGACCATCCGCACCGC
>CAYRFK010000132.1:0-13870 GCA_964423465.1 uncultured Verrucomicrobiota bacterium | reverse complement strand
ATGGATGACGACACGCTCCGGCGCGGCAAGCCCACCCTGCATGTCGCCTTCGACGAGGCGACCGCGATCCTCGCCGGGGACGCACTCCTGACCTTCGCCTTCGAGATCCTCGCCGGAACGCCTGCGCCGTCGCCGTACGCGCCGGGCGCTTTGGGCATGGAACTGGCGTCGGCTGCCGGAAGCCGTGGCGTGGTCGGCGGACAGTGCGCCGACTTGGAGGGCGAGGGGAAGCCCGCAACAGCGGAACAGGTCGAGTGGATTCACACCCGCAAGACCGGCGCCCTCATCCGCGCCGCATGCCGCATGGGCGGGATCACGGCGGGGGCGACCGGGCCTGCGCTGGCGGCCCTGACGCGGTACGGTGAATGCGCGGGTCTTGCGTTCCAGATCGCCGACGACATCCTCGATGCCACGTCCACACCGGAGCAGATGGGCAAGTCGACCGGCAGCGATAAGCGCCTTGCGAAGGCCGGTGCTGTCGCGGCATGGGGCGTCGCCGGCGCTCGCACGCGCGCGGCGGAGTTGATTGGCGAGGCGCGGATGGCGGTCGCAGGTCTGGGCCCTGATGCCGGGCTGCTGTGCGATCTTGCGGACTACGTCGTCAGTCGCGCGACGTGAAGGCGCCCGGCCCGCAGTCGAGCCGGTAGCCACGCATCGTATCGCCGTCGAAGAGAAACCTTCCGTCGAACCAGCGTCCGCCGAGCATGTGCGGGATCCATATCCGGTCGTCCGCCCACATGCGGTCGAAGGGGATGGCGTCGGCTCGCACCCACAGCGGAACCGCCTCGTCCGTCTCGCGCGGCTCGCCGTCGAAACTGTCGGCCGTGAACACCGCGGCGGCGATGGAAAAGCCGTCCGCGAACTGGAACCGCAGCCGTCCGCGGTCGACCGGTTCGTGCGGCGTGACGCACACCTCCTCCTGCACCTCCCGCACCGCCGCCGCGGCGGCCGTCTCGCCGGGCTCGATGCGACCGCCCGGTGCATTGATCTTCCCCGCACCGAGGCCGCGCTTCTTCTCGATCAGCAGGAGGTCCGCGCCGCGCCGCACAAAGAGCAGCGTCGCGCGCTGGGCCGGAACCCAGCCGTTCCATTCGATGTCCTCAAGCCGCTCAAACGTCGACATGCACGCGAGCATACCGCGGAACCCCCTCCGAGGGAATCGGAAGGCAGGGGAGGATGGATGCGTGAAGCCAGGGCTATTTGGTGTTCCGCCTTCACCCATTCGTCCTTCCTCCATCCTCGCCCCCGCCGGGATTGCGCGTGTGACGGTGAATGCCTACACTCCGACACACGCCGGCATTCGTCGGCGCAACGATGGATGGACTGCATGAAGAAGCTCTTCGGCGCGGGACTTGCGATCGCAGCCATTGCAGGGATCGGGATTGTGGGATGCGATGTCGGGTCGCCCGACACGGTCCTCCGGGAGATCGGACTGGTCATCGCCGGCTACTATGCGAATCCCAACGGCGGCGACCTGGTCTCCGACAACAGCGGCGCGCCGATCTCGACGATGAACCTGATCCAGAACGGGGACGATCTGCAGGGGATCGACAACAACGGCAGGGTGTTCCGCGGAAAGGTCTCCACCGCCACGGAAACATCCGCCGCCATCCAACTCACCGGATCGACCACCGCGGGAACCGAGGGGACCATCCAGGCGACCATCAATGTGTCGGGCACCAGCGCCACCATGCAAGGAACATGGGTGGAGGCGAGTCTCTACGGGAATGTCTATGGCACCGCAACGGTTCCCACCAACGGCGGGGGAAGCGGGGGTTCCATCACGATCTCGGGGTCCGGCACCGTGAGCAACAACTCCGCCACCACATACACGGCTTCCGGCGGATCGGGGACCCATACATGGACGGTTGGAAACAGCAGTCTCGGCGCCATCACGGGTTCAGGATCGACCGCGGTCTATGCCGCGAACGCCACGGACGGCACGCAGACGATCACCGTGTCTTCCGGCGGGAAGACAGGCAACAAGACGGTCACGCAGCAGTAGTGCGTGCTCCCGCAGTCCTGCCGGGCTGACGGATGGATGCTGATGCGCCGGGATCCTTCCATGGATTGGAAGACTATCCATAGCTTGGTCCAAACCTTGGAAGACGGGCAGGCAGTGAACCCGTGCTCTACTGCTGCTGAATGATGATCTGCGCCTCGGCGCCTTGGATGACCACGGGGGCCTGGGGTGCCAGCACACCCTCATTGACCAGTTGGCTGTCCATCTCCTGCGTCAGAGGGATCGGGAGCGGCGGCATGCCCTGACGGATCACTTCCATCTGGTATTGCTGCAGGTGCTTTTCCAACTCGGCGCCCTGCAGTTTGGGGACCGGCGGCGCCGTGGGCTGGGGTGGCGGCATCGTCCGCTGTTGCTCAAAGGCCTTGCGTCGTTCCTCAAATGACAATCGTGATGTGGCAGCGATGGGTGACGTCGTGGTCTTCTTTTCAGAGGTGCTGGCTTCCTTCAGACGCAAGATCGCCATCTCGGTGCCGCGCTGGATGACGATCTCCTCGGCATCGTAGTCGGCCGAGACCAGTTTGATGCCCTCCTGCGTCTCGCCGGGGAGGAGGAAATAGCTCTTGCTGGTCTTGACCTCGACCAGCCCCGCGCGCGGACCGATGCCGTCGACCATGATCAGACTGCACGCGCGCAACCCCAGAGCCTCGCCGCCGGGACCAGCGACAACCGTCGCCGACGCGGCATTGGATGCGCCGGGCTGGGTGATGAAGATCTCGCCGAACGGCTGGCGGTCCAGAATCACCTGGTAGCGGTCGAAGGCCGGCGGCGGGGTCGACGCGGCCACACGGCCGGCCACCAGCGCCGCAAGAGCGAAACCCGCAACCGTTTTCATGCCGCCATCATACGCCGTCCCGCGTCCCCGGCAAGGCGATCCGAAGATGCGCGCGGATGGGGGCCACCTATCCATCCGGTCGGAGCATGGAGATGCGAAAGCCTCACCTTGCGCGACGATCACTGCGAATTCCATGTTCGCCCGCCATTCGAACCGCTAATCAGCGTCGAACGTCGGGTCAGTAACCATGCGAAATGTTACATAGAATGTAACGATCGTTACATTCTATGTAACATATCCGGGTGTCATTGGGGGTTGCATCGGGGCGGCGTGGGGTCATGCTGGATGGAATGAATGCGACGGAATCGTGGCGGGCGCCAAGCACAGTCCTGCCAGACGGCCGGGTGCAGTGCGGACTGTGCCCGCACCGGTGTGCATTGAAGGATGGCCAGCGAGGCATCTGTTACGTGCGCCGGGCGCGCGGCGGGACCGTGGAACTGGCCACGTCCGGTCGCGTCAGCGGCGCCGCGGCCGATCCGGTCGAGAAGAAGCCGCTCTACCATTTTCTCCCGGCCACGCGGACCCTCTCGGTGGGCACCATCGGCTGCAATCTGACATGCCGCTTCTGCCAGAACTGGCACATCAGCCGGCCAGCCGACGACTCCGCTCTGGCGGAGGACGAAGTCGAGCCTGCGCAACTTGCATCCGTCGCACTCCGGTCGGGATGCCCGAGTGTGTCGTTCACGTACAACGAGCCCATTGTCTCCTTCGAATACACCCTGGCCTGTGCCGCCGCGTGTCGCGCCGCCGGGCTCCGGAGCATTGCCGTCACGGCCGGCTATATCGAGCCCGGTCCGCGGGCGGCCTTCTTCGGCGCCATGGATGCCGTCAATGTCGACCTGAAGTCGTTCGACGAACGCTTCTACCGGCGCCTCTGCGGTGCGCACCTCCAGCCTGTGCTTGAGACGCTGGAATTCATACGGCGGGAGACAAAATGCTGGCTTGAGATCACGACCCTTCTGATTCCCGGGGAGAACGATTCGGATCGTGAGGTGCGAGCCCTGTCCGAGTGGGTGGTGGGCCACCTGGGGCCGGACGTACCGCTTCATTTCAGCGCCTTCCATCCGAACCACCGGATGCTGGAGCACCCGGCCACCGACACGGAAACTCTGCACCGCGCGCGCGCGATCGCCCGCACGGCGGGTCTCCGGCATGTCTATACCGGCAACATCCTCGATGACGAGGGATCGACGACCTTCTGCCACGCCTGCGGCGCGGCGCTGATCCGCCGCTCCGGATTCCGGGTGCTCGATAACCGATTGCGCTCCGGCGGCGGCTGTCCGGACTGCGGCACGGCATGCGCCGGCGTGTGGCACGTTGACTTCGGGGGGATTTCGGGCGAAAGTGGCAGGGTGTAGGCGAATGGCGGGGAATCATGCAGCGGTTCATGCTCAAGTCGAAAATTCACCGGGCGACGATCACCGGGGCGGACCTTCACTACGAGGGGAGCTTGGCGATCGATGCGGCCCTCATGGATGCCGCGGACCTTGTGTCCGGAGAGCAGATCCACGTCTTCAACATCAATAATGGGCAACGGCTTACAACCTACGCGATCCCAGCCCCCCGCGGTTCGGGTACGATTCTTCTCAATGGCGCGGCGGCCCGGTTGGGTGCGGTGGGCGATCCGGTGATCGTGGTCGCGTTCGCGTCGGTCGACGATGCCGATTGCCGGTCCTTCAAGGCCCGGGTTGTGTTCGTTGACGCCCGCAACCGTCCCCGGCGTGCCCGCCGTCCGGCCCCGGCCCGCTCGTAGATGTAAGCCCCGTCAGGAACGGGTCAAGTCCTCGACCAACTGGCGGTGGTGCGGAAACCTCGCCAGGAGGTCGGCACGGCTTCCAAGTTCAAAGTCGGAGAAATCAAAGCCCGGGGCGACGGCACAGCCGATGAGGGCGTAGTCCGATTCATCCTCCAACTTCGCACCGAACCATGCGCCCCGCGGGATGACCGCTTGCGGGAGTGCGCACTGGCCGGGCTCGGAGCCGAGTCGAACATCCTCGCGGCATCCGTCCGGCAGGATCATCGTGACCGCAAGCGCGCCGCCGGCGTGGTGGTACCAGATCTCATCCGATCGGAGCCTGTGCAGGTGCGAGCGCTCGCACCCGTGGAGCAGGAAGTAGATGGAGGTCGCCGCGCATCGCGGCGAACCGTAACGGGGCGGCAGGCCGGCGGACGGCAGGATGTCAGGGCTGCGGTAGACCTCGCGGAAATGTCCGCCCTCCGGATGCGGGGCGAGGCCGAGAACTTCGACCCACCGGAGAGCCTCCGGATTCGGTGCACGCGTCATGGGTCAGGCATCCTTTCGGGGGGCCGCCCTGGCCCCTGCGCGGTCGCTGAGGACGATGAGCAGGCCCAGCATGACGAACGAGGCGGCGAGGTCGCTGCCTCCGCGGCTCAGGAAGGGCAGGGGGATGCCGGTCATCGGGAGCGCCTTTGTGACGCCGCCCAGATTCCACAGCGTCTGCGCCGCGAGAAGGACGGTCAGCACGGTCGCAAGAATGCGCTCGAATCGGCCGGCGGATCGCGCGGCGGCGGCAAACCCCGCGGTAAAGAGGGCGCCATAGACGGCGACGATGAGGCAGCAGCCGACGAAGCCAAGTTCCTCGCCCAGGGCCGCGTAGATGAAGTCGCTGGCCGCGATGGGTACGGCGTGCGGGAATCCGGCACCCACGCCGGAGCCCCACCAGCCGCCGGAATAGAGTGCCGATAGCCCCTGCAGAATCTGCCAGCCGGCGCCGGTCTCGTCCGCGAAGGGGTCCATCCAGAGTTCGACGCGCCGCCGGCCATGGTCCGTGAAACGGAAGATCGCGATGGCCGCGGGGATGCCGGCGAGGGCGGGCAGGATCCAGTAGGGGCGCGGTGTGGCGGCGAACAGGGCGGCGATCAGGGCCGCGCCCATCAGCACGAGCATGCCGAGGTCGCGTTGGACAAGGAGCCCGGCCATGGGCACCAGCCAGAGGATCGTGCAGAGGAGCAGGCGTCGCGGACCGGGGTCGTCGCCGCGTGCGCCGGGCCCCGCCTGAGCGAGGAATCCGGCGGCGAAGACGGCCAGCAGGGGCTTGAGGATCTCCGTCGGGTTGATGTTCCCCGGAAGAAAGAGCGTGCCGCGGAACCGGCGGCCGAGGAGGACCACGATCAGCATGACCGCCACCGCGCCCGCCCATGCGGGCCAGCGGAACGCGGCCAGCGATCCCGCGCGCCCGCGCCCGAAAGCGATCACGATCACCAGCATGGCGGCGACTCCCGCGGGGAATGCAATCAACGAAGCGATGGGCATCGAGAAGCTTCCGCTCATGCGGAATCCCATCGCAAGACCGAGCCCGGAGAGCAGCAAACCGGCGGGGGCGAGGATCGGACTGGACGCCGGAGCGAAATTCCGGATGACGAGCCACGAGGCTGCGAGGGAGAGGGCATAGACCGCCGCCAGCCCCGCGGCCCGCGCGTCGAAAACCGGCGCCTGCGCAAAGCGAATCAGCCAGACGGAGCCTGTCGCGGCGGCCGTGCAGGCCAGGGCGAGCAGGTACGGGCCGGCGGAATGCAGCGAGGGCTTCCGTCGACGTTGGGATGCCCGGCGCTTCACGGTGCCGCTCCTCCGGCGGCGCCGCGTACGAGCCCGAAGCGGTCTGCGGCGCGAAGAATGGCTGCCGCGGCGGGCGCGGCGGCCTGCGACCCGGACCCGCCGTGCTCGATTACGACGGCGACCACGATGCGCGGGGCGTCGGTGGGTGCCAGGCAAACGAACCAGGAGTGGTCCTCGCCGCGCGGCGTCTGCGCCGTTCCGGTCTTGCCGGCCACGGCGAGCCCCGGGACGTTGGCGGCGCGGCCGGTGCCGTTGACGACGGCGTCTCGCATCATCGCCCGGACGCGACGCGCGGTGGCGGCGCTACAGACCGGTTCGCAGCGGACGGGCGGTGTGGCGGCTTTCAGGCGTGGCGCCCAGGGCTGGCCGTCCGCGGCGATCACGGCTCCGAGGTGCGCCATGTGCAATGGCGTCACGAGGAGGCGGCCCTGGCCGATGGCCAGTTGGGCAAGCTCCGCCGGCGGACAGTTGGAGCCTTCCGGCATGCGGCCGGTCGCGGATTTCATGCGTCGCGCAGAGCCTTCGTAGACGGCGAACGATCCGGTGAGGCCGGCCCGTTGGGCGGCGGACAGGAACCGCGCGGCGCCAAGCTGGAGCGCGAGCTGGGCGAAGTAGACATTCGACGATTTGCGGAAGGCTTCCGGCATGGCGATGCGGCCGTGCCCGCCCCAACTCCGGCCTTCGCGCAATGCGGAGTAGTACTCGTGGTCGTGGATCATCGGCGTGTGGCGCGCGGGCCGGAAGCCCTCGCCCGGGCATGAAAAGGACGGGCTGAGGCCGGCATCAAGGGCCGCGGCCGCGGTCAGGATCTTCAGGGTGGATCCGGGCGGGTAGAGGCCCTGCAATGCGCGATTGAGGGCCGGGGATGTCTCGGCCGCCCCGGCGCCGAACGCCTCGCCCGGCCGTGCCGGATCATACGAAGGGCTGCTGGCAAGCGCGAGGATAGCGCCGTCGGATGGACGGACCGCCACGGCGGCGCCCGGGCGGTCGCCGAGCGCGGCAAACGCCTCGCGCTGGAGATGCGCATCGAGGGTCAGTCCGACATCGGCGCCGCGCGCGCGGCCGCGGTCGAGGAGGTTCCTGCCGAGGCGGACGAGATCCGCGGTGCCTTCCATCGTGAATCCGCCGAGGGCGTCGTCATCCGCCGCCTCCACGCCCGCCATGCCGTAGAGCGGATCTTCGTACCCGACGACATGGGCCGCGGCGGGTCCCAAGGGATGGCGCCGTTCGTGGCGGGGTTCGGTCTGGTCGAGAGCAAGGACTGCCCCGTGCGCGTCCAGAATGCGCCCGCGTTCAACGCGTCCGGCCGCCTGGGAGGGTCTGCGGTCGTAGCGGTGCATGAAGCGAACAAACTCCGGCCGGGCAAACCCGCCGAGTTGCCAGATCGCCTGGTGGACGAGCAGGGCCGCAAGTGCGAGGCCCGTCAGTCCGCCGATCCATGCCATGCGCGGCGCGATGGCGGCGCCGGGGCGGCGGGCGGCGATCGAAAAACGCAGGAAGGCGGCCATGGCCAGAAGAACGCCGACGTTGAGCGCGCGCACGAACGAGGGAAGTCCGTGCGCCTGAAACCACTCCGCGATTGCGTTCCATCCTTCCATCGTCCGTCCTGCATTCTCCCTGCCGATCATGCGGCCTTGCGCCCTCCGCCGCAAGTGCATCCGCCTGCATGAGGCCACTGCCTTCTCGAGAGCGTTCTATGCATGCAAATATCCATGGCCCCACGGGTTGCGTTGGCGGCTTGGCTCGGCTACGATTCACGATCATCTGGAGATCAACGCAATGAAGTCGATTCGAGTTGGTGTGGTTCTGGCAGCCTTTGCCGTGTCTGGCGGGGCGTTCGCGCAGCAGCAGGGTTTCGATCCAGCGCAGCTTCAGAAGCAGATGGAAGCCCTTCAGAAGGCGATGCAGGGGGACGCCAAGACGGCGCAACCGGTGGTGGACTTTCGTCAGTTGAAGACGTTCCTTCCCGAGAAGATCGGCGATCTCAAGCGCACGAGTGCCAAGGGTGAGAAGACGGGTGCAATGGGCATGACGATCTCCAAGGCCGAGGGCATGTATGGGGCCGAGGACGGCCCCCGGGTGAAGGTCGAGATCACCGACATGGCCGGCACGGGCGGGCTGGCGGCCTTTGCGCAACTCGGTGTCGCCGCGATGGAAATCGACAACGAGAGCGATGATGGGTACGAGCGGACGACGACATTTGCCGGTTTCAAAGCCATTGAGAAGTACAACACGCCGTCCAAGTCGGGGGAAGTGAACGTTGTGGTCGGACGGTTTACCGTGAAGATCGACGGCGACGGCATCGCGCCGGGGATCCTCAAGACCGCGGTTGACGCGATCGATCTGAAGTCCCTTTCGGCCCTCAAGGCGGCGGCCAAGTAGACGCCCTCGGCCGCGGCGAGCGGCGCCAGGAAGCCGGCGGATGGACCGATGAACGCCTCCCATGCGAGCCATGGAGTTTCGGCCGCCGGGTTGTTGCATGCGGCGCGCGGGCATCTCTTGCTGTTCTGGGGCGCATCGATCGGATTACTCATGCTCTCCGGGGCGATGGAGTTCCGTGCTCTTCAGGATGCCCCGATTCCCGCCCATCTTCCCGGTTGTCTTCTGGCTGCCGCCGGGGTGGCATCACTGCGGCGGGCGGACACCGGCCCGCTGCGGGCGTCCTTTCGTCTGTGGATTCCCGCCCTATTCTGTCTCTACTTCGCGCCGTTCGTGACGTGGTGGCACGACGCGCCGTATTCGGACTACCTGTTGGCAAACATCGTGGCCGCCGCGGTCGCGGCTTTGGGCCTGCTGGCGGGCGTCTGCCGGGAGGCTGTGCGGGTGGCCCGGGTGCTGGGGCTTACGGATTTTGTGCGCGAGGCGCGGTGGGGCACGGCGCTGTGCGGGCTTCTGCCGGGGATTCTGCTGGGGGGCCTGACGGTCTGGACATCGGTGCGCGCGGCGCTTTCGGATACGAGCCTCTACGGTGAATGGTTCGAGGTCCTGTTCAACCTTCCGCGCGGTACCGCGGTGCTGGCTGTGCTTCCCTTCACCGTGGCGATGGCCTGTGCCTGGCGCGCGCGTGCGGCATGCCTTGGCGCGCTGCGCGCGGACACTTCGGCTACACCAGCCGCCTGATCTCGTCGCGCAGCAGCGCGGCGCGCTCGTAGTCCTCCGCTGCGATGGCCTGCTCCATCTCGGCGCGCATCTTCTCGGCGGGGCTGATGGGCCGGCCGGCCATGATGCGGGCGCGGAACTCCTCAAGAGTGTGAAGCTCACCCATGCGGGCGGGCTCAGTCGGCAGCCCGTGCTCCTGCGCGAAGGCGCGGATCTCCTCGATGGACGACGCCACGAGGCGCTCGGCCTCCTCCGCTTTTCCGTCGTCCAGCAGCTTCTGTGCCCGGGCCTGCGCGTTCATCATGCGCACGTAGGGGAAGAACTGAACGAACTGCCACGCCACGGTTTCGTCCGGCGCCAGGCGCTGCACCAGCCGGATGATCTCCAGGTTGTGCTCCGTGTCGCGAAGCAGGCCGTCGGTGAACTCCAGCGCCGCAAAGGCCAGGTAGCGGTAGTAGTACTGCACCGCCTCCTGCTGAAGCTCTCCGCACTCCGACGCCGTCAGGCGCGTGCGCGGGCCGTGGGGCGTGGTCCGCTCGCGCTGGCGGTGGTAGTCGAAGAGCGACGTGCATCCATGCGGCCGGCGACCGTCCGGCCGTCCATCGACATCCATCTGGAGCACCCCGAGGTCGACGCGGAGTTGGACGCGGCGGGAGCCGTCGGCGCAGGTGACCCAGCGCGCGACAACGCGTCCGGGCTGGTAGTCCCAGCCTTCCATGATCGTCTGGAGATCGAGGCTCATTCCGTTCGAAGTATAGATCGCGGCGCGGGCGTTTCAACCCGCACGGGTCGGGCTACGGGGCGGCGGGGTCGAGGGGAAGAATCTCGACCTTTCGGAACTCGACCGGATGGCTCTCGGCTTGCAGCGAGATCGACCCGCTGCCGATGGCCACGACACCGTCCTTGATGAGGGCCTTGGCGTCGCCGTCCTTCTCGTCGTACTGCGGCTTTGAATACTCGAGCACCTTCTCGCCGTTGATCGAATGCACGATGCGACCGTTGCCGCGGACCTCGAGTTCAAGCGTCACCCACTGGTCGCCATGGAACGTCTTCGACGTCGAGTTGATGCAGTGCCGCGTCTCAAGTTTACCGTTCATCTCGACATGGGTTCCGGGGGAACACAGGTTGCCGGTGGTCCGCTCGCCCTTTCCGCCGCCGCCGAGGATCTGGACCTCGATGGACACGGGGAAGTTCTGCCCCTTCTTCATCGTCTCGGGCGGCTGGCCGTGGATCATGACGCCGCTATTGCGAAGCGCCCAGCCCGGCCCGCCGGAGCACTGCTCGCCGACGAATCGGTATTCGACGCGCATGCGGTAGTGCGAGTAGGGGGTCTTGTAGAAGAGATGCCCGAACTTTCCGTCGAACTTCTCATACTTGTCATAGCCGACCTTCAGCACGCCGTCGGCGACGCGGAAGGTGTCGAGCGCGTTGTCGCCGAGATCGAAGCCCGTGATCTTCGGGGTCCATCCATCGAGGTTCTTTCCATTGAACATCTGGATCCAGCCGTCCTCCGCCTGCGCCGCACCGCCCGCCGCGAGCAGAACCGCCGCCGCCATCGCCATCCATATCCGTGTCACGTTCATCGGTGTTCCTTTCGTCCGTTCCGGCCACTATAGCGCGAAGTCGGCGTCAACGCACACCGGATGGGGGACACGGCAGCGGCACCTATCCATTCGCGTGCTTGGCGCCTTCGTGAGTTCCGTGTGCTGGCGCGAAGACGCGTGGGATGTCATGCTGGTGCCGTGCTTTTCGAGGCTCCAACGATCGTGCAGGGTGCGGCCTTCACCGCGCTCGGGATCGTCGCGGGACTGCTTAGCGCCTTCTTCGGCATCGGCGGAGGCTGGGTGGTCACGCCGGTTCTCCTTCTCATCGGCCTCTCGGCGCCCGATGCGGTGGGTACGAGCATGGCGTTCCTCGTGGGCACGGGCGCTCTCGGCGCGGCGCGGCACGCGCGGCACGGGGGCGTGGACGTCCGACTGGGCGTGGCGCTTGGCGTGGCGCTGGTGGTGGGGGTGGAGATGGGGCGCCGCCTTCTCCTGGCGCTGCATGCGGCGGGGCAGGGCGAGGCCGCGGTGCAGTGGACGCTGCTGGTGTCGATGGCGGTGCTGGCGGTCACGTCGCTGAGTCCGTCGCGCGGAGAGATGGCCGGTGGAGATGCCGGCTGGGCCGCCGCGATTCGCCGATGGTGTCGGGCAGGGACGCCCCGGATCACCGTTCGCAGTGCCGATGCTCCGGTCCCGGTCTGGGTGATTGCCGTGGTGGGACTGCTCGCCGGACTCATGGGCGGAACGCTCGGGCTTGGCGGCGGGGTGATCCTTGTGCCTGCGATGGTCTCCCTGATGGGTGTCGAGAATCGCGCCGCGGTTGCGACGAGCCTCGTGGGGGTGGCGGCGGCCGGATTGTGGGGTGCCGCGGGCTATGCGGCAGGCGGTCACGTCAACATCGGCGTTGCGGTATGCATGGTAGCCGGAGCGCTTCTGGGTGTGCCCGTGGGAGTGCGTGCCTGCCGTGCGGCCGATGCCCGGCGGTTTCGGCGCCTCTTCGGTCTGATGATGCTCCTCGCCGCCCTTTCGCTGGGTCTCGCGCGGGTCGGATGGCGCGGGGCAAGCCTCGCGGGCCTGCTGCTTTCCGCGGGGGGGCTGGCGGTGGCGATCCTGACCGTCGTTCGAAAAGAACGGCCGCGGGAGGACGCGCAGTGAAGGTGAGCGACCGGATCCGCGAGCGGCTCGCGCAGCTTCCCGACAAGCCGGGGGTCTACGTGATGCGAGACCGGGCGGGGACGGTGATCTACGTCGGCAAGGCGAGGTCGCTGCGGCGCCGTGTGCAGTCCTACTTCCGCGCATCGACGATGCGGCGGGCCGATCCCAAGCTGATGAGCCTTGTCCATTCTGTCCACGATCTCGAGGTGATGGTCCTTCGTACCGAGGCCGAGGCGATGCTGGTCGAGGGACAGTTCATCAAGGACTACCGTCCCCGCTACAACGTCGCATTCAAGGACGACAAACGCTTCCTCATGCTGCGCATCGATCCTGCGGAACCGCTGCCGCGCTTCAGCCTCTGCCGGATCCGCCGCGAGGACGGCGCGCGCTGGTTCGGTCCCTACGCATCGGCCGCCGTCGCGCGGGCCGCGCTGGAGTTCCTCGATAAGAGATTCGGCCTGCGCCGCTGCCGGCCCCGGCAGCCGGGCGAGCGCGACCACCGGCATTGCATCGATGACATCGTCCGCTTCTGCAGCGCGCCCTGCATCGGCCGCGTCACCCCCGACCAATACCGCGAACGCGTCGACGCCGCCAGCGCGTTCCTGAGAGGCGAGTCACCGGAGGTCCTGTCGGATCTTCGTGCCGAGATGCTCCGCGCCTCGGCCGAGACGAACTACGAGCGCGCCGGTGCCCTGCGCGACTGGCTGGCTCTGCTTCACCGGGCCACACGCCAGCGGGCGCTGGCGGAGCGCTCGCTCGACGCGCGAGAAGCCGGCTCCCGCGCCGGGGTGGAGGCCCTTGGCGCCGCGCTCGGGCTCGCCGCGCCGCCCCGCGTGATCGAGTGCTACGACATCTCCAACATCGGCGGGACTCTTGCCGTGGGAAGCCTGGTCTGTGCGGTCGACGGCGTACCGCGGCGGAACCGCTACCGCCTGTTTCGCATCCGGACCGTGGAGGGCAGCGACGATCCTGCGATGATGGCCGAGGTGCTGCGCCGGCGCTTCGCACGGGCCGCCGAACCCGGCTGGGATCCGCCCGACATGGTGCTGGTGGACGGCGGCCTGACCCAACTCCGCGCCGCCCGCGAGGTCCTCGCCTCGCTCGGTCTCTCCTCGCTGCCCACCGCAGGGCTGGCCAAGAAGTTTGAGGAGATCCACTGCGGCCCCCCGGGCGCGGAACGCGTCCTGGCGCTGCCGATGGATTCGCCCGGCCTCACCGTTCTGCGCGCGCTGCGCGACGAGGCGCACCGATTCGCCCTGACCTACCATCGCCGTCTCCGCGCGCGGCGGCTGCGCGAGTCGGCGCTCGACGAGATCGAGGGGGTCGGGGACAAGCGCCGGACCGCCCTGCTGCTGCGCTTCGGCTCCGTGCTTCGCCTCCGCCGCGCTCCCGTGGAGGCGATCGCGGCCGTCCCGGGCATCGGTCCGGCCCTCGCGCGCATGATCGCAGCCGCATTGGGCGGCACCGCGGGTGAGCCCGCCGGGCCGCCCGCCGTCACGCCGGCCCCGGTCCTCGGCCACCGTGAGGACCGAGCGCGCATCTCCGATGATGGTCACGCTCCGGGAATCGTCCATCGGCCGGGCGAGCCGCTCGGCCCTTCTATGGGCCCAGTCAAGAGGGCGGTTCCATTTTCTTCGTCT
>CAYRFK010000131.1:0-13991 GCA_964423465.1 uncultured Verrucomicrobiota bacterium | reverse complement strand
GCGGTGCGGATGGTCTTCACGGGTGGCCTCCTGAATGGATCCCGGATGTCGGGAGAGGGAACGGGCAACGGCTGGCGCCGGGCACGAACGGCGGGCGGCGGACGGACGGAACGGGAGGGCGGAAAGAAGCGCGATTTACAGAGAAAGAGAGAGAATAGGTGCCGCTGGGCGGCTTGCGAACGACTCTGCACAGGTCCGGTCATGACGTCCTCAAATCATCCGACCTCTTCGACTCCGCGGGACTCCAATTGACCCACGGAATGGCGCGAGACTGATCCCGCGCGGCCTGGCGAGTCAAGCGCGAATTCGGAGGTCTTTCGCTGCCGCGCAAGCAGCACCGTCGGGCATTCTCGTCGTTGAACTTCAGCGGCCCGGGAGTCGCGCCGTTGCGTGTGATTGTGCCGCAATTCTTGTTGCCACGGGAACGCCGGAGCGGCAAGACTGGGGGCTTTGAGGAGTTCAACGGACATGAGCATCGGGATCATCGGCGGAACGGGGTTGTACGAACTGCCCGGCTTGGAGTGGTTGGGCGAGGTGCGCATGGAGACGCCGTTCGGCGATCCTTCCGACGTGTACGTCCACGGTCGTCTGGCGGGCCGGGACATCCACTTTCTCGCGCGCCATGGACGGCATCACAGCCTGCTGCCGTCGGAACTCAACCATCGCGCCAACGTGTGGGGCTTCAAGGCGCTGGGCGCGGATGCACTCATCGCGGTCTCGGCCGTGGGGAGCCTGCAGTCCGCCCTCGCGCCGCGCGACGCCCTTGTGCCGGACCAGTTCTTCGACCGCACGAAGGCATCCGACCGCCACACGTTCTTCGGGCGCGGCGTCGTCGCCCACATCGCCTTCGCGGACCCCGTGTGCCCGGTGCTGCGCGCGGTACTGGCTGCGACGGCCCGCGAGACCGCGGCCGCCGAGGGCGCCGCCGCCCGCCGCGTGCAGGAAGGCGGCACCTACGTCAACATGGAGGGACCGGCCTTCTCAACGCGGGCCGAGTCCGAATTCCATCACAAGCTCGGATTCTCCGCGATCGGCATGACCGCGCTGGCGGAGGCCAAGCTGGCCCGGGAGGCGGAGATCTGCTACGCGACGCTGGCGCTGGTCACCGACTACGACGCGTGGAATTGCGAGCATGCCGCGGTCTCGGTCGACCAGGTGGTCGGCCATCTCCACGCCAACGCCGCCTTTGCGCGAGAGGCGGTGGCCCGCGCCGTCGCGGCGATCGACCCCGCCCGCACGTGCGGCTGCCGGGATGCGCTGAAATCCGCGCTGCTCAAGCCCCACGCCGCCGTGCCTGCGGACACCCTCGAGGCTCTGCGGCCGATCGTGGGGCGCTATCTCTGAGCCGGAGCAATCCGACCCCGGACGTTCCGTCAACGCCGCGGACGGGGGCGTGCTGGGACTCGGACCGCCGGGCGGGCCGGCGGATTGGCCTTGTTGTCATCCGGGAGCACGATGAGCGGCATCCTTGATCCGTCCGGCGGCTTGCCCCCGGTCTTCTTCCACTCGTCCAGAAGCCGGTCGATCTGTCCCTCCAGGTCCTTCGGCTGGAACTTCTCGGCAAGGATCGCGCCCTTGCCGTCCATGACCCGGACCGCCCAGCCGTACAGCTTCTCCTTGAGTTCGCCGCTGCCGACGCCGGAGCGGTTCCATGCGACCTTCCTCAGTGTCACCATCTCCGATTCAACCGGAACCGGCGCGGGGCCGCTCAGCACGAGTTCCTCCTCCTTCGCCGTTCCTGCGCGCAACTGGCCGCCGGCGCCCTGCACGACGACCATGTACTGGATGCGAAGATCCTCGGGCGTGTCGAGCGCGACCCGCTGGATGTCGAAGCGGTAGAAGACCTCGTCCTCCTCGACCCTTCCGGAGACATTGGGCAGGCTCTGCTGGGGGCCCTTCCGCGATGAGGCCGTCTTCTTCGTCGCCGTGACCTTGACCTTCTCCGGCGCCGGGGGCGCCGCGGGCGACGACACCGCAAGGATCACCGCCGCAACCACCAGGAAATGGAGCTTCATGACCGCCTCCGTTGCTGTCCTTTACCAAGCATCCACCTTTGCGTCCGCACCTGCAAGAGCTTCCCGGCCCCTCCATCCGATCTGAATACACTCCGGGCGCCTGCGTCGGTATACTGCGGTCACACGACGGCCCCGGCAAAACCGGCGGCCTGGAAAGGGAATCGGCCATGAAAAAGACCTTGATCGGAATGGCGGCGGCGGCGGCTCTTCTTTCGCAGACGACCGGATGCACGACGACGCAGGCGGATCAGACGACCGCGCTCGGCGCCGGCATCGGTGCGGGACTCGGCATGATTCTCGGCAACAACCTGGGCGAGGGCAGCGGAAACGACCGTGCGCTCGGCGCGGCGGCGGGCGCGCTGCTGGGCGGCGCGCTGGGGCGCCAGTATGGGAAGCAGGGCGAGATGCAGCAGCAGGTGAACTACCTGCAGCAGCAGCAGTTCATGACGACGGTCTGGATCAACAACTCCAACGGTTCCAAGACGCCCGTCCAGCTCCGGATGACCGAGGGCGGTCAGTACATCGGACCGCGCGGCGAGTACTACAGCTCCATGCCGACCGAGGAGCAGTTGCGCAAGGTCTACGGAATGTAGGAACAGCCCCGGCGATGGGCGGCCGGGAGGGCCACCGGCCCCGGCGGCCGAACCCGAGGGCGGTATCCAGGGATCGGGCCGCGGGGCCGCGGCCCCTCCCGGCCAGCTACTTCGCAGGCGGCGAAGGTCGCGGCATGGCAGCCGGGGGCTGCGGGATCGGGATCTGGGCGGGCCGCACGGTAGGAGCTGCGGCCGGCCTGGGTGCGCCACCCTGAAGGATCTTCGCTCCGCCGAGTTCGCCGAAGGACGCCTTCTCCAGATCGGTCCACATCGTGCCCTGGCCGGCATAGATGACCTGGATTCGCATGTCCGGATTCAGGCCTGACGCGAATTCCCAGAGCATGTAGGCCTCGGGATCGCCGAAGGCCGCGGTCTTGATCTGGTAGCCGCGCGCGCGTTCGCCCTCGACCAACCGCACCGATTGCGCCTGGGCCTCACCCAGCGTGACGGTCTTCTCCGCCATCAGTGAGGCCGTCCGGCTCTCGATCTCGGTGACCATCTTGCGCGCCTCGGCGCCGATGTTTGCGACCTCGCGCTCCTGTGACGCACGGATCTCGCCGGCCATCTTCAGAGTTTCCTGACGGACCTGCTCGCCGCGCTGCTCGATCATGCTCGTCTCGGTGTTCAGTTCGGCCTGCGTGCGCGCGGTGTTCTGCTTCTCCTTGTTCGTCAGGTCCTGCTCGATCGCGATGCTTGCGTCGCGAATCGGGGCGAGGATGTCCGGCGGAACGTTGACGTGCCGGATCAGGGCGTTGTGCACGCTGATGCCACGCTCGCCGAGGACCTTCGCCAGGGACTCGGTCAGGTCGATCTGGAACTTCTCGCGCCCCTCGCCGACGATGAACTCCGTCACCTTGTAGGCCGAGCCCTTCAGCCGCGAAATGGACAGGATTTGCGGCATCAGCGCCTTCTCGACCACCGCGGGCAGGTCGCCATACGAGCGGAAGATCCCCGAGAGCTTCTCCGGCAGCAGTTCGAACTCGACCGTCATGTCGAGGCTGACCTCGAAGCCGTCGCGCGACGGGAAGGTCACGAACTGGTTCAGCGTGAACGTATTCTGGACCGCCACGTTCACCTGCTGGTCCTGCTGGACCGACTGCGCCTGCCGCGCCTGCGATGCGTTGGGCCGCTGCGGCGCGGGCGCCTGCCGGGCGCGGGCGGACGAGGTCAGTCCCTTGAAAATTGACGACTTCTCCACGTAGTCCTCGCGTTGCGCCTGCTG
This sequence comes from uncultured Verrucomicrobiota bacterium, assembly GCA_964423465.1. Taxonomy (GTDB): domain Bacteria; phylum Verrucomicrobiota; class Kiritimatiellia; order PWTM01; family PWTM01; genus VGWF01. Next base: position 10,161 of record CAYRFK010000131.1, on the reverse strand, counting down.
CTGGATCAGCATGTTCTGCGCGAGCGCGTTGAAGCCGCCCTGCTGCTGGCCCTCGGAGACCTGGAAGTTCTTCGTCAGCACCTCGCCGCCGCCGCGGCCCAGCAGGGAGACCTGGTTCACGCCGATCTCAAGCACGTCGATCTTGTACTGCTTCGCATTCGCGAAATAGATGCCCGGTTGGAGGATGTCCTTCCGGATGCCCTTCTCCTCGGGCCCCGCGAACGCGCCATCCGGGGCCTGCTTGCCGGACAGCGACGTCAGCACGCCGACGTAGCCGATCGGAATACTGACCGCGTCGACGATCTCAACATCGTAGCCGACCGGGTTGAGGCGGTACTTTCCGGGCCCAAGCACGTTCCGCCAGACGCCCTTCTGGCCCGGATGGGCCAGAAACTCTCCCTGCGGCAGCGGCTCGCCGACCTTCGAGGTCACCACGCCGACCTTTCCCGGCAGGATGCGGATGATCGCGACGATCTTGTGGTCGTACATGAACGGGTTCAGGAAATACCGGCCCTCCCCGAGCACGTTTTCGCGAATGCCCTTCTGGTTGTCCTTCGCGAGGATCTGCCCCTCCAGCAGGGGGTCGCCTGCCTTGGCGGTGATGACGGCCATTTCGTCGGGGCCGACATAGAAGCGGCAGAAGAACCACTGCCAGACGACCCAGAGGCCCGCCACCATCACCACGATTCCGAGGACTGCGCGTATCATCGGTTTCACGGCCGCACCTCCTTCGCCTTCGCCTTCGGATCCGGCAGGAACGGCTGGAACAGCCCCCCGAGGCCCTTCGGATCATCCGTGGTCAGCAGGCTCCCGATCCGCGGCGCGACTTGTTGGTAGAACGTGTAGCGGGCAAAGCCGAGGCCTCCGTTGAAGGCGGACACCTGGTTGCTGATGACCGAGGCCTGCGCCTCGTTGTCGAGGCGGATCACCTGGCCCTCGCCACGCGCGGCGGCCAGGATGCCGGTCGCCTGGAACTTTGCGGATTCGACCTCGAGTTTGGCGACGTCGAACTCGCGCATCGCGTTGGTGATCGTGACCGACTGCGACTGCTGCGCCTCGATGACCGCCTTGAGCCTGACCGTCTCCGCCTCGACCTTCGCCTTGTTCTGCTGGGCGAGCATCTCCTGCTTGGTCAGCTCGGCCTTGGACTTGGCCTGCTCGATCTGCTGCGCGAACTTCTTGGCGTCCTGCACGGCGATCTCGCGCTCACGGATGATGCTGGCGATCTCGTCGGGGACCTTGATATTCCGCACGAGGACGGACTTGACCGCCACGCCCCACTCCTTGCAGCGATCGCGCAGGTGGGTTTCCAGCGTGTTCTGGAACTGCTGCCGCGTCTCGCCGATGATGTAGCTCGTCGCCGGCTGCTTGCTGCCCTCGATGCGGCTGAATCCGCGGGCGCGGGGTAGGATGATCTTCTTGATGATGTCGTCCATGTCGCCGATGCGGTGCGTCAGCAGCGCGGCCTGTTCGCGCATCAGGGCGAACTCGAGGGTTCCCTCGACCTCGACGTTGAAGCCGTCGGCCGTGAGGAACGTGATCGCATCGTCGCCGCTCATCTCGAACCGCTGGCTCTGCAGGTTCACTTCGACGACGTTGACGATGTAGGGGTTGAGGTAGTGCGTTCCGGGGTCGAGCACCTGCGGCACGACGCCCTTCACGCCCTCGCCCACCATCAACCCGTTGCGGTTGGTCCCGGTGACGTCGTTGTTGATCACATCCTTGCCGATGAGCGATGTGACGACGCCGACGTGGCCCGGCCGGACCGAGATCGCGTCGAACGGCTGCACGAGCACGGCGAACGGGTTGACTCGGTACGTGCCCGGTCCCAGGACCTCGGCCAGGATTCCCTTCTGGCCGGGTCCAGCCACGATCCTCCCCGCGTCGAGATTCTCGCCGTACAGGCGCGTCTGCACTCCGAGCTGGCCCGCAGGGATGGCGGTGACGGGGTGGTATTCCCAGCTCCACGTGTACGGGTTCCGGAAGTACCGCCCCTCCGGCAACACGTCGAGGTGGATGCCCTTCTGATTCGGCTTCGTCGCCAGGATCTCGCCCGAAGGCAGCGGCTCGCCGGTCTTTCGGATCAGCACGGCGATCTGTCCCGTATCCGGCTCGATCCGCCAGAAGTACCAGACCCAGACCGGGACGAAGAACAACAGTCCGACGACCAGCAGGGCGATCCACGGCACGCGGATCTGCGGGAAGGATGGTCGGGGCTCCCGACGCGGAAAGCGCGACGGCGGCGGCGGAAGCGGCGGCGGTGTGGAGAACGACTCGGAATTCATGATCCCGTGCTCCTTTCGTTGCACTCCCGGCGCACCGCGCCGGACGGGGGGACTCTACCATCACCCCGCCCCAGTTTCGAGCCCATCCGGGAATCGGCTCGACTGAACGGCGGGAACCGCTACGGTTAAGCGCATGAAATGCTCGCTCGTGTACGTCACGGCCCCGGACACCGCGGCGGCCGCCCGGCTGGCCCGGAGCGTCGTGGAATCGCGCCTGGCCGCCTGCGCCAACCTCCTGCCGCGCATCGACTCCATCTACTGGTGGAAAGGCGTCGTCGAGCAGGCCGCGGAGACGGTGCTGATCCTCAAGACGAGAACCTCGCTCGTCCCCCGCCTCACGGCCGAACTCCGCCGCCTTCATCCGTACGAATGCCCCTGCATCGTCGCGCTGCCGATCGAGGCGGGCCACGCGGAATTCCTGCAGTGGATCGGCGCCGAGACCGCTCCGGCCGAGCGAGGCCGGGCCGCAACCCGCAACACGGCCGGAAAAAGGAAACGCGCATCGCCCTGACGGCCAGACACTCGCACACCGCCAGGATTTCGCCGTCAATTCGTGTCTTGCATTGCCCGTGGACTCGGTTAGGTTTTGCACCAAGTTTCGTGGAGATTCCATGAACGACAATGGGTGCAGTAATCTGCGGGGGTACCTTGCGCAACAGCGCGACTATCTCCGCAGGGCGATCGATGAGAACAAGTGGTATCTCAGCGAGCGCCAAGGGCACGACGTGGGCATCGCGGCGGCCCAGCAGCATTTCATCGAGAATCATTTCGACCGCGTGGCCCATGATTTCCGGCTAAACTACTGCCGGGGAGCGTGCGTGCTCAGGACGGAATGCCCGGTGGCGGACCAAGTGCACCGCATTCCGCCCGTCCGTGGGCGCGGCTGACCGGGCCTACCCGGGCGGCAGCACCGCCAGCGCGGCGTCGAGGTCCGCGTGGCACCGTCCGACCCACGCCTCGCCCCAGAAGAAGTGGCAGCTCGTTTCGGCGCGCAGGACGCGCCAGTAGGCATCTTCAAACCGCCTCGCCAGCCCTTCGTCACCGGGCGCAGCCCGCAGGGCGCGGTCGCGGGCCTCGCGGACGCGCCGGCTCACCTCGCCCGCACGCGCCAACGCGTCGCGCTGCGCCGGCGAACCGGTCCACTGAACAAATCCGACACCATTGTGATCGCCCGTGTTCCACGCGCCGGCGCGGACCATCACCTCGCCATGTGCCCCGTGACGGTCGAGATAGTCGTGAATGAACGCCGGCCGGAGGTCCGCTGCCTCGCCGGAGCGGATGCGGTCGAGCAGCGGCCGGTGAAACCGATCCCAGTACGTCTCCCCTGGCGTCAGGTTGCGGAACCAGCCGCCGTTGTCGCCGTCGGTCGCGGTCGTCACCAGCGGCTCAAAATCGCACCACTTCGTCCGCTCGCGGACCTCGCGCAGAAACCAGTCCGGATCCATGCCGGACTCCTGCGCGATCGAGAGGTCGCGGTCGCGCGGAATCACGATGATCTCGTGGCCCGCGTGCCGGGCGATGTGCGGTCGATAACGGATCTCCGGCCACTTCATCGGCGTCACGGGCACCACGTGCTCGGCGTCGACGAGAACGTAACGGTACCCCTGCTCCGCCAGCAGCGGGATCATCTCCATGCAGAACCCCATCTCCGGCGGCCAGAACCCCTGGATGTCTCCGCGCCAGAACAGGTGCCGGCCGATGCCCTGCCAGCGGCGTACGTGCTCGATGCGGTCCTCCGGCGGGATCAGCGGCAGCACCGGGTGATAGTAGCCCGTGCCGAGGATGTCGATGATGGTGCGGTTCTGGAGGTGCCAGAGCAGGTCGCCGACCTTGACGATGCCGTGGACGTCGGCCTGGAAGCCCGGGTTGGACAGGGTCTCCAGCAGAGTGCCGGACATCGACAGGTGCACGCGTCCGAGATCCTCCTGCCCCCACAGCGCGCGCGGGATGCGGTCGATGGCACACAAGATCTGCCGCACCTCCCACGGCTCCGTCTGGAGCATGCCTTCCAGGTTGCCCGCGGGCTGGTGAAGGTTGAGGACCAGCGCGTGATGGATCGTCCGCCCGCTCATGTCGCCTTCTTCCGCCGGTGCACGGTGCAGCCGTAGTCGCCCGTCTTGTACGCCTCGATGCGGCCGTCCTTCGCGAACGGCTCCGCCTTCGCCAGGATGGCGGCAACCTCGGCCTCCGTCATCGGCCGGAACGTGCGCGCCACCTCCAGGTCCTGGCGGAGGTTCTCCATCGACCGGATGCCGCAGACGAGCGATGTCACCGGCAGCGACAGCGCGTAGCGGCGGCACTCGGTGGCTGGCACGCCGGTCTCGCGCGGGATGCGGCCGTCCTGCGCGCCGAGCGACTTCATCCCGAGCGCCGCGATGCCGCGCTTCACGAGCACGGGAAGGACGTCCTTCTGGAAACTGTAGTAGTGCGGATCGAGGATGTTCAGCGGCATGAGCACCGCGTCGAACTCGAACGGCGCGTCCTTCGCCGCGGTGCGATCGAGCATCGCCAGATGGAATTTCGGATCCTTGTGCCCCGTGAATCCGATGTAGCGGATCTTGCCGGCCTTCCGCGCCTCCAGCGCGGCGCGCACGGCGCCCTTCTCCGGGTCGAAGATCAGGCCCGGGTCCTCGTCCCACCGGATGCCGTGGAACATCCAGAGATCGAGACGGTCCGTCTGCAGGCGCGCCAGGCTGTCGTCGAGGTGCCGCTTCGCATCCTCGTAGGTCCGGCCGCAGACCTTCGTCATGAGGAAGACCTTGTCGCGGCGCCCGCCTGCGAGGGCCTTGCCCATGAAGGTCTCGGACTTCCCGTTGTGGTACTCCCAGCAGTTGTCGAAGAACGTCAGGCCCTGGTCGATGGCCTCGTGCATGATCGCGACGGCCTCGGCCTCCGGCGGCCGGCCGATGTCCCAGCCGCCGAGCGCGATCGCGGGAAGCATCTCCTCCCCGTGCCGCCCCATCGGCCGCCTCGGCACGCCGCCCGCCGCGCCGACCTGCGCGGCCAGCACGCCGCGGCCCATCGCCAGCCCCGCCGTCGCCGTCGCCAGAAATTCCCGCCGTGACACATGTTGCATGACGCGCCCTCCGCGCAGGCTCCGGCGCCCGCGTCCCCTACAATTCCCCCGCCCGCCCGGCGGGGCAAGCGCAATATCGCGTCCGGGCGGGCCGGCGGGATTGACCGCGATGCGGCGGGGCGGGAGACTGCGCGGCGGAGACACGCCATGATGTCACTACGATTGCTGTCCGTCCTTTCCGTGGCCGCGGCCGCGTCCGCCGGCGCGGCCGAAATGCCGGTCCCCGGTTTCACGCCGCAGGCGGTGACGAACCTCCAGTGGACTACGGTCTGGTCGCGCGCGAAGGACGCCGCGAAGGCCGCGCCCGACACCGCGGAGCGGCACGCGTCCGATGCGTCGCTGCGGATCAACCACAGCGGCGACGGCGACTGGAGCCTCACACCGGAGATCCGCTTCCCGGTGACAGCCGGCGACCTCATCGAGGCGTCCGCCTGGGTTCGCGTCCGCGGGACCGGAAACGCCGGCGTCTCGTTCACCCTCCGCACGGCCGAGGGTCGCGCCGTGGCATGGACCGCCGGCGACCGCCTGGCGGACGGCGACACCGATTGGACCCTGCTCCGCAGCCGCGTCGTCGTGCCGCGCGACGTGACGTCCGTGGCCCCGCGCATCACCGGCACCGGCCTGGCGACGATCTGGACCGAGGGCCTCCGCTACCGCCGTCTCGCACGGACCGCCGGCGCGGCGAGCGGACCCGTCGCGGCGAGCAACGGGGTCGTGTGCGTGTCGCTCGATCCCGCGACGGCCGGTCTGACCCTCGCCGATCGGCGCACCGGCGCCACATGGCTGCCGCGACCAGACCCCGGATCGCCACTGCTTGTAGCGGACGCACGGTCCGACGGACGCACCCTCACGGCGACCCTCACCGATCTCACGCGGGACCTGGAGATCCGCGTGCGGATCGAGGTCGACGCCACGGCCCCCGAGGCCCTCGTGACTCTCGCCGCGGACGGTCCCCTTGGCGCCCCCCTCGCGTGGCCTCCGCCATTCGAAACCGCGCCCGGCCAGCGGCTCATCGTGCCGATGAACGAGGGCATTGGCTTCCCGGTCGACGACCCGGCGGCGCCGGCGATGCGGCTCATCGCCTACGGCGGCCACGGCATCTGCATGGCCTTCTACGGCGTCGCCGATGGCGAACGCGGCGTGATGGGGCTCCTGGAAACCCCCGATGATGCCGCCGTTCGTTTCGCCCGCCCCGAGGGCGGCCGGCTTGCGATCTCGCCGGAGTGGGTGCCGCAACGCGGGCGTTTCGGCACCGAGCGGAAGCTCCGCCTCGTCGCCATCGACCGCGGCGGCTACGTTGCGATGTGCAAGCGCTACCGCGCGCATGCCCGCACCACCGGCCTCCTGAAGGCCTTCACCGAAAAGCAGCGCGAGCGGCCCGGGGTCGCAAAGCTGGCCGGCGCGGTCAACGTGTGGTTCATGGACGGCGGAAAGACCGCGATGGGACGCGACCTGGCGGACGCCGGCATCCGGCGCGTGCTGTGGAGCGCCGGCGGCTCATCCAATGAACTCGCCGAACTCAACCGCCTCGGCTTCCTCACCAGCCGCTACGACATCTTCCAGGACTGTATGGATCCCGCGCAATTCCCGAATCTCCACCGGAAACACGGGGACTGGACGAGCGAGGCGTGGCCGACCGGCATCGTGATCCGGGCCAACGGCGACTGGGAGCGCGGGTGGCAGGTGAAGGCGAAGGACGGCGCGATGATCCCGTGCGGCGTGCTGTGCGACCGCCTCGCCCCGGAGTGGGCTCGCCGACGGATCGGCGAAGAACTGAAGTCAAAGGCCTTCGGCGGACGCTTCATCGACACGACCACCGCCTCATCGTGGCGCGAGTGCTACGCGACGAACCACCCGATGACGCGCACCGAGAGCCGTCGGTTCAAGATGGAACTGCTCAACGTGATCTCCGGCGAATTCAAGCTCGTCTGCGGCTCCGAGACCGGCCACGACGCGGCGGTCCCCTTCGCCGACTTCTTCGAGGGCATGCTGAGCCTCGGGCCGTTCCGCGTGCCGGATTCCGGACGCGACACCATGCGCAAGTGGACGGAGGAGGAGGTCCCCGAGCGGGTCGAGCGCTTCCAGGCGGGCTACGGCTACCGGCTGCCGCTGTGGGAGCTGGTCTACCACGACTGCTGCGTCGCGCAGTGGTACTGGGGCGACTACAACAACAAGCTGCCGTCGCAGTGGGACCGGCGCGACCTGTGGAACGCGCTCTACGGCACGCCGCCGATGTGGATGTTCAACCGGAAGGAATGGGAGCGCGACCGCGCCCGGTTCGTCCGCAGCTACGAGACCGCGACGCCCGTTGCCGCCCGCACGATGATGCACGAGATGACGGACCACCGGTGGCTCGCGCCCGACGGCTCGGTGCAACAGTCGTCGTTCGCCGACGGCACCGTGGTCACCGTCAACTTCGGCGCCGCGGCCTTCCGCCTTCCCGACGGCCGCGACCTCGCACCGGCGTCGTCCGACCTGCGCGCGGGCGGGCTGTAAGGCGGGGGGTTCACGGTTCACGGTTCAGGGTTCAGGGGCTGTGTTCAGTTCCGGTCGAATGCGGTACAGTGTTCGTTCGATCATGTACTGGCTCGACATATTGAACGGCACGGCGCGGGGGCGACGGAAGGTTCAGCGAAGGACCTTCACGGCCGGCTCGGATCTTTCGTGCCAGCTGTGGCTGTCGGACGAGGGTGTCGCGCAACGCCACATCGAACTGGAGGAGCGGGACGCCGGCGTGCTCGCGCGGCCGATCGACCCGGCGTCCCCGCCCCTGGTTAACGGTGAACCGCTGACGGCCGACCGTCTGTTGAGTGACGGGGACACGCTGGGGCTGGGCACGGTCCGCATCCGCTACCGCGCCCGCATCAATCCACTGATCCGGATCTTCCCGGGGCTCGTGAGGACCGTCGCGAGCCTGTTGCTCGCCGGCGGAGCCGGCTATGGAATCTGGCTGTACATCCGGCACAGCGCGGGCCTGGATCAGGCGGAACGGGCCGTCACCCCGACTCCAGCCGTCGTGATGCCGGTGGCACCGGCGGTGGTGGAGCCGAGGGAACTTGCGACGATGGACCGAATCGGCCAGAGCGCGCGCCACGAACTGGCGGAGGCTGCAACCTCATCGCCGCCCCCGATGGCTTCCGCCCGGGCGCCGGACGTCCGGACATCCACGCCGCCGGCCGTGGCGGCGGCCCCGACCGTCCCATCCGCCACACCGCCACCGCCCATGGCCCAAACCCAGTCGATGAGCATCGCGACGTCACCCCCGATCGCACCGGTCGCGGCACCGCCCACGCCGGAGGTCGCCGCCATCACCACGGCCCCGCCCGCGGTCGCCTCCGTCCCGGTCGCCTCCGTCCCTGTCCCCGCGCCTTCGCCGCCGGCACCCGCAATGACCACCGTGGTTGCGGCAGCAATGCAGCCTGCGGCGGCACGCACAAACCTGCCGGAACCGGGGCCATCCGCACCCGAACCTCCGCCCGCGCGGACGCCGGAACCGGCACAGGAGCCCATGGTGGCCGGCATCCCTCCGGCGGCGGCTCCGGCCGCCCCGCCCGTCTCGCCTCCCGCGACACCCCCGGCCCCGACCCCGACGCCTTCCGTCGCAGTAGCGCCCGCGCCCGAAGCACCTCCCGCGACTCCGCCCGCTCCGGCCCCGGCGGCCGAGTCGGCGGTGGCGGCACTGGCCGAGGCGGAATCGCTGTTCCGCGCCGGGAAGATGGACGCCGCATCGGAGAAGCTCGCCCCGGTGCTGGGCGCCGCTCCGCGGTTCATGCAAGCGCGGGCACTGCAGGCGCGGATAGCCGCGGTGCAGGGGAAGGCAGGCGAGGCGGAACGTCTGTGGACGCTGGTCCTGCAGAACACGGCCGGCGATCCGCTATACGACGAGGCGTTCAAGGAGTTGATCCGGCTGGCCGAGCTTCAGATCAGCCAGGCGCCGCCGCCCCTGACCGTGTTGCCGACCGGCGCGCCGCCGACCCGGGCGACCGCACCTGCCCCCTCCCCGCCGCCCGTCGTCGCCGCCGTCATGCCGGCCCCGGTTACGCCCATGCCCGAGGTCGCGCCGCCGCCGGCACCCGCGGCGGTTCCGGTCGCCGCGCCCGCACCCAGGACGGTCGAGGTCGCATCCCTGCCCCCCACACCGAAACCCGCATCGAAGCCCGTTCCCAAGCCGAAACCCAAGCCTGTCGCGCCGCCGGTCGTCGTGGTGAAGACCCCCGAGCCCCCAAAACCCGCGCCAACGCCGCAACCCTTGGTTCCCATGGTGCGGCCCTCGGAGCCTGTTGTGACGACCCGGCCCGCGCCGGCCCGGCCGCCGCCCGCACCCGTCCAGGTAGCGATGCGCCCCCCCGCGCCGGCCCCCGAGCCTGAACCGTCCCTCCGGATCGCCAAGGCGCAAATCACCCGCTTCCCGGCGAGCGCGGACCAGGAGGATTTTCGGATGCTTCAGCTCGAGTTCTCCAGCGAGGCGCGAGCCGCGTTCGACGCCGGGCGCGCGACCGTCGAGGTGGTCTTCTATGAGCGCTCCGAGGCCACCGGCGCCGTCACGCCGAGCCGCACGGTGGCCTCGCGCGGCCCCGTCCCCATCGCGGCCGGCGCCTGGCGCCCCGGCGAGGTCAAGTCGATGTCCGTCCCCTACTCGATCCAGAAATCCGCCAGTTCCGCGGCCCTCCGCTACCACGGATTCCGCGTGCGCGTATTCGCCGGCGGACGGCTCGTCGACGAGCAGACGAAGCTGATGGGCGGCGCGGGCGCATCTTCGATTCATTGACCTCCCTCAGGCCGCGAGCGCGGGCCAGAGGG
>CAYRFK010000130.1:0-14074 GCA_964423465.1 uncultured Verrucomicrobiota bacterium | reverse complement strand
CCGTCCCGTCCTGCGGAAGGAGAGCCATGATCGTCATCACCATCGAGGGCGGGCTGGTGCAGGGAGTCTCTTCGGACGATCCCGCCGAGGTCGGCAAAGAGATCGTGGTCATCAATTACGATGCCGATGGGGCGGAACCGGGTGAGGTCAACAAGGTGCCGCAGGGGGAAGGCAACGAGACGGAAGATGCGACCGTGGACCGCACAAAGGTCGGCGTGCTGTATGGCCCGATCGCCGAGTTCCTGAAGAAGGCGACGCCGTGAGCCATGAAGCATCCCTATAGGCACTACACGACCGAGGACGCCCTATTGCTGGCCCGCTCCTGCAAGTACGGCCCGCTGCCAAAGGAGACCGACCCGATGCCCGACATCGACGAGGCCATCGAGATCATCGGAAGCGACCCGACGATGAAGACATGCAACCGGATCACCGGACATGACGCAATCCAACTTCTGCGGGCATCACGGGGCGAGGAGGTCGAGTGGTCATGAAGAAGCAGGATGCCAGGACCGGATCGAGGTTCAGCTACGAGCGGGGTGACACGGTCGAAACCCCGCTCGGTGCCGGCACGATCCATACCGACCCCGACGACCAGGGCGGCTGCAAGGTCCTGCTCTCGGGCAAGGTCGATGAGCGACTCATCACCGCCACCACCTTTCAGTTCGGCGGGATCGTTCGGAAATGGAACGGAAAGGCTGGGAAGGGGAAATCATGAAGCGCCAAGTCCTGACCTATGTGAAGCCAGCCAAGGAGCTCAAGGCTGGCGACCGCATCCTGACCACGAGGCTGACGTTGGGCGAAGTCGAGTCGGTGGAGGCCTTTGATGACTCGACGAAGCGGCCCTGCGTCGCAGTCATTGTCCGCAACGGGAAACACATCGTGGCCGCTACCAACTTCGTCGCCGACGAAACCGTGCTGGTTGTGGAGTGAAAGACGATGAGTCCTGTGCGAGCCATCCAGATCACGGTGGAGTTCGATAAGAGCCTCTTTCTGCGGATCATCGCTGAAGGCCGGCACGCTTGGAATGACTTCGTGGCCGATCTGTTCGAGCAGAAGCTGCTGGGAGCCAACTGGTCTGCCGGCGAGAAACCGCCGCCCGTCGTCGTCATGCTCGACCTGTCCGGGATTTCCCTTCGCCACAAGCGGTTGGATGGAATCGATCTGTCCCAGTGCTGGCTTGAGGGAGCGGATTTCACGGGATCGTCGCTGAAGGATTCACGCATTGGGTGCTGTCCCAAGTCGAACCTTCGCCGGACCTGGCTTTCTGGCGCCTCGTTCAGCGAAATCACTGGCTGCCACTTCACGGACGCCCATCTGGAAGGGGTTCTGCTCGACGGCGCTCTCTACGATCCTGCTGACCCGCCCAAGGGACTGCCGCCCGAACTGCTGGCCACCTGCAGGCCCGATCCAAACGAACCGCCCCGCAGTGGTCACGACCGGATCGAACCATCGGGGTTCTCCTTCGCACCGATCCGATGCAGGGCGTCGGTGCATTTGATGCCAATGGAGTGATCATGGCTGCCAAGACCGAAATCCTCGATTTGAAGTTGCCGGCGGCGATCCTGGCATTGGGGCAGACTCTCTGCGAGAGCCGGGGGATGGGCCGCAATCCCTCGGGCACCTCTTCGTCTGATTGTCGTCCGGAAGCGATGGAGGCCGAGATCGAGCGGCTCCTGAAGCAGCTTCGGGCGTCACCGGCACGGCGGTTCTTCGGACTCCACCAGAACTGCGCCGAAAAGGATGACCCCGCCAAGCTCAAGACGATCGCCCTCCTGTCCTGGCAGATGCTCGGGGAGAACAGCGGATGCACCCATATCGAGGATGTCGCACGGGTCATTTCGGACGGCCGTGGCCAGCCCTGCGAGCAGCTCCTGTTGCAGAGAGACTGCCTCGGCCGGATGGTGACCGAGGATCTAATCGTCCTGGCACGGAGTGAAGGCGAACGATGGACGGGGCGGCTGCTCTTGCCCCAGCGGACGATCCTGTGGATATCGGGCGGGCAGAAATCCATGGGCCATTTCGATATCCAGCGCATGGATCTCGCCAGGCTCAAGAGAGGCCGGCAGGGAGAGTCCCAGCCAGCCCAGAAGCGGATTCCGACTGCGAAGGAGCTGTACGATGCGGTGCTTCAGGATGTCGGGCTGCCCCTCGCTCCGGTGGTCAAGGTGCTGGCGAGCCGATTCGCCATGCACGCCGCCCGGGCGGAGATGCTGAAGGCTGGGCCGGACGATCAGTCGGTCTCGCAAATGGTTTTGTGCCTGGTGGCCTCGAGTGGGGCCGGAAAAAGCTACCTCGCTTCCCGTCTCTCGGCCCACTCAAAAATTCCGCTCGTCCAATACGATTCCACGGTTCTGACCTCCCAAGGCTTCGTCGGAGCCGACCTAGATGAACCTTACAGGCTGCTCATCAATTCGGTTGGCGGCGACCCCCAGGAAGCGGCGAAGGGGGTCATTCTGCTGGACGAGTGGGACAAGAAGAGCACCCGGTACAGCCGCCATGGCTCGGGTGGCGACATCTGCACCCTGGCCATCCAGCAGGAAATCCTGAACAAACTACAATCTGCGACCCCCTTTCTGGTGGGCGGTCGCCGGCAGTACGATAGCCGTCCATTCCTCTTCGACGGCAGGCTTACCGGCTACCTGCTGGCGGGGGTGTTCTCCGGACTCGACGAGATCATTGGCCGGAAGTCGGTCGGGAAGGGCATCGGTTTCGGCGTCGGCGTCGCCAGCGAGGCGGGGAGCCGCCGGCATGTCCGCATTCAGGACGCTATGAAGGAGTACGGATACCTCGATGAGCTGGTGAACCGGATCGGATGCGTGGTGCGCCTTCCGGACCCCACGCACGACGCTGTCGCCCACGCCCTGGTTACGACCATCCTCGACGGCTTCAACCGGCTGCTCGCTCCGAAGGAGATCATCATACTCCCGACGGAGGCTGGCATCCGTGAAATTGCCGACTTCTCGATCGAGTCGAAAGGCTTCTATCGGGCAGCCAAGGCTGTACTGGCGGCTTTCTGCGAGGAGTGCTTCTTTGATCCTCATCCGGGCCTCGTGACCATCGGCAAGGACGAAGCCCGACATGCCATCGATCGGCTGTCGAGCGGGATTGTCCAGAACGCCGACGACTCCGCCTGGGACGCACGGCCGGCTGACCCGGTGGCGTTGCCCGACGACATCAGCGGCAGCGAGTCGGGGGAGACGGCGGAATGAGCCGCATGAACGCAACGTGCTTCTCACAGGGGGCCACTTTAGTCGCTTGTCGTCGGTCGCTTGTCGCCACGCACGCACACAGTCTAATGAAATAGAGGGGCGATGTTGCGAGGATGCAAAGTGAAGTCATTGGAGGGCTATCACGGGAAACATGCATCCGGCTCTGCCGGATCGGGCTGGAATGCCTGCCGCTCCCATCCACTGGATGCGATTCATTTTTCTGTCATTGAGGCTCACTAATCGCTTGGAGCACCAGCACTGCGGAGAGTGAATGTGTCCAGCCAAGCGCCAAGGAAGAGACGATAGAAGGAGGCCGAAATGAACGAGTACGAGATCGGTTATTCAGTCCCGAAAAGCGGTGGCGGAATGGTCAAGGAGCGGATTACAGCCGCTTCGGAACAGAACGCCCGGAACCTTCTGCGGTCAAAGTACGGCGACCAGGAGGTTCGCATCTTCGACGGACGCATGACCTCGTTCGGTGACCGGCGGGACGACCGGGATAGCCGCAGCCGATAGGAACGAATCCAATGACGACCGAGATCAGGCCAGCAACATTTGCCGACTTCGTGGGCCAGGAGAAGCCCAAGAAGGTGCTGGAGATTCTGTGCAGGGCCGCCAAGAAGCGAGGCGGCTGTGTGCCACATGTCCTGATCTCGGGCCCGCCGGGGCTGGGCAAGACCTCGCTGGCAAGGATCGTCGCTGCGGAAATGGGCAGCCGCTTGGTGGAGGTCGTGGCCAGCAACCTGCAAGCCACCGAGCAAATGTCGAAGCATCTGACTCGGCTCAAGCCCAACGACGTGCTGTTTATTGACGAGATCCACGGCTTGCCCAGAGGAGTCGAGGAAGTGCTCTACGCAGCTCTCGAAGATGGCCGCATCCCGGTCACGCAGGGTGGCTACGACGAGCTCATGAAATCGCTGGGGATGGGGAAGCGGGAGCAGACAACCACCATGGTGCAACTGCCTCCGTTCACTTGCATCGGGGCGACGACTCTATCGGGGCTGGTGAGCGATCCCCTGCGGTCACGGTTCGTGCAGTGCCTGACATTGGAGCCGTACTCGGACCAGGACCTGACCACGATCGTTCTGAATGCGGCCGGCAAGATGGGGTTCTCCATCACGAAGGTTCTTGCGATGGAGGTGGCCAAGCGGTCCCGATCCACTGCCCGAAATGCCATCTCCAACTTGCGGTGGCTTTCTGAATACTGCGCCGGCACGGGATCGGCCCCGGACGCTGCGGCCATTGATGAGGCGTTCTCGCTGAAGGAGATCAGTCCCGAGGGCCTGACCAAGGTCGACATGGCCTATTTGGCGACCCTGGTCGAGGCCGGAGAGCCGCTGGGGCTCTCCACGCTGGCGTCGTCGGTCGGCGAGAGCGAGGAGACGCTGGCCCAGGCCATCGAGCCCTTCCTGATCCGCAAGGGGTTCGTGCGGAAGGGGCCACGGGGGCGGGTGGCGGCGGCGAAGGCCGTGGGGCTCATCACAGGCAACGCCAGCGGGAGGGCCGCTTGAACTACTCCGTTGCACTGGTCCAGTTGCCTCTCCTCCGGGACGGCGGCGGCCAGCGAGTCTCCATGCCAGCGGAAGCCCATATGGCTTGCCGAGACCTCGAGGGGCTGGCCCAGGAGAGCCTGCATGTGCTCTCCCTGAATGGCCGCAACATCGTCCTCAACCGGCACATGGTTTCGCTGGGCGTCGCCGATGCGACCATGGTCCATCCCCGTGAAGTGTTCCGCCCCGCCGTGATTGATGGGGCGACGTCGATCGTAGTCGTCCACAACCATCCCTCCGGCGATCCGGCTCCGAGCGCAGAGGATCTTCGAGTTACGAAACAGCTCATCGAATCCGGCCGGATCATCGGCATCAAGCTCATGGACCACGTCATCATCGGGCGGGCGATTGAGGCGAACGGCGATCAGCCGGCACGGCCTGGGTTCCTGTCCCTGCGGGAGTGCGGTGTGTGTCAGTTCGAGTGATGGGGAGGACGACCCATGAACATCGACGGCAACAAGCATTGGGAGCCGGGGCCGGAGCGTTTCTTGACCCGCCAGGAAGTCGGGACGCTGCTGGCGAAGGCCGAGGAGCTGATGCTCCGGGGCAAGGCCCGACGGCGGAAGCCGCTCGTCCGGGATGCCATGATCATCTACTGCGCCCTCTACACGGGACTTCGCCGCTTCGAGATCTGCAACCTCATGCTACAGGACATCAGCATCGGTAATGGCAGGAGCCATGTCGTGGTGCGGCGGGGTAAGAACGGCAAGGGCCGCACCGTCCACATCGGCAAGGATTTCAAACGGATACTCAAGGACTATCTGGTCTGGAAGTCCGAGCAGGGCGAACTCACCCCCGACAGCTACGTCATCCGCAACGCCAGGGGCGAGTGCTACACCCCGACTGGACTCTGGAAGCGGTGGCACAAGTATGCCCCGAACGGGCACCGGCTTCATGACGCCCGACACACCAATGCCTCGCTGCTCTATCAGGCTACCCGGGATCTGCGGATGGTTCAGCAGCAGCTCGGACACAGCCGCATCACGACCACGACCGTCTACGCCACCGTCTGCCCCGAGCTGATCCAGGACGGCATGAACCAGATGGAGCGGCTGGCGAGGACCGCACTGAAGCCCGCCCCGTCGGTCGCTACGTCCGTCGCTGCTCCTGCCGCCACCTCCGTCGCCACGGCCGCTGCCTGACCCGCATCGGAACCATCGAAACCATGCGTGCAAAGGAACCCATGAACTGGAAGCAGAACTCCTCTTCTACTTCCAGTCCTATGGGAAACGCTTCCAGTCTTGGGGCTGCGGAACCACATGTGCTTCCAGTTTGCTGGGGGATCTTTCGTCATTGGAAGCATTCCGGGCTGTCTGTAACCCCAGTCCGTACGCCAGTGTTCTGCATGGCTTGGTCGGGGAGTTCATGTGGCCCCTCCGGAGTCCCGGTGCTACGCTCGACGGGGAGTACTTCGCACAAACGGGGGAGCTCACGATGAAGATGACCGAAGAGGACGTGGCAAGGATCGAGCGGGTAATCGACGAGTATGATCGCAGCCGCAGACTCCGGATCAGCGAGGCCTATGGCGATGGCGGCAGCGGCGGCATGCTCGGGCCTCGACTCAAGCGTGCAGCCGTCGATCAGGCGTGCGGGGACGGAGCCGCTCCTTCACGCTACGGCATATGGGCCAACACTGTGCGGGACACCGTGATTGATGCGCTGGGCAGGGTCCGCAAGGGTGCCCCGCAAGGCGAGATCGCTCCGTTGCTTATCGCAGCGGCGAACTCGCTGTCGGCCTTCGCCGAGATCCAGAGGATCTTCGACGACCAAGCATCCCGGCCGACCGACGACGAGACGTGAGTCAGGCGACGACCCAGTTCCTGCTGCCTGACGATTGCCGATCGATCGACATGTGCGCACACTGTCGCCACAGTGTGTGGTGCCGCTCCCTGGCGTTTCGATCCACTGACGGTCCTTTCCACTGGATGCCTTCGAGCAGGCAGGCAGGCCTTTCGACTGTTCGCTGTCGAGCGGACACCGCCGTAGAACACCCATCGGCCCCATGGCGGCGATAAGAGGCATTGACTTGCAGACAGGGGCGTGCAAAAACCCCATCAACTTGCGAGCATCGATTTCGGTGACGATGCTCTCGGATCTCGTTATTGGCTGGGAGAAGCACAGGGACAGGAAGAACCGACAAGGACACGACGGCCTTCTTGCGGAATTCCAAAACACGGCGACAAGAGACCTGCCTTCTTGGCTTCATGATCGCTTGCTTGGTGGGACTCGTCATGCCGGCGGCGGGTCAAGTCAACAGCGGCAGCGACGGGCATGATGGAGCCTTCACCCCGACAAACAACACCGTCATCAATATGGCCGACCACCCGGATGGGATCTACCACTACACATCGGTCAGCATTCCATCGGGCGTGACGGTGTCGTTCATCCCGAATGCGAACAATTCGCCGGTCATTTGGCTTGTGCAGGGCAACTGCACGATAGCGGGCACAGTGTCGGTCAATGGATCGAACACAACCAGGACTGTCGACGGGGCACAAGGAGGTCCTGGTGGTTGGATGGCCGGGAACGCAGCTCTCAGTTCAGAATCACTGCCTGGGGCAGGACTTGGTCCCGGTGCCGGTAGTGTCGGAACGCAAATCAACTACTATGGGGGCAACGCCTCCTTCGGGACTGTCGGGGACTGTAACACGAACACAGGAGACGCAAATCACTTTCCAAAGCCCCAATTCCCGTCCGGTCCCGTCTATGGCAACAGCTATTCATTGCCATTGGTTGGCGGGTCTGGTGGCTCGGGTGGACGAGAGTATGGAGGAGGTGGTGGTGGCGGCGCCATACTGATTGCAGTATCCGGCGCTTTAGCCGTCTCCGGCAGCATTACGGCTCGAGGTGGAGATGGACGTTATGACGTATACTATTCCGGTTATGGCACATACTACTATGGGACTGGTGGCGCAGGCAGCGGGGGGGGCAATTCGACTTGTTGCGACAGCGCTTTCGGGAGGCGGCACCTTGAATACGAGCGGAGGTTCGGCCTTGTATGGACAGTACAATAACTATCCTTACGGCACTGGCTACTACTTCGACAGTGCAGGTTCAGGTCGAATCCGTCTGGATGGGTTGAGTATTACTTTCAACGGACCAACGACGGGGATGAAGACAAGTGGTTTCCAGCCAATAATCCTTCCCCCGCCGAATCAGGCTGTCGCTCTGTCCATCCAAAGCGTAGCGGGTGCTGCAGTTGCAGCAAGTCCGGCCGGCTCGTTGATCACGCCCGATGTGGTCGTTCCGGGCAACCAGCAAAACCCCATTGCCATCGTCGTGCAGTGCGTCAACATCCCCTTGAACACCGAGATCATCGTCGACTTGAAGCCGGCCAATGGATCGACCGTTCGTGCTGTGGGCCTGAACAACACAGGAACGCAAGCATCGAGCACGGCAACGGTGTCCTTGAACATGCCTCGGGGCGGCGGCACGATTCAGGCCAAGGCCGTCAGCGGCATTGCGGGCAGCCTCTATGGTGCCGTCGGAAAGCCCACGAGCAGCAAGTCGCTTGCGGCAACGGGATGGACGGCAAGCGGCGAGCGATTCGCCGCCGTCGAGGTGACGGCGACGCTTGGCGGCAGTCAACAGATTGCCTACCTCACTGAATCAGGAAAGCGCTATTCCATGTCTTCTCGGAACTGACGCTTGGCACCGCTCCGCAGGCGTGACCATGAGAATAGCGACGAAAGTCGGATTGGCGCTCGGGCTCATAGGAGTGGGCCCGCCTTTGCCTGGCATCGCCGCCGATCCCGATGCTGCGTCGGCGCTCGTGAGTTACCAGTATCTTGACGCCTTGACCGACCCGCCGGCTCAACCGAACGTGGCAAGTCCGATTGTCAGTTATCAGTACCATGACACGTTGACCGGTTCTCCGTCCCAGCCGAACGTCGCAAGTCCAGTAGTGAGTTACCAGTATTTCGATTGGCCGGGTGACGAGAACCTGACCTTTGAAGCCAGCCCGACTGTCAGCTATCTCTTCGATGGGCCGCCTCTGGGCAATCTGGCGATCTCGGGCCCGTCGAGAGTTTCCGCCGGGAGTTCATCTTCCTACGCCAGCACCGTCGCCTTGGCGGACTCGACGAGGGTCGATGTGACCGCACTGTGCCAGTGGCAGATAGTCGGGGATCTTACCGGCGGCACACGCATGTGGGGCAACACCTTGGCTGCGGGATACCCGTCAGTGCCGGCTGCTGTTCGAGTTGCCGCTTCATACACGAGACCGGAGGGCCGGGTCGTATCCGCTCCGCTCGATGTCGTTGTCGAAGCGGGGATCGGTGTGCGGCTTGGGGCTGCCAGTGTAGAGAACGATGGGATCGGTTGGCGGCTATCAATTGCATCGACTGTATCGGGGGGCGGAGGTCTGACCTACTCCTGGCGTCTGGATGGGACGCCCATAGCAGGCGAACACAATGGGAGCTTGGATCACGTTGCGGTCTCTGGCGTGGCCGGGAAGAGGCTGGTTACGGTAGACGTATCGGATTCCGGAGGACTGACGGCCAAGGCTTCTCGTTGGGTCACATTCAACAAGCCGCCGGTGGCCAACCAACCGCTACCAAGGTTTCCTGCGGCAGACATGGCCGAGGGGCGGATGCTTTCCGCAAACGGCCAAACCTTTGTCTTCGATGCGTCACGCAAGGACAACGGGCTGATAGTGCTTACTCACGGCTTGTGGTCGCAGGGGGATGTTCCGTGGCTGTGTTCCATGGCCACGAGCATTGAGTCGAGGCTGCGGAAGGACGGGAAGCCAATGCCCAATATCGCCATCTATGATTGGGAAGATGGCTCCAATCCGGACGAATATGCTGGTTCCGGCCTGTTTAGCAGTTGGATATGGCGGGCGACTGCGGACACTCTGGGCATACTCAATCTGGTCACAGACGTTGCTCTGATTCAGCCAATTGCCGTGAACCGTGGGGTTGAGATGGCCAGTTGGATATACGGGAACGCCGGGCTGGGCTATGTCAACTCGGCAAAGCCGATTCACTTGATCGGACATAGCGCCGGCGGATTCGTGGTCGGCGAGTGTGCGACCGTCCTCAAGCAGAGCCAGTACAATGTCATCGTTGATCGAGCCACGATGCTGGACACACCGATTCCACTTCGCAGGCACTTCACGCAATACCCAATTCCCGGCGTGGTTGAGAGGTACACATCCTCGATTCTGGGCTCCTTCGCACCAACCGTGTTCGGCATCTTTCCGGGGACATACTACCGCCAGGTCGCTGTGACTTGGTGGAGTCCCTTGTGGTTCAACCATTCCCTTGCTCACGAATGGTACAGGGAAGCCACGATTGTCGGGCGAGCGGGAGATGGTTTCTACTTCTCTCCGTTCCTGTATGGGCCAAGGGCGAGCCGGACCGCACGGCTGACAGCGGCATCGGCGATGCAGGTATCGGCGGGACTGTCGGACCAGCCGCTTGACGGATTTCAGACCTTCGGATCGGTTTCCCTGTCAACCGGCGTCTATACGGTCGCCGAGCAGGCCGATGCGGGGATATTCAAGAACTTCGCCATGCCGATGGGTGCCCAGTCGCTCAAGTTCCGCTACCGATTCGCCAGTCCGGGGGACGGGGATTTCCTGACGCTGCACTGGGGTGACAATCCTGCCTTGTACATTGGATCTGACCTGCCCATCTCCCGTGATGGTTTCATCAATGCGGAGGTTGAGGTTCTTGCGTTCGTCCATGAAACCAACACCCTAGTCTTCACTCTGGTGAGCCGAGGAACGACGAACGCCGTGGTTCAGATTGCCGATATCGCCCTGACGCTGACCGATGACCCGGATGGCGATGGGCTGACCACGGCACAGGAGCAGGCGCTCGGCACCGATCCGCTGAAGACCGACACCGATGGCGACGGCATCAGCGACGGCGACGAGGTCAACACGTACCACACGAACCCACTCCTTGCCGACAGTGACAACGATGGGCAAGCCGACCAACTGGAGATCGCCGCAGGCACCGATCCCACCAATAGCGTGTCCGTTTTCGGGATTACGGACCTCTCGATCGGGACCAACGGCACAGTCGACCTTCAGTGGTCGGGCTCGACAGGCCGGCTCTACCGGGTGAACCGTGCGACATCGCTGCCCCACGATGCCTATACGACGCTGACCAACAACCTTCCGAGCAATCGCTTTACGACGCCCGGACAGGCTGAAGGCGGAACCAATGCGACGGGCTTCTTCTGGATTGAGCTGGATGAGCTGCCTTGATTGCGAAAACAGGCGGAGCGTGAGCCGACAGGGCCGTCGTCCTTTGGGAAAGCTGGCAGCAGAAGGAGAGATACACATGTGTACGAGTTCGATCATCCCGGTCGCTGCTCAACCCATCCTTACGCAGATTGATGCGGCCTTGATGCATCTTGAGACTCACCGAATGCCTCATTTCATTGCAGCGGACCGTAAGTACAGACCGCATCGAAAGACAAAGTATCTTGGGTTCGAGCGCCTGATCAGTTGCGAACTATACTGTCGTCTGAAAGAGACGCTCGGCGACATCGTCTTTCTTGAGTTTCCAGGGCTTGCCAAGGACAGAATTGACCTCTGGATCGACGCCCCGCATTGTCCCGTCTATCTGGAGCTCAAGATGTTCTACTCAGACAACCGGAAGCCGTACGAGAAGGATTTTCACAAGCTCAAGGAGATGGTGGACGCTGAATCCGGCTCCATTGCCGTTCAGATCCACTTTCACTTCTACCCAAACAAGAAGCAAACGGCCCAAGAGACGCTCCGGGGTCTCTCGGGGGGGCTTTTGAAAAGTGAATACTGGAGCGATGTTACCGTTCTCGTTGATCCGAAACTCAAGCACGAGCACTTTGTTCGGCTGGCGTTCGGAAGAGCGTAAGTCCGCCCTTTTCACTCGAAATGAAAGTCCGATGCTGCCAGCTCGGTCGCTGGGCCGATCTCGAACATGCTGGGAATTGGGAAAGCCACGGCGATGCCCCGCAGCCTGAACTCCGCCTCCAGCCAGCTATGGCAAGTTTGCCATACCCTGATGGCTGTCCGATCGGGCGGAAATCGCCGTGGGCAGCCTGTGACAAACCTGTCACAAGCTTAAGATCCTGCGGAAACTTCGGGCTGGGTCGGTCAGCCGACGCCATTCCGGCGGCGGCGGCCGTTGAAATGCCCGCCATGATGCCCACGGTGGACAAAAAGGCACGGGTATCGGTCCTGGAAGCCGTTCGCTTGATCGAACGCCCGTGTTCACGAAGCAAATGCTCAGGGCCAATCGGAACCGCCCGGTGCGGACCCGCATGCCGGGGGTGTGGACCTGTGGCTGGCTGATAGCCTCAGTCAGTCACGGGGACCCGATTCGCAGCTTCCTTTCCCTCTGCAATTTCCTCCACCTTTTGCCAGTCGGTGATCTTCTGTGTGAACGGCCATGACCGCTTGATGCGCCGGAACCAGGCGATGTCACGACAGAGCGCTCCAAGGAACATTCCGCTGGCCCACAGACAGAACCCTTTGACCGTGTAGTCATCAGTTGAACGCAACGCAACCACCGACAACAGAAGAAGCCCGACAAGAAGGGCATATCTCCATGCCGAAAGCCGGAGCACGTAGAAAACCGAGTAGCCCTTGTCTCGGTGGGCAAGCATGTGACGAGCCATGGTCTGTTCTGTTATCTTCTTCATCTTTTCCTGCGAACGTCAGCGGCGAGGTTCCGAGGGCCGCAGGCCCGAGGTAGCCTCCGCCGCTTGGTTGGGGCCGCCTTTCTCAACTCGCTTCAATTGCTCTGGTGACATCCTCTTCAGGATCAACTCCGTCAATCCGTCCTGAACGGTAACGCTCTCGCCCACCTTTACTCTGATGACAACCAACTCATGTTTGGCCAGACCATACGCCTGTGTGTTGCCGGTGAAGATGTGTTCGTCGAAGATCAGCGACCATTTGTTCGTACCGGCCGTATGAACTGTTGCCGGTGCCCGTTGAATTCCGCCTCGACGGCTGAGAGTGTATGCTGTCCAGTTCGTCAGCCCAGCGGCAGACAATTGGACGCTGTAACCCGTCCATTGACTTCCGGTGTCACCGTGGCCGCCGAAATAGACATCATCCGCCTGACTTTGTGCACAGGCCAAGGCAAGCGCCATGGTGATATATGCACTTATTCTTCTCATGATTCTGTCGCCCCAACTATCTCATCTGCCCACTGGTCCTTTGCAGAGTCGCAGCCACCTGATCTCCAGCAGGTCACATGCGGCAACACCGTGATGGTGGTGCGGCTCGATGGCGAAATCAAGGCGGTTTACCGCTTCCTCTTGGGCTTGGAACCTTATCTCACCATGTCTTCGCCTGATCGGGGCCGGGCCGGCTCATTGCCACGCAAAAAAACGACCGGGTCCGCCTCGCCCGCAGGGGCAGCCTTCTTCCTGCCCCGGTACGGCCGGTATCGCCAGAGCGGACAGCCTTCAATGGTACACAGGGCCACCTCTGCCGGCTGATAGGCCGTGCACTCGATGCATTTGGCCACAATGGCCGCCTTTCGGCTACCCCCCGAAAAAGCCTTCAAAAAGAATCCAACCCGGCTGGGGGCATACTTCCTAGCCCCCTCGAAGGTTTCTTCTTCACGTGCGCTCATAACAGGGGCGTTTGAAGGCTTCCCGGTCATTTCTTTTGGCGTAAGCCGCCGTACGGACGGCATTTGAGGCTTCGCAACAGGCGAAAACGGCAAAATGCTCGAATTGCCCGAATTGTTTGGAACGCCCCGACTCTCAACGATCGTTTGGTTTAGGTTCATGGGTGATTATACAACCGGAGGCCTTTCGGCCTTCGCCCCGGCGGACGCTACAGGGCAGGTGGGCGGGAAACGACGGTGCGAGCGTAGTTGTCGTTGGCCGGTGGCGTCACCGTCGTCAGCATCGCCGGCAAGCATCTCGGCGTCGGTGCATTCCAGACACTCCGAAGCCTGTCCCGTCTGCCTATGGACCTGCGATGTGCCTGCGACGGGATGCGATGGTCATTGATCAGCGCCGTCAGCAATGGCACGATACCGAAAATTCCGACGCAATCAGGCGACGGAGTTCGGAACCACCACAACAATTAGGAATCACCGCAATGGCCAACTACATTCTGGGACAGATCGTGAAGGCGAAGAATGCGCCGAAGGAATGCCCCGAGGGTTTCTACTGGCGGAAGCTGATGGGCGTTGATGAGTTCAAGCTCTACGAAAAGAAGGAACGCAAGGAGCCTGGTTCGGTTGTAGACATCGAAGCCGGCCCCAAGTTGACGGTCGGGCGGGTGGCGGCTGGAGTCCGGCACTTCATGCAGAACGAGGATGGGTTCAACCGGGTCATGGAAGTTGCCAACTTGAG
>CAYRFK010000129.1:5327-14145 GCA_964423465.1 uncultured Verrucomicrobiota bacterium | reverse complement strand
GTCCCGGCGCGCCCGGGGCGATCCATGGAAGGGAATGATGATGAAACCGGCTTTTGAACCGACAATGCAGGCCAGGCTGGAGTCCGCGGGGGTGGTGGCGGTGCTCGTGATCGACCGGGCGGCGGACGGCCCGCCGCTGGCGAAGGCCCTGCTGGCCGGCGGGGTCGACGGCATGGAGCTGACGCTCCGCACGCCGGCCGCGCTGGATGCGCTTCGCTTGATCCGCGCCGAGGTGCCGCAGATGCTCGCGGGCATCGGGACGATCCTCACGCCGGAGCAGGTGGGGCAGGTCGTCGAGGCAGGCGGCGCGTTTGGCGTTTCGCCCGGCACCAATCCACGCGTTCTCGAGGCGGCCGTGAACGCGGGGCTTTCCTTTGCGCCGGGCATCACGGTGCCCTCCGATGTGGAGCGCGCCCTCGAGTTCGGATGCCGCCTCCTCAAGTTCTTCCCGGCCGAGGCGTCAGGCGGTCTGGCCTATCTGAAGGCGATGGCCGCGCCCTACGCGCATCTCGGGGTGAAGTACATGCCGCTCGGCGGGCTGACCGAGAAGAATATGGCCTCGTACCTGGCCGATGCCTCGATCGCCGCGCTCGGTGGATCGTGGCTGGCACCTCGCGACCTGATCCAGAAGCAGGACTGGGCCGCCATCACCGCCCGCGCCGCCGCAGCCCGGGCCATCGTCACCGCCACCCGCACCGCGGCGGCGAAGGGCTAGATCCGTTCGATGCTCGTGAGATCAGTCTTGGAGACTCCCATGCAATCCATCGTGACCTTCGGCGAAGTGATGGGTCGGCTCGCCCCCGACGGGTTCCTGAAGTTCCGCCAGTCGCTGCCCGGTGCGCTGAACCTGACGTTCGGTGGCGCGGAGGCGAACGTGGCGATGTCGCTCGCCTACATGGGTGCCCCCGCGACGTTCATGACGGCGCTGCCCAAGCATGCGATCGGCGATGCCTGCCTGGCGCTGCTGCGCGGCCTCGGTGTCGACACGCGGTTCATCGTGCGCACGTCCAAGGGACGCCTGGGACTCTATTTCTTCGAGAACGGCGCGAACCAGCGGCCGAGCAACGTCATCTATGACCGCGACGGCTCGGCGATCGGCGTGACGCCGGCGGCGGAGTACGACTGGGCCGGCGCGTTCGCCGGCGCGGGCTGGTTCCATACGACCGGCATCACGCCGGCGATCTCGCGCGCCGCGGCCGAGGCGGCGCTGGCGGCGGTGCGGGAGGCGAAGGCGCGCGGTCTGACGGTCTCGTGCGATCTCAACTTCCGAAAGAAGCTCTGGCTCTGGGAGCCGGGCGTGAAGCCGCGCGATCTGGCGGAGCGCACGATGCGCGGGATGCTGCCGTACGTGGACCTGGTCATCGCCAACGAAGAGGACGCCGCCGAGGTGCTCGGCATCCACGCGGCCGGCACCGACGTCGATGCCGGCAAGCTGTCGGTCGCGCACTACCCGGACGTCGCGCGCGCGCTGGTGAAGCAGTTTTCAAACGTTTCGCGCGTGGCGATCACGCTTCGCGAGAGCGTCTCGGCGACGCACAACAACTGGGGCGGCATGCTGTACGAGGCCGCGACAGACACGGCCGTCTTCGCGCCGCAGCGCGGCGGCATCTATTCCCCTTACGAAATCCGCGACATCGTCGACCGGGTCGGCGGCGGCGACGCCTTCGGTGCCGGCCTGATCTTCGCACTCAACACGCCGGAGTTGTCCGCAGCCCCGACCGCCATCGCCTACGCCGCGGCGGCCTCCTGCCTCGCCCACTCGGTCGTCGGCGACCTCAACTACTCCAGCCGCGCGGAGATCGAATCGCTGATGAAGGGCTCCGGTTCCGGCCGGGTGCAGCGGTAGGACATTTCGCGCGATACCCGGACCGTATCCGTGGTCGCATGACCCGGGAGGGGCGGCGGCCCCGCCGCCCGTTCGCCGCGACCGGCGACTCCCGCGGATGTCGCCGGTGCAGGTCCGTTTGCCTATCGCTTCTCCTCGTCCCCGAACTCGCCGTGCCGAAGTTGCGTAATGTCGTCCTCGGGCTTGGTCCAGTGGCGCTTGGACATCAGGACGCGACGGAAGCACCAGATCGTCCAGTAGAGGATCACCGCCCAGCTCGCGATCAAGAGGATCCATCCGGCGCGGGTCATGGTACGGCCTCCCGTTTGCGCTGCCAGGCCATGTGAACCAGCCCGCAGGTTGCTGCGATCATGCCGAGAAGCAGGCCGCGGGCGGCCCAGCGCCAGGCGCGGTGAGCGGGGTCGACGCCCTTCATGGTGACGAAGTCGGCTCCCTGCTGCCAGCCCCACGCGATGAGAATGGCGAGGAGCGCGACGGGCGTGACGTACTTCAGGATGTAGTAGAACACGGGCGGAATACGCTCCTCGGCGCCGATGTGGATCTCGTCCCACGCGCGCTTCGCACCGAAGATCCAGATGAAGATGATGCACTCGATCAGCGCGAAGAAGGCCAGCCCGATCGTGCCGGCCCAGAAGTCCATCTCGTCCAGCGCGCCGGCGGCGAGGCCGAAGATCGGGATGTGGCCGGCCAGCGTCAGGAAGATCCATACGGTCCGCAGCGCCCGCTTGTGCGACCAGCCGAGTTCATCCTGAAGAAACGCGATGGCCGGCTGCGCGAGTGCGACCGACGAGGTCAGCCCCGCGATAAAGAGGAGGAAGAACCAGAAGAGGCCGAAGACGGCTCCGCCGGCCATCTGCTGGAACACAGCCGGCATGGCGACGAACCCGAGGTTGAACGAGCCGCTTTTCGCGATTTCGACGGTGCCGGCGTGGCCGAAGAAGACGTAGGCCGCGGGGAGGGCGATCGACGCGCCAAGGATCACCTCGACGAACTCGTTGAGCACGGAGGAGGAGAGGCCCGTGACCACGATGTCGTCGCGGCGGCGCATGTAGCTTGCGTAGCACTGGATCGACCCGAAACCGACGCTGAGCGTGAAGAAGACCTGTCCGGCCGCCGCGAGCCAGACCTTGGCACTCTTCAGGCTGGCGAGGTCGGGATTCCATACGAAGCCGAGGCCGTTCACCACGTTGTTCTCCGGGTGCGCCGGATCGGGCGGGGTGAGCGTGAAGACTCGGACGACAAGAAGCACAGCCAGGATCAGAAGGGCCGGCATGCCGATCCGGGCCAGCCGCTCGATGCCCTTGGCGATGCCGCCGGACATGATCCAGTAGTTCGCGCCGACGGTGAGGAGGAAGAAGACGTACGCCATCACCGTGACGCCGGCCTTCGTCTCCACACCCTGGTAGTCGGTCAGAAATGACTTCATTTCGGCGATCGAGGACGTGCCGATGAAGTCCCAGAGGACGGAAAAGAAAGAATAGGAGAGCGTCCACGACTCGACGTACAGGTAGTAGATCAGCACGCCGAGCGGAAGGCAGATGCCGAGGGCGCCGAGGTACTTCGCCGCCGGGTGCTTCCAGAGCATGTTCAAAACGCCCGGGGAACTGCCGTGGCGGCTCTCTCCGCCGAGACGGCCCATCGCCCATTCGCACCATGCCAGCGGGATGCCGAAGATCAGAAGTGCGACGAAGTAGGGGATCATGAACGCGCCGCCGCCGTTCTGCGCGGCCTGCACGGGGAAGCGGAGGAAGTTGCCGAGGCCGATGGCGTTGCCCGCCATGGCAAGAATTACACCGATGCGCGAGGCCCACAGTTCGCGTTTCGCCATTCCGTCCCCCGTCGACGCGTTGGTTGCCGTGGTCCGACGGACGCCCATGCGGCTGCCGGACGGCAGGTCGGCATGATGCGAGGTGTGCCGGCCGCGGTCAAGGACGTGGTTGCGCCCGCCTCCGTCGCGAGGAA
Source organism: uncultured Verrucomicrobiota bacterium (assembly GCA_964423465.1). Taxonomy (GTDB): domain Bacteria; phylum Verrucomicrobiota; class Kiritimatiellia; order PWTM01; family PWTM01; genus VGWF01. Next base: position 10,337 of record CAYRFK010000129.1, on the reverse strand, counting down.
TTGGCGGTGTTCCGATCCGGGGGATTTCAGTAGTCTGGCCGGATGAGAGCGATTCATTCCGGATGGGCGGTCCTTGCGGCGGTGGGTGTGTGTGCGGGGGCGGCCGGCGCCGCCGATCCGATGCCGGCGGATCTTGCTGCGCGGGTTGCGGCAGCTCCGGGGCATCCCCGGCTGTTCTGGCCGGCCGGCGGCGAGAAGGTCATGGCGCAGAAGACGGCAGCGGATCCGCGTCTGCGGGAGGTGGCCGGGGCCGTGGGGCTCTGCGCCGAACGGATGCTCCGGGAGAAGCCGGTGGTGTACCGCAAGGAGGGGCGCCGCCTGCTCGGCCGGTCTCGCGAGGCCCTCTCGTGCATCGTTCATCTGGCGTTCCAGGCCCGCATGACCGGCGATCGCCGGTACGTCGATCGTGCGATCCGCGAGATGGAGGCTGCTGCCGCGATGCCGGACTGGAACCCATCGCACTTCCTCGACACCGCCGAGATGACCCTTGCGATGGCGATCGGCTACGACTGGCTTCACAAGGATCTCGACCCGAAGGTCCGCGACACCGTGCGCGCCGCAATCGAGGCGAAGGGGCTTGGACCGTATCTCAAAGCCGGCTCGCGTCACGGATGGGAGAAGGGGGGCAACAACTGGAACCAAGTCTGCCACGCAGGGATGATGGCGGGCGCGCTGGCGCTGCTGGAGGACAACCCGGGCCGCGCCGCGGAGGTGGTCGCCCGCGCGATCGCCGGCCTTCCCTACGCCATGAAGGTCTACGTCCCGGACGGCACCTACCCCGAGGGACCGGGTTACTGGGGCTACGGCACAACGTTCAACGTGATGGCGATCGCCATGCTGGAGTCGGCGCTGGGCACCGATTTTGGGCTCACACAGGGCGAGGGGTTCCTCAAGACGGGCGACTTCATGCTGCACATGACCGGTCCGTCGCTGCGCCCCTACAACTTCAGCGATTGCGGATCGGGCATGGGTTCGTCCGCCGCCATGCACTGGTTCGCTGCACGAGCGAGGCGGCCCGACTGGCTGTGGTTCGAACTGCCGCTGCTCGATCGTGACATCGCGGACGTGAAGGCGTCGGGCGGCGGCGCACCGGACCGGACCTTTCCGCTCACCCTGATCTGGGCCGCTGCGATGGAGAAGCCGGCCGTGCCCGCCACGACGGCATGGCTCGGCCGCGGGCCGAATCCTCTGGCCGCGTTCCGCACGTCGTGGACGAATCCCGCGTCCGCGTGGATCGCCGTCAAGGCGGGCACGCCCTCGGCCAGTCACGGACACATGGATGTCGGATCCTTCATCTACGAGGCCGAGGGCGTCCGGTGGGCGCTGGACCTCGGCATGCAGGGCTACCATGCGATGGAATCCCGTGGGCTGAACATCTGGGACAACCGGCCGGGTTCCGATCGCTGGCGCATCTTCCGCTACCACAACCGCGCCCACAACACGCTCACCGTCGACGGCATGGAGCAGGTCGTGAAGGGCCGGGCCGAGATCGCCGTGGATGCCGGTGTGGCGTCCATGGATCTCGCCGCGCTCTACGCGGGTCAACTCACATCCGCCCGGCGCCGCATCAGCCTCCAGCCCGACGGCCGCGCGGTGGTCGCGGATGAGGTTCGGGGTGGGGCGGCCGCGCGGACCGTCCGCTGGACCCTCGTCACCCCCGGCGTGCTGGAGCCGGATGGCGACCATGCGGGCTGGCTGGAGGCCGGGGGCCGCCGGCTGAGAATCGAAGTCGATGGACCGGCGGGACTGAAACTCGCGACCGCGCCCGCGAAGGGGCCGAAAGAGTTCGACGAACCGAATCGGGGCGTCCACCTCGTCGGCTTCGATGTCGCGGTGCCCGCAGGCGCCCGGGTCGAATGGCGCGTAATCCTCACGCCGGGCGGATCAATGTAGTCTGCGGAACCGCCGCCATCCCATCGCGCCGACACCGAGGAGGATCATGCCGAGGCTGCCCGGTTCCGGAACCACGGTCAGGCGGATTTCGTTGGCGACGGATGTGTCGAGTTCGAAGGTCTTGCCGCCGGACAGCAGGGCATGCGATCCGGCCGAGATCGAAAGCCCGTTGTCTGTCAGGCTGCCGTCGTAGCGGATCAGCGTCCACGTATCGCCCAGGCCAACCCCGGCGAAGCTGTTCAGGGCGTCCACCTCCAGAATGCCGTCGAGGCTGAGGTTATTGACGCCGTCGATCAGGTCGTTCACGCCCGCGCCGGTCGTGGTGTCGGTTCCGTCGAGTTCGTAGGCGAGGACGGAGGTGGAGGCCAGGGTCAGGTCCGTGTCGAGCGTGAACGTTCCGGCGCCGGCGCCCGGCGCCAGGCGTCCTTCGCCCTCGATCATCACCCCGCTCAGGATGCGGATCAGCCCGGTTCCGCTCAGCGTCGCCCCGCCCTTCACGATGTACTCGGTTCCGTTGCTGGGCGAGATGTGCGTGCCGTTCATCAGAAGCGTGCCCGCTTCGACGATGGTGTCACCCTTGTAGGTGTTGTTCGCAGTGGCGGTGGTCAGGATCAGCGTTCCGGCGCCCCGCTTGACCACATCCAGCGTGCGGTTGACGGCGCTTTCGGTGATCCAGCCGTCGAACTGGTCCGCGACCGCCGTGTTCGTGTAGTTCACGATGAAGCGGTTCGTGTAGGCCCCGGCACTGCTCAGGTTGACCCGGCCATAGCCGGACAGGCCGCCGACCGTCTGGCCGGAGTTGTACATCTCCAGCGTGGCGGTGCGGCTGTTGATGTACACGTGGGTGTTCGTGGGAAGGATGCGGGGGTTCGCATAGGAGGTCGTGCTGCCGCCCTCCAGTCGGAGGATGCCGTTGTTGATGTACGTGGCGCCGGAATAGGTGGAGTTGCTCGCGTCGGTCCGCAGGACGAGTTCGGCGGATCCGCTCTTGATCAGCGCGGTCGAGTTCGTGACGCCAGCCTGCACGTTTTCGAGGATCGGCGCGTAGACGTCAAGTCGCCGCATCGCGTGGATCACCGCCTCGTAGTTGTTGCTGGCGTTGCCGAACATGAGGGCTCCGTTGACGCCGGTCCGCCGAATCTCGTGGTTCCCCGTGTTCGTGCCAATGGCAAGCAGGGCGCTCTGGACCCACAGGACGTTGTTGGACAGATTAAGCACCGTCGTCGCTGCCACCGCGTTGCCGCGCTGATAGACGAGACCCTGGACGGTCGTGTCCGAGGAGAGACCGACCGTGCCGCCGGTGTTCGTCACCCAGACGTTTCCGCCGAGGGCGAAGGTGTCGATGTTGTACTCCGACGGCCGGAGCAGCCGGAACCCGGGGTCCGTCGCGCCGCCGTCGTCATAGGCGACGAACCCGATGTTGTTCTGGAGGCCGGCGGCGGCCGCGGTCAGTTCCTCGCCGAACGCCCAGTGGACGATGCCTACCTGGGGGGTGTTGGTCGCGGTGTGATACGAATGGGTCATCATCGGTGCGACTTTGTTGTCGTCCTTGTTCAGCCGGGTCCACCCGTTGCTCTGGGTGATCGACAGCCGCTCGGCGCGGATGAAGAAGGTGGCGCCGTTCGTGCGGACGAACATGTTGACCTGCAGCCCGGCCATGTTGTCCGCCGCGGAACTGTTGTCGCGGTCCATCACGTTCGTGCTCATGCCGCCCAGCAGGAACAAGTCGCCGGTATTTTCGGTGATGTTCTGATTCTGGCTGCCGCGCATCACGATCTGGCCGGCGCTGAGGAAGATGTCGGACTCGTTGCTGATGCGGTCGGTGTTGTGGGCGTTGTCGGTGCCCGGCTGGTTGTCGATCTCCAGCGTCGCGTTGGTGGCGAAGAACCGGACCGAGTCGCTGGCGTTCATCCGGCCGTTCTGATCCAGAAACTCCAGGATGCCGTTCGTGATCACGACCGTGCCGAAGAAGTTGGTGTTGTGGTTGCGGAGCGAAAGCGTGCCGGTGCCCATCTTGACCAACCGGCTCGATGCATCGCCGTTGACGATGCCGTAGAAACTGTCGCCAGCGGTCTGATTGATCGCCAGGACCGAACCGCTGCCGATCGTCACCTGGCTCTTGCCGTAGCCGCGCAGGAAGCCGGTGGTCTCGGTGAATCCATCGCCGATCCAGAGGTGGCCCTCGTCGTTGGCCATCGTCCCTTCGGGGATCACCTCGGATGCGGCGGTCTTGAGGGTGGCGCCGCCGAGGATGAGCGTGTCACAGTTGGTTCCCGGGGCTGGCAGGGTCACGGTTCCGGGGCAGGCAACGGCAATCCCGGTCCCGCCCCCCCCCGCCGCGGTGGTGAGGCCGACCATCGAGACGCCGATCGTGATATTGGATGCCGCGTGGATGTGGCCGATCGAGGCGGTTCCCGTCGTGTTCGTGCCGAACGCGAGCGAGCCGTTGGACAGCGTGCCGCCGCCGGCGAAGAGGGCCTGGCTGTCGAGGATGAGCAGGTTTCCGTTCAAGTCGAGGTCGCCCCCCGCGTCGAGGTGCAGCGCGCGGATGCGGGTCGGTGCGGCGATGGAGTCGGCCCCGGTCAGCCGCACGTTGCGATCGGCGGCGATGGAGGTCGAGTACTCGGCGGGCGTCAGGAGACGGACGCCAGTGACTGCGTCGTAGGTGACGAGGCCGGCTCCCTGGCCGTTGATGTTGGTGTCGCCGACCATCGTGGGGATGATGCCGATCTGGTCGCCGGTGCCGCCAACGTGCGACAGGTCGGGGGCGGTCGTCAGGAAGAACTGGCCGACGTCGGGACCCGCGGCGGCGCCGAGGTTGTCGCCGCGGATCAGCGTCGTGCGGCCGGTGTTGATGTAGAACCACCGCGCCGCGGTGAGTGCGGTGGCGCCGCCGGCGTCGGCGTCGAGCGTGATGATCGCCCGGCCGTTGTTCTGCGTGATGATGCCGATGGTCTCGGTTGTCGCTGCCGACGGATTGCCGATCATCTTGAACTGGCCGTTGCCATCGAAGTAGACGCCCACGGTATCGCCGATGCGGTCGTTGGATGTGTGGTTGCCGGACGAACTGTCCAACAGGAACGTCGGATCGCGCGAGGCCCGGTTGTTCTGGCCGAT
>CAYRFK010000129.1:0-5227 GCA_964423465.1 uncultured Verrucomicrobiota bacterium | reverse complement strand
CCTGGAGTTCGCCGGTCCAGTTGGAGATGACGCCCCCGCCGATCAGGCCCTTGAAGGCGTCGGTACCGGTGTTGTTCTTGTCGAGGACCGCTCCCGCGGCGACCGTCACGCGGGTATTGTTGTCGTTGAATCCGTTGCCCTGGCCGGCAACGTAGCGAACCGTGCCGTTGGAGATGACGAAATTGGCCAGATCGATCTGGCTGTTCGTGAGCCACAGCAGACCGTCGCCGACCTTCGTCACGGAATAGGCAAGGCCCCCGCGCACCGCGCCTATTGTCAGGCTGCCCGCGGTCGTTTCGATCGCCCATGTCTGGTTGTTGGTGACCTGAAGGGTCGTGCCGATGAAATGGTTGCCCGCCGCTCCCGCCGTGACGACGAGGCCGGTCCCCGACGGCGCGAAGAGACGCAGGTTGTTGCCGACGATGCTGACGTTCGAGTCCGCGTCGTCGATGAACGCGAGGATGTTGGCGTTCCGGTCCGCGCCCAGCGTTGTCGACAGATTGAGGGCGCCGGGCGTGTTGAAGGCGACCACGTCGGAGCCGTAGGCGATGTTGCCGAACCAGTTGGCCGCCGTGCCCCACGCGCCGTCCGTGTCGCCGTCCCACACGTTCGTCGTCTGCGACCGGGCGGCCGGCCCGGCTCCGATCCATGCCGCGGCGACGATCGCCATCAACCATGCCGAGCCCGCCGACGTCCGTGTCTTCATCTTCATGGTTCTGTCTCCCGCCACGTCCCGCTGTGTCGACCGCAACCGATGTAAAGAAGTTACTCGACCTTCCTCCGGGACACAACCGGAACTGTCACATCGGCACCCCGCATCAGAATTCAGGATCACCTATCATGTAAAGTACGGATCCCCATAATGAAACACGAAGTCGTCCGTGGGATTTGAAGAAACTTATCGTGACGAATGTGAAGAAAATGTTCGGAGCGTGAAGATGGCGGGGTAGAGACGCTCGGAGTACCACAGCTTGGCGAAGTAGAGTCCGATGGGCGAAGGACAGGGTGGCGGCGTTGCGGACCAGGCACGTTCGAGCCATGCGAGGCCGCGAGCGGCGGCCTCGGGAAACATTGTGCCGGGGAGCGCGGCGACGGCGAGGGCGGTTTCCTCGACGGACGCCCCAAGGCCGCGGTCGCCGCCCCAGCCGCCGTCCGCGTTCTGGGCGGCGGCCAGCCATTCGACGGCGCGGAGGCGCATGCGGTCGACTCCGTTGTCGGAGCGGCTGTGCAATGCCCGGAGGACGAGCGCCGTTCCGTAGGTCCGGTTGGCGCCATCCGGGGCGGCCTGGTTGCCGAACCATAGCGGACTCCATGTTCCGTCCGCCGCCTGGGTGCGCGACAGGAACCCGAGAGCCTTCCGCTGTGCCCGTACGATCCGTTCGCCGAGAGGTGCCGGAAGGTCGGCCAACCACGCATCGAAGGCACGCAGGGCATGTGCGGTCAGATCGGGGCAGCTCCGGTCGAACGGAAGCCGGCCCCAGCCGCGACAGAAGGTCGGAATGCCGCCGTCGCGGTTCTGGAGGTCGAGGAGCCACAGGATGCCCGCAGCAGCCGCACGGCGGGTTTCCTCGTCGGGCGGACCGAGCACGCGCAGCGCGAGAAGGGCGCCGGCGGTGTCGTCGGCGTCGGGCACGGCCCCCGGCCGATCCGTCCAGCCCCAGCCGCCGGGCGCGGCGCCCGTGAAGGGATGCGTGTCGCGGAACTGTCGATCGAGGATCCATCGCCGGAGCGCGAGACGCTCGTCCGAGGGCCAAAGCGCGCCGGTGGGATCGGCGGACGCCAGCGCGGACGCGGCCCCGGTCGTGACCCAGAGCGCGAGATCGGCGTCGATCGGCCAGCTTCCGTCCTCCCGCTGCGTCGTGAGCAGGAAGCGCCCGGCGTTTCGCGCCACCGGATGGTCCGAAAGACCGCAGCCGGCGAGGCTTGCCGCGACGAATCCCGTCAGCGGCGCAGCCTCCAGGAACCCGCCGCTCTCCGGCTGCAGCGCGGTGAGCAGGCGCAGAACCCCGGGACTGAGCCGCTCGCGCAGGATCCTGAGCGCCACATTCCGTGACGGCGCGCGCCGGTGCCGGACGAGCCCGATCGCGATCAGCGCCGGCAGAGCGTAGCTGACCACGGGCAGGCGGATGGCCGCGTAGAATCTGCGCGGCACCGCGGCAAGCTCGAACGGCAGTTGCGGGATGTCGAGCCACGCGCCCGGCTCCGGACCAAGGCATCCGGCGAGAGCGCAGAAGGTGAGGATGGGGACGGAGAACGTGCGGTCGTCCCCGTAGGCTGCCAGGACGGCGCCGGCGATCCGCGCGGGATCGAGGGTGCCGAACCGTGCGGACAGCCACGCTGCGGCGCGCGGAAGGGCGGGGGAGTCGGGTGCGACGGCGTGGAGCGCAGCCCACGCAAGGAGCGTCGTGCTCGGATTCGAGGGACTGTCCGTCGTGTCGCCCCAGCCGCCGTCCGCATTCTCGTTCCCCGCGATCCACTCCGCCGCGCGGACGACGGCGTCGCGCGGTGCGCCAAGCCGGTGGATCGCGACGACCCCGACCGCGGTCGAAAGCGCGCTGGAGGAGAGCCGTCCGCGCCAGATGCCGTCCGTGCGCAGGGCCAGCAACCGGCGCGCAAGATCCTTCGCCAGGGCGGCGGCATCGCACGAAGCGGGCGCGTCGGTGTTCACGCCGCCATGATGGCACCGGCCCGCGGCCGGCGCAACGGCGTGCCGGTCACGGAAGGATTGCGACCTTCCCGTCGTCCAGATCGTACCGCGCTCCGACGACGACCAACTCCCCGCGGCGCACGCGGTCCGCGAGGATCGGCTTCGAGCCCTTCACCTGACCCACCACGAGTGCGATGTTCGCCAGAACGGCGTTCTCCACCAGGTCCCCGGGTTGGTTCCGGACACGGTCCACCGCCGGCTGGATGGCCTTGACGAGGGCGGGGATGTGGCCTTCGGCGTCACCGCCCGCGGCGACCGCTGTGACCGCGCCGCAGCGCTCGTGGCCCAGGATCATGACGTACCGCACGCCGAGGTGCGCGACGGCGTACTCGATGCTCGCAAGGACGGCGTCGTCCGCGATGTTCCCGGCGAGACGGATGACGAACAGGTCGCCGAGGCCCTGGTCGAATAGGATCTCCGGCGGCACCCGGGAGTCGGCGCAGCCCACGACAATCGCGAACGGATGCTGCGTCCGCGCTAGATCGGTCCGGCGCGCGACCGTCTGGTTCGTGTGGGCCGCCCGCGCCTCAACATACCGCAGGTTGCCCTCGATCAATCGCCGCTGCGCCTCGGCCGGGGCGACCCCCGCCACTGCGTGGCCGGCCCGACCGGCGGCGGCTTGCGGTGCCATGGAATCGGGGGTGTCGGCTCCGAGGCAGACGGCGACCGCGCCCAGTGCGGCCAGGATCGTTGCGGACGTCTTCATCGGCAGGATACGAATCATCATGTGGGCTTCTCCCATGCAACCATACTTCAGATGCACATCCGGCGCCTGTGGGATCAACGCCGATGATCGCGGACGTCGCAATCCGCCCCCGCCGCCCCCTCCCTCCGCATCGCGTGTCGCGCCCCCCCTGGCCAGGCACGTGCCTCCCGGTCGGATGTAACATCCAAACGTACGATCGTACGGCTGGATGTTACACCCGCGACCCGTCGTGCGGGGGTGCGGATGGACGGGGGCGGGGTTCGTCGCTATGGTTGCCGGGCGTCCGCGGCGGGGCGGCGGGCGGAGGAGTTGCGCATGATGAAGGGAACGACGGCGGGGATTGCGGCGGCGGTTGTCGGCGTTGCGGCGGGGGCGTGGGGCGCGTGGCCGGAGTTCCGCGGGCCGACGGGCGACGGACACGTCCCTGCGACCGCCGGCGCGCTGCCGGTCGAGTGGAGCGAGACGAACAACGTCGCGTGGAAGACGCCGATCCCGCACAAGGGATGGTCGACGCCGGTCGTCCTCGACGGCCGCGTGTGGCTGACGACGGCGGATGCGGAAGGCCACGACTACTTCGCGATCTGCCTCGACGCCGCCACCGGCGCCGTGCGCTTCAACGGGCGCATCTTCCACACCGACACCCCCGAGCCGCTGGGCAACGAGATGAACGGCTACGCCTCGCCGTCGCCCGTCGTCGAGCCGGGGCGCGTCTACGTCCATTTCGGAAGCTACGGTACTGCCTGCCTCGACGCGGACAGCGGCGCCGTGATCTGGCAGCGCACCGACCTCCCGTGCCGCCACTACCGCGGCCCCGGCTCGTCGCCGGTGATGTTCCGCGACCTGTTGATCCTGACCATGGACGGCGTGGACGTGCAGTACGTCGTCGCGCTCGACCGCAAGACCGGGAAGACCGTCTGGAAGACCGACCGCAGCGCCGTCTGGAACGATCTCGGTCCCGACGGCCTCCCGCTCAAGGAGGGCGACCTGCGCAAGGCTTACTCGACGCCGCTCGTCGGCGACGTGGGCGGCACGCCGCAGCTCTTCACCGTCGGCGCCAAGGCCGCCTATGGCTACGACGCGGTGTCAGGGAAGGAGATCTGGAAAATCGTCTATCCCCAGTACTCCGCCGCGGCGCGCCCGGTTTTCGCGCACGGACTCGTCTTCATAAGCTCCGGCGCCGGCAAGTCCGAGCTGTGGGCGGTCCGGCCGGACGGGAAGGGGGACGTCACGTCGAGCCATGTCGCGTGGAAGGCTGTGAAGGGCATCCCGCGCATCCCGTCCCCGATCGTCGTCGGCGACCTGCTCGTGCTCACCGGCGAGGACGGCGGCATCCAGTGCTTCGAGGCCGCGACCGGTGCGGAGGTGTGGAAGGAGCGCATCGGCGGCAACTACGCCGCCTCGCCGATCCTCGCCAACGGCCTGCTCTACTTCTGCAGCCAGCAGGGCAAGACCACCGTCGCCAAGGCCGGCCGCACCTTCGAGCCCGTCGCGACCAACAAGCTCGACGAGGGTTTCATGGCCTCCCCCGCCGTCGATGGCCATGCCCTGATCTTGCGGACGAAGACCCACGTCTACCGGATCGAGCGATAGGAAGGGAAATAGCCGCAGAGGTTCCCCGCGACGGGTGTGACGGGCGCGAAGCCGGGGGCGGGGTGGGTTCCAAGGATTGGAACACTGAACATCGAACATCCAACACCGAACATCGAAGTCCGGACTCAACAGCCAACAGCCAACTTCCAACACCCAACATCCACCAGGTGATGGAGGGCCGAGCTATGCGAGGCCGGGGGAGAGGTTGCTTCGGGAGCGCGATG
>CAYRFK010000128.1:0-14184 GCA_964423465.1 uncultured Verrucomicrobiota bacterium | reverse complement strand
GCCTTTCGGTTCGCGCCGGGCATTCGCGTGTGGCATAGTTTGAGCTGGCGGGAGCCTGAACCATGAATCGTGCGGCCATCTATGCGGGGACCTTTGACCCTATCACCTTGGGGCATCTCGACGTGATCGAGCGTGCGGCGCGCGTCTTTCCGCGGCTGATCCTGGCCGTGGCGGCGCGGACGACGAAGGATCCGCTCTTCTCGCTCGAGGAGCGGGTGGCCATCGCGAAAGCGTCCGTGGCGGGCTTCCCGGCGGTCGAGGTCGAGTCGTTCGACGGGCTGCTCGTCACCTACGCCCGCCGGTTGAAGGTGGGGGTGCTCGTCCGTGGCCTGCGCGCATTCTCCGACTTCGAATTCGAGTTCCAGATGGCGCTGACGAATCGCAAGCTGGCGCCGGACGTCGAGACGCTGTTTTTCATGCCGAGCGAGGACTACAGCTACGTGAGTTCGAGCACAGTGCGGCAGATCGCCGAACTGGGGGGGAGTGTCCGCCAGTTCGTGCCGGAACCGTCCCGCCTGGCGCTGGAGACGAAACTGGGACTGGCCGCGCCGGACGGCGCAGCAGGGTGACGGGGGCGTGCATGCAGATCGAAGTCTCCAGGGTTTCTGATGATGGGTCGACCTTCGAGGGCGAGGAGGATGCCTCCATCCTCGAACTGGTGCCGGCGGACGGCGTCACGCCCGAAGGCCCGGTCCGCTACCGTCTCTTTGTCCAATTCCTTAAGCCGCAGCTGATCGTGAGCGGGGCGGTAGAGGTCGCGCTGCGGGGCGAATGCAGCCGGTGCGGCAGTTTCTTCTCGACTTTGGCGCGGGATCCTGCATTCTTACGCGATTATCTGCTGCAGGATGGGCAGAGGGATGTTGATGTGACACCGGACCTTCGGGAGGCGGTCCTCCTGAATCTGCCGGCGAACCCGTTGTGTTCGGATTTGTGCAAGGGTTTGTGCCCGCGGTGTGGTAGGAATTTGAACGAGGAGTTGTGCGAGTGCCGTCCGTCCTCCGATGGCGGACGTTGGGGCGCACTCGACGGACTCCGGATATGACACAGCCTCCCGTGCGCGGCGAGGCTGGGGAGAACGAAAATGGCCGTTCCAAAGAGACGGAAATCTAAGAGCCGCAAGCAGATGCGGATCAAGTCGCACAAGAAGTCGATGCCGGCCCTGTCGACGTGCCGGCAATGCGGTGCGCCTTCGCAGCCGCACCGGATCTGCCCGGCCTGTGGCTTCTATGCGAAGCGGCAGGTTCTGAGCATCACGGCGGACTAAGCATCGCCCTCCGATGCGCATCGCCATCGATGCCATGGGGGGCGATTTCGCTCCCCGTGAGATTGTTGCGGGCACCCTTGAGGCTGCCCGGACGCTTCCCGGCATTGACGAGTTGATCCTCGTCGGGCGGGAGGATGATATTCGCGCCAGCCTTCCCGGCGGCGTGCTGCCTCCGCGCGTCCGCATCGAACCGGCGAGCGACGTGGTCGGTATGGACGAATCGCCGGCGACCGCTGTGCGCCGCAAGAAGGACTCCTCCATCAGCCGCTCCGTGGATCTTGTGAAGAATGGGGCGGCGGACGCCGTCTTCTCCGCAGGCAACACCGGGGCGGCGGTGGCGGCAACCACGCTCAAGCTTCGGACGCTTCCGGGGGTGATCCGTCCGGCCATTGCGGCCACGATGCCCGGTGCCGGCGCCACGCCATGGGTCCTGATCGACGCCGGCGGAAACACCGACTGTTCGCCCGAGATGCTCTTCCAGTTTGCGGTGATGGGCACGGTGTACGCACGCGAGATCCTCGGCATCCGCGACCCCGGGGTCGGGTTGATGAGCATCGGCGGCGAGGAGACGAAGGGAAACGAGATCACGAAGGAGGCGTTCGCGATGCTCAAGGCGTCGCGGTTGACCTTCCGGGGCAATGTGGAGGGGCACGACCTCTTTACAGAGCGCGTGGATGTCGTCGTCTGCGATGGGTTCGTGGGAAACGTCGTTCTGAAGACCAGTGAGAGCGTGGGACACTACTTCGGCACCATGCTCAAGGCGGAGTTGACGCGGAACTTCCGCCGGAAGATGGGCGCGCTCCTCGTCAAGCCAGGTCTGGATGCGATCCGGCGGAAGGCGGATCCGTCATCCTACGGCGGCGCGCCTCTCCTGGGCGCCAACGGAGTCTGCATCATCGGCCATGGCGCGTCGTCGGCCCGTGCGGTGTTCAATGCGATCCGCGTTTCGGCCGAGGCCGTCCGGCGCGATATTTCGAAGCAGATCGAGGCCGGGGTCAAGGAATTGAGGTCCGCATGAGCGCGCCATCCAGCCCGAAGCCCGTCGTCGCCTCGGGATCGCTGCGGGCGGTCACGATCGCGGGATCTGGGGCGTTTGCGCCGGAGACCGTGATGACGAATCACGATCTCCAGAAATTGGTGGATACGACGGACGAATGGATCGTCTCGCGCACCGGCATGAAGGAGCGCCGCATCGCGGGGCCGGAGATGGCGACGTCCGACCTGGCCGCCGAGGCTGCCCGTCGCGCCCTGGCCGACGCCGGGCTTGCGGCCGCCGATGTGGAGATGATCATCGTCGCCACCATCACGCCGGACTATCCCTTTCCCAACACGGCATGCCTCGTTCAGGACAAGATTGGCGCCCGGAAGGCATTTTGCATGGGCCTCGAGGCGGCGTGCTCTGGCTTCGTCTACGCGGTGGAGACCGCGCGGAACTTCATAGCCACGGGCGCGGTCGGCAATGCGCTGGTGATCGGCGCGGAGAAGATGAGCTCGATCATGGACTGGAAGGACCGGACCACCTGCGTCCTCTTCGGCGACGGGGCCGGCGCGGTCGTCCTCAAGCCCGCCGCGGAGGGGGAGCGCGGGATCCTTTCGACCACGCTGGGCTCCGACGGCTCCCTGACGGACCTCCTCCTGGTCCCCGCCGGCGGCTCGCGTAAGCCCGCATCCGCGGAGACCGTTGCCGCACGCGAGCACTGCCTGCGGATGAGCGGCAAGGAAGTCTTCAAGCATGCCGTGACGAACATGGCGCGGGCGGCCCAGGCGGCTCTGGCGCGGGCGGGGCTTCAGGCATCGGACGTCGACTGGATCATCCCGCATCAGGCCAATCTGCGGATCATTGCGGCGATCGGTGAGCGGCTGAAGGTTCCGGCCGAGAAGTTCATCGTGAACGTGCAGACCTATGGCAACACATCCGGGGCCTCGATCGGTCTTGCGCTGGATGAGGCTGTGCGGGACGGCCGGATCCGCAAGGGGGACATCGTCCTCTTCGTGGCCTTCGGCGGCGGCTTCACATGGGGAGCGATGGTTTTGGAATGGGCGAAGGGGGCGGAATGAAATCTATTGCTTGGTTGTTTCCGGGGCAGGGCGCCCAAGCGGTCGGTATGGGCCGCGATCTTGCGGAGCAGGTGCCAGCCGCCGCGGCACTCTTCGCCCGTGCGTCCGCCGTGCTGGGATTCGACCTCGCCAAGGTCTGCTTCGAGGGGCCAGAGTCTGAACTGACCCGTTCCGACCGGGCGCAACCGGCGATCTTTACCGTCAGCATGGCCTGTGCCGAGGCTCTTTCCCTGGCCCGCCCGGGGATTCCGTGGGCTTTCTCTGCCGGTCACAGCCTGGGGGAGTGGAGCGCCCTGTGTGCGGCAGGTGCCGTTTCTTTCGAGGACGCCATCCGGGTCCTGCAGGCCCGCGGCCGGTTCATGCAGCAGGCCTGCGAACAGAATCCCGGCGCGATGCTGGCCGTTCTCGGTCTCCCTCGCGAAGCCGTCGAGCAGGTCGCGGCCCGGTCCGGTGCCGAGGTGGCGAATTTCAACGAGCCGTCGCAGACGGTCCTCTCCGGCACACGCGAGGCGATCGACGCCGCCGAGAAGGTGGCTGTCGAACTCAAGGCGAAGCGGGCCGTCCGCCTCCCCGTCGCAGGCGCGTTCCATTCGACGCTCATGAAGCCAGCCGCCGACCAACTGGCCGGGCTGCTCGCCGGGGTCGAGTTTCAGCCTCCGAAATTCCCGGTCTTGTCGAATGCCACGGGCTGTCCCCATGGCGACGCCGATGCCATCCGGAAGGCGATGGTCCTCCAAGTCACCTCCTCGGTGCGCTGGGTAGACTGCGTACAATACATTGCCTCGCAAGGTGTAGGGCGATATGTCGAGTGTGGTCCCGGCCGGATTCTGACCGGCCTCGTGAAGCGTATTGACAGGGAGGCGGAACTCCATAACATCTCCGACCTTCCGAGCCTACAGGCGGTCTCGGCCAGGATCTGAGCCGTCCGCATGCGGGCGGGGGAGTGGAACCATCATGGGTGTATTGGACGGAAAAGTTGCGTTGGTGACCGGCGCGGCTCGGGGCATCGGGCAGGCGATTGCGGTCCGGTTGGCTTCGGCGGGTGCGGATATCGCGCTCTGCGATCTCGACGCCGCGTGGCTGGAAGAGACGGCGGGCAAGGTGCGCGAGGCCGGCCGCCGTGTCGAATGCTACGCATGCGACGTGAGCAATGCCGGCCAGGTCACCGAGGCGGTCGACAAGGCAGGCGCCGCGTTCGGGCGCATTGACATCCTGGTGAACAATGCCGGCATCACGAAGGATGGCTTCCTCGCCCGCATGTCGGAGGCCGATTGGGACGCCGTCCTCGACATCAATCTGAAGGGCACTTTCCTGTTTACAAAGGCCGTGTCCCGGCTGATGATGAAGCAGCGGTCGGGAGCGATCGTCAATATCGCCTCGATCATCGGCCTGATTGGCAATGCGGGGCAGTGCAACTACGCGGCCTCAAAGGCCGGCGTGATCGCACTGACCAAGTCGGTGGCCAAGGAACTTGCGTCCCGAAACGTGCGGGCGAATGCGGTGGCGCCGGGGTTCATCCGTACGAAGATGACGGAGAAGCTTCCGGAGGACATCCAGAAGAAGATGCTTGAGCAGATTCCGCTCGCCCGGTTCGGCGAGCCGGAGGACGTGGCCCGGGTCGTTCTGTTCCTCGCGAGCGACGATTCGGCCTACGTGACGGGTCAGGTGGTTTCGGTGTGCGGAGGTATGGTCACCGCGTAGCCTGCAGGCAACGAGGGAAACGAGAAAGGGTCAGCACATGGCACTGGAAGAAAAGGTCAAGAACATCATCGCCGAACAGCTCGGCGTGAACATCGAGCAGGTCACGCCCGAGGCTTCCTTCATTGAGGATCTGGGCGCCGACTCGCTGGACACGGTGGAGCTCGTCATGGCCTTTGAGGAGGAGTTCGGGGCGGAAATCCCGGATGAGGACGCGGAGAAGCTGACCACGGTCGGCGGCGTCATCACCTATCTCTCGGAAAAGGGCTTCAAGGACTAGGTCCCGAGCCCCCGCCGGGGCCGGGAACGACCGCGCGAGCTGCGTCGTTCCCGGTCCCGCATGTCCTTTTTACCTCGTCATCGGGAGGCCACCCATGTCGGATCGTCGCAGAGTCGTGGTAACGGGCCTTGGGGTCGTTTCGCCGCTGGGCTGTACCGTGGAAACGGTGTGGAACCGGATGGTGGCCGGCCAGTCCGGCGTCCGGCCGATCCAGAGCTTCGATGCGTCCGCCTTCGACTCCCGGATCGCGGGCGAGGTCGTCGAGTTCAACGTCGACGAGTTCATTCCGAAGAAGGAACAGCGGCGGCTGGATCCCTTCTGCAAGTACGGGATCGCCTCCGCCAGGTTGGCCGTGGTCGACTCCGGCCTTGATTTCTCCAAGGAAAACCCCTGGCGATCCGGCGTCCTCGTGGGAAGCGGCATCGGCGGCCTCCAGATCCTCTTCCAGCAGAGCAAGGTCTTCATGGAGCGCGGTCCCTCGCGTTTCTCGCCATTCATGATCCCGCAGATGATCACCAACATCCTGTCGGGACACATCGCGATCGAGCACGGGCTCCGCGGCCCGAACTTCGCCGTGATCTCCGCCTGTGCAACGGCCACGCATTCCATGGGCGAGGCCCTGCGAATCATCCGCGAGGGTGATGCGGACGTCATCCTTGCCGGCGGCGCCGAGGCTCCGCTCATGGAACTCGGTGTGGGTGGATTCTGCGCCATGCGGGCGCTGAGCACGCGCAACGACGATCCGACCCGCGCGAGCCGTCCGTTCGACAAGGACCGCGATGGATTCGTGATCGGCGAGGGCGCGGGAACCGTGGTCCTCGAGGAATACGAGCACGCCGTCAAGCGGGGAGCCCGCATCTACTGCGAACTGGCGGGGTACGGCCGCACCTGCGACGCCTTCCATATGACGGCTCCGGACGAGCAGGGAACCGGTGCCGCCGAGGCCATGCGACTGGCCATGGTCAACGCGCGGGTCACTCCGGAGCAGATCGACTACATCAACGCCCACGGCACGAGCACCGAGCTCAACGATAAGTGCGAGACGCAGGCCATCAAGGGTGCCCTCGGCGAGGCGAATGCCCGCAAGGTCATGATCTCGTCGACCAAGTCGATGACCGGCCACCTGCTGGGCGCCGCGGGCGCCATCGAGTCGCTGGCCTGCGCGATGGCTATTTCGAAGGGCGTGGTGCCGCCCACGATCAATTACACGACGCCGGATCCGAACTGTGACCTCGATTACGTGCCGAACACGGCCCGCGAAGCGAAGGTCCGGGCGTGCCTGAACAATTCGCTGGGCTTTGGCGGGCACAACGCGACGCTCTGCTTCACGGCGATATAGCCGCCGGAGCGTTCGACCGGGGATTCCCCGTGCCTTCAACGAGACGGCCAGCGCCGGCGATACGGCGCGGCCGGGGTGGTAATGAGCGGTCCAGTCGAAAGTGGACCGCATGGTGAGACGGGAAGGAGACCCTTCATGAGACTCGACCTCCGGCGTATGCCGATGAACGAACTGGTGCAGATGCTCAAGGACATCGCCAACGAACTCCAGTCCCGCGGCCGCGGTGGCCCCGGTGGCGGCCAGGGCGGCGGGCCCGGCAACAGCTACGGCGGACAGCCTGCCGCCAACTACGGGCGAACAGGGTACGGAACCCCACCCTCTTACAGCCCCGGCCAGCCCGGCGGCGGCTATGGGAGTAACCGTTTTGGCGGCGGCAGTGGGGGTGGTGGCGGCGGGGGCGGTGGCGGTTTCCCGCCTCGCGGCGGCGGACAGGGCGGTGGTCAGGGCGGTTTCCGTCGCCACAGCGGCGGCCGGCGTCAGGACTTCCGTCAACAGCAGCGGCAGCCCATGGAGCCGCCGGCCCCGATCGACGACGCCCCCTCCGGCCGCCCCGAGCCCGGCAACGAGGCCTGATCGGCGGCCGGCCGGTCCTCCGGGCTTTCAAGACCCCGTCTGATCGCAGGCGGCCACCTCGGCCGTGTTGTTGCCGGGGGCGTTGATCCACGTTCGCCGAGGTTGCGGCGGGACAAGCCCCGGCCATGTTGCGGTTCAAAGAGCGGGGACCGCTGCGTCCGCGCAGAAGGTTGCACGGATGTGGGGCCGTGGTAGGGTTTGCTCCGGGCTGCGGCCCGCAGAGGCATACCCATGAAGTCTGATCCATCATGCTCCGGACGCTGTGATTGCGGGCCGCTTGCCCGCCGGTGGTCGAAATCGGTCACCGAGGGGGTCGAGCGTGCGCCGAGCCGGGCCATGCTGCACGCGGTTGGGTTTTCCCGCGCCGATTTTCGCAAATCGCAGGTCGGGATCGCGTCGACCTGGAGCATGGTGACGCCCTGCAACATGCACATCGACAGGCTGGCGCGCATCGCGGCCCGCGGGGTTGATGAGGCGGGCGGCAAGGCGGTCATCTTCAACACCATCACCATCTCCGACGGCATCTCGATGGGAACCGAGGGCATGAAGTACTCCCTCGTGTCGCGCGAGGTGATCGCCGATTCCATCGAAACCGTCGCCGGTTGCTCGCAGTTCGACGGTTTGGTCGCCATCGGCGGGTGCGACAAGAACATGCCGGGCTGTCTCATCGCCATCGCCCGCCTGGACCGGCCTTCCGTCTTCGTCTACGGCGGCACGATCCTGCCCGGCCGTCACGCGGGGAAGGATGTCGACATCGTATCCGTCTTCGAGGCCGTCGGCCGCCGCGCCCGCGGCGACCTGGACGACCGCGAGCTCGCGCGGATCGAGGAGAGCGCAATCCCGGGACCCGGTTCGTGCGGCGGCATGTATACCGCCAATACCATGGCCTCGGCGATCGAAGCCCTCGGTATGAGCCTGACGAACAGCGGCGCGCAGAACGCAGTGTCCGCCGCCAAGCGCCGTGATTGCCGCGGCGCCGGCGCAGCCGTGATGGATCTGATCCGGCGCGGCATCCGCCCCCGGGACATCCTCACACGCGAGGCGTTCCTGAATGCGGTCGCCCTCGTCACCGCCCTGGGCGGCTCGACGAACGCCGTCATGCACCTGATCGCCATGGCCGATGCGGCGGGCGTGCGTCTCTCGATCGACGATTTCACGGCCGTCGGCCAGCGGACGCCCGTCCTGGCCGATCTCAAGCCCAGCGGCGCCTTCCTCATGAGCGATCTCGTCCGCATTGGCGGTACCGCGCCACTCATGAAGACCCTCGTGGAGGAGGGGCTGATGGACGGCGGATGCCTGACGGTGACGGGGCGGACGCTGCGCGAGAACCTGAAGGGAATCCGGTCGTATCCGGCGTCTCAGCGCATCATCCGGCCGCTCTCCGATCCGATCAAGAAGACCGGCCATCTCGTGATCCTGCGCGGCAACCTCGCCCCGGACGGCGCGGTGGCCAAGATCTCCGGCAAGGAGGGCTCCCGGTTCGAGGGGCGCGCCCTCGTCTTCGAGTCCGAGGAGACGGCTCTCGCCGCGATTCTCGACGGCCGTGTGCGGAAAGGCCATGTGATCGTGATCCGCTACGAGGGCCCCCGTGGTGGGCCGGGCATGCGTGAGATGCTGGCGCCCACCTCCGCCGTCATGGGGCGGGGACTCGGAAAGGACGTGGCGCTGATCACCGACGGCCGATTCTCTGGCGGCAGCCACGGCTTCGTCGTCGGCCACATCACGCCCGAGGCGTTCTGCGGCGGATTGCTGGCGGTCGTGCGCGATGGCGACCCGGTGTCCATCGATGCCGAGGCCCGCACGCTGTCCCTCGGACTCCCCCCCGCTGAGATCCGTCGGCGGCTGACAAAATGGAAGGCGCCGCCGCCCCGGTACACGCGCGGGGTTCTCGCCAAGTACGCGGCCACGGTCCGCACCGCCTCGGAAGGCGCGGTGACCGATCGCCTGGGAAAGCCTTGACGGTTCCGCCGCGCGGGTCTATTCGTTCGATGGAGGTGCCGGGATGCTGAAGCTTGTGGACAACGTGACGCGGGCATCGGTGATGGCCATGCTGGGCATGCTGGCCGTCATCGTGATCGCCGGGACAGTCGATCTGGCGCTCCTGCTCTGGAGCGAGTTGGTCAACCCTCCCTTCGGCGTGTTGGAGGTACAGGAGATCCTCGAGATTCTCGGTTTCTTCCTGATGGTCCTGATCGCCATCGAGATGATCTATGTCGTGCGGCTCTATCTGATTCACCGCCATCTCGACGTGCATGCCATGCTGCTGGTGGCGCTGATTGCCATCGCGCGGAAGGTCATCGTCCTCGATCTCGAGAAGTACGACGCCTCGCACATGCTCGGCATCGCCGCCTTGGTGCTCGCGCTCTCCGGCGCCCTCTTCCTCCTTCGCCGGGGCGGGCATGAGCCGGATGTGCCGCCGCCGCCGGCCGGATAGGATACGGGATCCCTGCGGTGGGATGCACACCGGAGAATCCCGGCGGCCCGGCTCAGATCACCAGGCCCCGTCGTGTAGAATCTCGGTTGCTGCCTTGCGTTGCTTCAGGCGGCCGCTGTCGGTCGGGATGCCCAGCGGTGTGATGGCCAGCGGGACGATGCCGTCGGGCAGGCGGAGGGCCTCCCGCAGTTTCGAGGGCGAGAAGGCGGCGATCCAGCACGTCCCGAGCCCGGCCTCGGCGGCGGCGAGCGTAAGGTGCGTCATCAGGATCGTTCCGTCAGTCTCCGCCGCGTTCCATCCGTCCTCGGTCCGCGTCCACGCCGAAGCCGGGTCGACGCACACGACGAGGACGATCGGCGCCTGCAGGAGCCAGTCGCGCGGATAGGCATCATGGGCCTTGCGGCGCGCCGCCTCTTCGCGCAGGACCACGATATGCCATGGCTGGCGATTGGCTGCCGAGGGCGCCATGCGCGCGCTCTCCAGGATTCCCTTCAGCGCGTCCTCCGGCACCGGGTCGGACTTGTATCCGCGGACGCTGATGCGCTTCACCGTCAATTCGCAGAAGTTCATATCACCTCTTGTGATACATTCGGAACCACTCAACGAACCGCGGCATGCCGGCGGCGAGGGGGGTCTTTGGCTCGAAGCCGAGCTTGGACTTCGCGCGGGAGATGTCGGCGTAGGTGCTGACCACATCGCCGGGCTGGAGCGGAAGCAGGTCCATCTTCGGCTCGACACCGAGGCAGCGGGCGATGAGTCCGATCATCTCCAGCAGATCCTCGGGATGGTTGTTGCCCAGGTTGAAGATCTCGTAGGGATCGAGGCCGGGACGGAACAGGGCGCCCCGCACACCCTGCACGATGTCGTCCACGAAAGTGAAATCGCGCTTCATCTTTCCGTGGTTGAAGACCGGGATCGACTCACCGCGGCCGAGGCGGTCGGTGAAGATCCACGCCGCCATGTCCGGCCGGCCCCAAGGTCCATAGACTGTGAAGAACCGCAACCCGACAGTCTGGAACTTGTACAGGTGCGTGTAGGTGTGGGCCATCAACTCGTTGGCCTTCTTCGTTGCGGCGTAGAGACTCACGGGATGATCCACCGGATCGCTCTCGGCGAACGGCAGCTTCGTGTTCCCGCCGTAGACGCTGGAACTGGACGCATAGACGAGCCGCGGGACGCCCCCGTGCCGGCAACCCTCCAGGATGTTCAGGAACGCCGCCAGGTTGGCCTGCTCGTAGGCGTACGGATTCGTGAGCGAGTAGCGGACACCCGCCTGGGCGGCAAGGTGGCAGACAAGATCGAACCGATGGGCCTTGAAGAGGTTCTCCACCGCTTCACGATCGGCCAGTTCGATCCGGATCCCGGCATACCCGGCGCGCCCCTCCAGTTGCACGTGCCGGTCGTGCTTGAGCTGCACGGAGTAGTAGTCGTTGAAGTTGTCAGCGCCGAATACCTCGTGCCCGTCGTCGAGCAACGACGACGCCACATGAAACCCGATGAACCCGGCTGTACCCGTGACAAGAATCTTCATAAATGCGTTCCCCAAAGGGGCGCCACATGATGCCCGACCCCGACACGCAGCGCAATGCCCAAGGCGCGACATGCCCAAGGCGGCTAGGGCGCGCGGGCACGCGTCGCTTGACTCTCGACAGCGCTCAGGCCAGACGACGGCGCAGGAGGGCGGCGACGACGAGGAGTCCGAAGAACCCGGCCGTCAGCGGTTCCGGAATGACGGTCAGCGTGACCTCGGTCTCGGAGTAGTCGATCTCGAACAAGGTCCCGCCCGCCGTGAACTGGGAGCCGTCAGGCTTGCCGTTGAATGTGCCGGTCGGAAGGCCGCCGAGCCCGGTGAAGATGGCGAATACAGATCCCGGGGCGGGCGCAAAGCCCAGCAGTACGTTCAATTCGGCCGTGTTGATCTCCAAGGCGCTGCCGCCCAATTCGATCTGGTCATACAGGGTGCCTGCCGCCAAGCCATTCAGTTCGAATTCGGCGATGGAGGCCGGGGCGAGGGTCAGGCCACCGGTAACGGTCAGCTGTCCTGGGCTTCCGCCCGGGGCGACACGGCCGCCGTCGGCGACGGACACGGCGCCCACGGATCCGATGCCGGAGAGCGTCGCGTTGCTCAGCACCGTGATCAGCCCGCCGCCGGTGTGGGCGCCGTCAATGCGGAGATCGCCGTCCGCGATCGTTGTTGTGCCCGTGTAGGTGTTGGCGCCGGTGAGGTGCAGCCGGGCCGCCCCGGACTTGACGAAGGCGCCGAAGCCGGTGATCGAGCCGGAGTAGATCGTGTTGGCCGTCTGCGCGACGGTCAGGACGCTGGCGGCCTCCAGGGACAGGTGTGCCCCCGCCTCGCCCGACAGCGAACCGATCACCGTGTTGGCCGTCGTATAGAGCAGGGCGTTCGGAATGAGCTGCTTGGCCCCGCCCGGAGGCGTATAGCGGGCCTGGAGGCCGTACCCGCCGGTAGCTTGGAAGTAGGCGACGACGATGTCGTGCAGGCCTGGCGCCAGGTCGATGGCCCCGCCCCGCTCGGTGATGCCTTGGGACCGGTTGTTTTCAACGACAAGCTGGCCGTCGATCCACAGCATGCTGCCGTCGTCGCTCGACGTGAAGAACTGGTGGACGCCGGCATTGGTCACCAGCAGGGACCCGGTCCAGCGCGCGATGAAGTTGGCCGCGCCCGTGTTCAGGGGGACCGGGAAGGCCGCGCCGGTCGTTCCGAAGTCGAACGAAGTCCCCGCGGCGAGGCTTGGCACGACGAGCATCGGTGCCTGCCCATAGAGCGTCGCTGAGAGCTGTTCCAGTGAATAGAAGTTCTGGCTCTCGGTGTTGACGACGGCCGGGCCGATGCCGAAGTACTCGCCCTTGAGCCCCTCGGCGGCGATGGCCAGCGTGGCGCCGGCCGCGACGTTGACCGGTCCCCGCATCGTTGCCGTGTGCAGGGCGAGGATGCCCTCTTCGACCCGGGTGGTCCCGTCGAATCCCGTATCGCCCGTGATGCCCTGCAAACCGGCCCCGGCCTTGACGAGGGTCGATCCGGAGCCCAGGGCGAGCTTGCCGCCGAAGGCCCCGCCGCTTCCGCCCTGGCCGACGGTGAAGGTGGTGGCGAGCCCTGTGTTCGTGACGATGCCCGCCCCGTGCAGCCCGTTGATCACTCCTGCGGTTCCGGCGACATCAAGACGTGCCAGACCTTCAACCGAAACGTAGCCCGCCCCCGCGCCCGATGGCAATGCGTTGGCGTGGGCGATCCGCAGCACGCCGTTCTGAATGCGCACGTTTCCGGTGAAGGTGTTGGCCCCGCCCAGGGTCATGGTGCCCACGCCGGTCTTGGTGATACCGCCGTTGGAGACCTGGCCGTTGAGCGCAACGTCGCTGTCGGCGGCCAGTGTTCGCGTCGCTCCGCCCAGATTGACCGGTCCGGTGAAGGTGAGCCGTCCGCTGTTGACCTCGGTGATCGCGCTCGACTCGCCAAAGGTGACGTTACCGCTGACGGTCACTGAGTTGGCCATCGTTCGGGCGACCATGCCCGTCGCGGTGAGGCGCCCGCCGTTGACCTGGAACGTGCCCGTGCCCAGCGCGCTGTCATGGCCGAGGCGGAGAGTCCCGGCGCCGAACACCGTGTTCCCCGAAAGCCCGCTGTTGTCGCCGCTGAGGACGAGGATGCCGCCGGAGGCGGTGCCGCCGGTAACATTGAGGTCGAGATTGAACGCGCCGCTGATCGGGCCCGAAATCTCACCCACGGTGCCGGCTTCTTGCACCGAGATCCGGCTGTCGCCGACGAGAGTGACAGGGCCGGTGATCCGGCCGAAGGCGCCCAAGCGGATCGCGCCGAGGCGTCCGGCGGCTTCCGAGTAACCCAAGCCGCTGATCGACACGGCGTTCGTGAGGACCGAGTTGCTAGCCCAGAGCTGGCCGAAATTGTTGCCCTGTACCTCGATCGGACCCGTCCCGAGGCCGGCCACCGTCCCCATGACCGTCGAGAGGCGGCCGCTTGTGATCAGCGTTCCACCCGTGAAGGAGTTGGTCCCGGCCACCATCATGAGGCCGACACCGCTCTTGATCAGCTTCCCGCTTCCTGAGATGCCGCCGCGGAGCAGCAGGCCGCCCGGCGTGTAGAACTCGGTGTCGGCCGCGAGGTGGAAGGGCGCAGGCAGAGCGTTGGCCAGGTTGTGCGCCATGCCGGCGGCGGCGTAGTCACCCACGCGCCCGCCGTTCATGATGTTCGTCCACGTGACCGCCGGCTGGCCGTTGTGGCCGGCATAGACGATCAGCGCGCCGGCGTTGACCGTGATGGTGCCCTCGCCGTGCGTTGCCGTCGTGCCTTCGATCGTGAAAAGACCCTGGTCGACAACGATGTGGCCGTTGGACATGATCGTCGAGACCATCATCATGGTGTTGGTGCCGACCTTGGTCAGCGTGTGTCCGTTGAGGTCGAGGTAGCGCGTGGGGCCGTTGCGCCAGTCGAGCTTGCGGGTGCCGCCGATGGAGGCGTCGTCGGAGAGTTGAACACGTGAAACATACGCATCTTGGACCGT
>CAYRFK010000127.1:0-14342 GCA_964423465.1 uncultured Verrucomicrobiota bacterium | reverse complement strand
AGTTCGAAGATGGCGACGGGGGCGGCGCGGCCGCGGATGGTGACGCTGCCGATGCGGCGGGACTGGACGGCGTCGCCGGCGGCGGCGACGGTTGCCTCGCCGGCGAGGATGCGGGTGCCGTGGGTCTTGTTTTCGGACTCGAACCGCGACGCCTGGTTCACGGTGTCGCCGAGCACCGTGTATTCGAAGCGGCGCGCGGAGCCCATGTTGCCCGCGGTGACGGGGCCGGTGTTGATGCCGATCCGCATGCGGATGTCGCAGCCGAACTCGGCCTGCAGTTCGGGGCGCAGTGCGTCCAGCGTCCGGTGCATGTCGAGGGCGGCGAGGCAGGCGTGGGCGGCGTGGCCGGGGAGGTCGAAGGGGGCGTTCCAGACGGCCATCACGGCGTCGCCGACGTACTTGTTCACCATGCCCTTCCGGGCGAGGACGGCCTCGGTCAGCGGCGTCATGATGCGGTTCATCAGTTCCGACAGGCGCCGGGGCTCGAGATGCTCCGAGATGCCGGTGAAGCCGGCGAGATCGCTGAAAAGGACGGTGACCTCGCGGCGTTCGCCCGCGAGCGTGAAGCTCTCCGGGTGGTCCTCCATGTAGCGGAGGACGTCGGGGGAGACCATGGTGCCGAACATGGCGCGAACGCGGCGGCGGTCGCGCTCCTCCTGGCCGTAACGGACCGCCGTGACGGCCGAGTAGGCGAGCGCGCAGGCGGCGGCGATTTCGGCGGGCGAGATCACGAGGTTCCGGGTGTGGAGCATCCAGGCGGCGACCCCGATCGTCGCGGCGACTGCCAGCGCCGTGACGCCGAGCGCGGCGCCCGAGCGCAGCCGCCACGCGGCCACCGTCACCAGCCCGCCGCCGATCAGGATGCCGGCGAAGGCGAGGTAGAAAAACCACGACTGCTCACGGAGCGCGTCGCCGGCAAGGATGTTGTCCACTGCGGTCGCATGGACCTCGACGCCCGGGAACTCGGCGTCGAGCGGCGTGGCGACGAGATCCTTCAGGCCGGCGGCGGAGGTGCCGACGAATACGATGCGGTTGGAGACCGCGGCCGGGTCGAACGAGCGGTCGAGCACGGCGGCGGCGGAGACGGTGGGGAACCGCACGGCGGGATCGCGGTAGTTCAGCACGAGCCGGCCGTTGTGGTCGACGGGGATCGAGAGGTCGCGCAGGCGGATCTCGCGGATACGGGTGCCGGTCTCGGCGTCGAAGAAGAGTCCGGTCTGGCGGAGGCCGAGGTGGAGCCGCACGGCGTCGAGCGCGAGGGAGGGGTAGATGCGGTCCGGACCGAGCGCCCAGACGAGCGGGGTCCGGCGCGTGACGCGGTCGGCGTCGGGCGTGGTGTTGAAGAACGCGCCCGACGAAGCGGCGGCGAGTTGGGGCAGCGAATGGACGATCGCCCGGGCCTGCGGGAGCAGCGACCGGTCCTCCACGTTACGCTCGAAGAACCGGCCCTTGTAACTGTCGTCCGCCGCGACTGCGCCATCCACGGGGTCCGGGCTCCGTTCCAGGAAGCAGCCCAGGACGCTCCGGCCGCGGGCGAGGGCAGCGGCGAATTGGGCATCGAACGACTCGAGGCCGCTGGCGGCGCCGAGATCGACCGGGCCGCCCGAGAGCCGGCTCCACAGTGCGCGGATCTGGTCGGGGGATGTGCGGTCCGGCTCGGGGAAGACGATATCGAATACGACCACACTGGCGCCGGCCTCCCAGAGTCGATCGGTCAGCCGTGCAAGCATGGTTCGGGGCCAGGGCCACTGGCCGGCGGCGGCGAGGCTCTCCT
Organism: uncultured Verrucomicrobiota bacterium; assembly: GCA_964423465.1. GTDB lineage: Bacteria > Verrucomicrobiota > Kiritimatiellia > PWTM01 > PWTM01 > VGWF01. The sequence goes on along the minus strand of CAYRFK010000127.1, from coordinate 12,568 downwards.
CGTCGATGTCGACGATCGCCACGGCCCCCGACTGCGGCGGCACGACCCTGCCGCGGATCAGGTGGTCATGCGCCTGGCGCGAGAGGGCCTGGAGAATCGGCGGATTCCAGACCGTCAGCCCGGCGCACGCGAAAACCACCGCGAACCCGGCTGCCAGGACGGGTGCAGAACGGGATCCGGACGGGCGTCGCATCAGTCCCGATTCGGCGTTCCGCTCTTCAGGTCGGTGGCGTAGGTCAGGTCAACCTTCGGCCCGGTGGATCCGTGGTCGAATCGGCCGCTGCCAATCGCGCCCGTGATCGGCGCCTGTCCCCGCGTGTTCGGTCCGGGACCGACGAGGTTACCGGTCATGCTGCCGGACTGCGGCGGCCCGTAGTTCGATCCGTTGAAGGTCAGCGCGTAGTCGGACGGGATCGCCCACAGGTGGCCGAGGGCGGAGAAGGGGCTTTCGTTGACGTTGATGCTCAGCGAATCGCCCTGGCCGTTGGAGAGATTGAACGCGCCGCTCCAGTGGGCGGCGCCGTTGCCGATCAGAACACCGAGATTGGCCGTGCCGTCAAGCCGGCGCATCGGTCCGAAACCGCCGACGAAGGCCGTTGCCCGGCCGATCGGATCCGAGTTCAGGGAGTAGACCTGCGAGCCCTGGCGGAGCGCCTCGAATTCGGCCACACCGAGCGTGCGGCCTGCGGCGTAGACGCCGGACAGGGTGGTCTCGGCATACGCGGTGGTCTGGGTCTGGCCCCATTCGCCCCAGACCCAGTCGGCGCCGTCGCCGCGGTTCTCGACCCGTCCCACCGTGCCGTCCGAGTCCCACGTGCCGTCAAAGTCATCCCCGCCCAGGTGCGTGCTGGCGTCCGGGGGCTTGAGGGTTTCGGCCGGGCTCGACGGATTGTAGACGTCGAAGAGGTTGATCTGTAGGAACGCCGGGTTTCCGGAGCCCGTTGTGTCGAGCGAGACATAGGTGTTCTCCTCGGACTTCGAGGAGAGGTCGGACTGCGGCGGGCCTTCGAACGCCCCCTCCGCCGAGCCGATCACATCCTGATAGTAGTAGGCCGCATTTCGCGTCGACTTGCTGCGTTCGGCCGCGCCGTACGGAGGCATGTAGGAGTAGCTGTAGGTCTTCATGCCGGATGCGTAGCCGAAGTACTCCCAGCTCACGCTCTCATCGGCATCAGGGATAAGGGAGGGAATGGACCCGCCCGAACCGCCGCCGCCCATGCCGCCTGGCAGGCCCTGCCCGCCCGCAGGTCCAAGAGCGCCGGGCGTGAGCCGCCGGTTCAGGAAGATCTGTCCCGCGTCGCCAAAGAGGGGATTGAGCGGTCCGCCACCCGCGCCACCCATGCCGCCCTGTCCGCCACCGCCAAAGCCCCCGCCACCGCCAAAGCCCCCGCCGCCGCCAAAGCCCCCGCCGCCGGCGAAGCCGCCCCCGCCGCCATCACCTCCCGAGCCACCGTCTCCGCCTGTACCGGCGCCTCCACCGTCTCCACCGTCTCCACCGTTCCCGCCGCCGCCCCCGCCGGCACCCGGCGCGCCGAGGCCCGGCACGGTCCCGCGGAGCAGGCCTTGGAAGAGCGCCGGATCAAACGGCCCCTGGCCCATATTGCCGTTGCCGTCAACGAAGCCTGTGCCCGGCCGGTTGAACAGAAGATGCCGCCCGCCGCCGCCACGCAGGGAGCCGATCAGGATCTCGGTGCCGGGGCTGACGAAGTCGACGACGAAGTTGTCCTGGGCGGGGCCCAGCTGCCCACCCACACCGCAGCCGCGGATGCCGATCGTCGACCGCCCGGTCTGGATCTGGAACCGGTCGGGATTGAGCTCGGTGATCTTGCCGGTGACCGCACGGAAGACGCCCTTGCTGACGCGCGCCTTGAAGCTGTTCTTTTCCTTCGCCTTCGGGTCGAAGACGTATTCGTCAAGCACGGTTTCCGAGTTCTCGCCCTGCGAGAAGAGGCTGTCATCCGAGAAGAGGATCTGGACGCGCGATCCGGGGCCGGTCTTCAGCGCGTCGCCCGTGAAGACGGCGGCCTTGGCGGCCAGGTCGCGCGCGGCGCCGTCGGTGCCCGTGGCGGAGGCCTGGCCCTGCACGGCGACGACCGAGCCGATGGGATCGGCGGCATCCGCCGTCACGATGAGGCCGGCGGCGGCGAGGAGGGCGAATCGGAGGGTTTTGCAGTTCATGGCATCATCTCCTGCGAATTACTGAAGGAAATACGAAACCCCGAGGCTGACCACGTTGCGCTCGTACTCGTAGAGTTCGAAGGTCGACTCGTTCACGACGTACCGGTAGCCGAGGTCGGTCTCCCACTTCTGCCCGATGCGCGTGCGGAGGCCGCCGCCGAACTGCCACTGGTCGTCGTCGCGCGGTTCCGGCTGGAGGCCCTCGAACAGGACGCCGTCGTAGGTTGCCTTCCGGTACATGGCGAAGCCGTAGACGGTCGTGCGCCACGGGAGGCCGGCCTCGCCGAGGACGCCCGCATCGTAACCGTCGTTGCGGAAACCGTCCGCATCCGCATCCTCCAGGAAGACCCCGGCCAGCAGCGACACGGCGGTGCGGGCGTCGCGGCCGGGCCGGTGCGTCACGTAGCCGCCGGCGCGGTAGAACCCGGCATCCCGCCCGCCGTCCGAATCATAGTCGCGGTACTCGGCCGAGACGCGGGCCACGCCGGACAGCGATTCCAGCGGCCGCCAGACGATGCCCGGCTCCGCGCCCGCGGACCAGAGGAGCGCATCGTTGCCGAAGCCGAAGTAGTCGACCTTCAGCGGCAGGTCGATCTCCCGCCGCGGGGCGACGTGGCGGAGGCCGAGCGTGACGCGGCCGTAGCCGACCGACACCTCGTCGGCATACTCAGTGAAGCTGTTGTAGAGCGAGAGCCCGCCCGTGGCGAACCAGTCGCCGCGGCCGCCGACATCGTAGAGGGCGTTCCCTATGAAGGCGGCGGACATGCCCCACACCTCCAGGGGCTCGGACTCGGGCGAGACCTCCAGCGGCCCGAGGAGGGTGTCCACCCGCATCGAGGAAGGGCCGTAGTTGGCGTTGTCGTCGTAGAAGCCCGTCAGGCGCAACTCGCCGCTGAAGCCCCACCGGCGCTCCTCCGCGTCCAGCCGAGCAAGAAAGCGGCGGATGTTGGCCTCGACCGGCGCCGGGGGCCCCGCCCGCAGCACGGCCTCGAACTCGCTCCGCGCCAGGTCGATCAATCCGAGCGCATGGTAGGTGCGCGCCAGTTCGAGACGGGCGCGCTGGTTCTGCGGGCTGAGTGCCAGCACGCGCTCGAAGGCGAACTGGGCGTGGCCGTATTTCTTCAAGGACAGCGCTGCGAGTCCCGCGCCGAGGCTGGCGGAGGGGTTGTCGGGATTCTCCCGCACCGCGTCCATAAAGCCGTCGTAGGCGGCCGCGAAATCCCTCCGCGCCAAGGCGGCCTGGGCATCCTCGTACACTCCGGCACCGGCGGCCCCGGCCGCCATCCATGCCGCGGCAATGACCGCGACTGCGCGAATCCCGAATCGTTCGTTCATCCGTCCCCCCTGCATGCCCTGCGGTCCATAGCTGGTCTGCATGTCCTTCCCCGGCAAACGATGGCGCCCGATGACCCGCCCGCCCGGCGGCTGTCATCCATAGGGTCCGCCCTGAAGGCTATGATGCTCTTTTTGGCCCCCCGGCTCAAGCTCAAACCCGGTCCAAACGGGGAGGTAGCCGCATGCCCGCTCTTGCCATGCGGTGTGATTTTCGACATGATGGAATCATGAGCGCGCATCGTTGGGCATGGATCATTCCATCGGCCGTCCTCCTGGCGACTGTCGGCGCCCCTGCAGCCGGGGAGTCGGCCACCAACGCGTCCGCGAACATCTATGAAGCGTCCGAATGGACGACCCCCGAGACGGCGATCGACAAGCAGGTGTTCAGCCGCTTGGCGGCCTTGGGTGTCCGGCCGGCGCCGTGTTCCGACGCGGTCTTCGTCCGCCGCGCCTTCCTCGACGTGCTCGGCGTGCTCCCCACGGGGCTGGAGGCGCGCGGCTTCATTGAGGACAAGGATCCGAACAAGCGTATCGCGCTGATCGACAAACTGCTCCGGCGCGAGGAGTACGCCGACTACTGGGCGATGAAGTGGAGCGACCTTCTGCGCGTGAAGGCGGAGTTCCCGGTGAATCTCTGGCCCAACGCCGCGCAGGCCTACCACCGGTGGATTGTCGAGTCGATGCGCGACAACAAGCCCTACGACCGGTTCGTGCGCGAGATGTTGACGTCCAACGGCAGCAACTTCCGCGTCGGCCCCGTAAACTTCTACCGTGCGATCCAGAGCCGGACGCCGGAGGGCATCGCCGGCGCGGTCGCCCTGACGTTCATGGGGTCGCGGGCGGAGCAGTGGCCGAGCAACATGCTTGCCGCGGTGTCGGTCTTCTTCTCGGAAGTCAGCTACAAGCCCAGCCGTGAGTGGAAGGAAGAGATCGTCTTCTGGGATCCGAACGTCGATCTGACCCGCGCGACGAACGCTGCGCTGGCGGCCGCCGCCGCCGCGGCCGTGACGAATGTCCCGGCGGCGAAGGGCGCAAGCAACGCCGTGGCCAAGGCGACGAACGCAGCCCCCGCGGTCGTCGCGCCGCCGTCTCTCCCCGCGCCGCGGGGGCCGCGGGTGGCGATCTTCCCGGACGGCACGCGCGTCACGCTGCCGCCGGACCGTGATCCGAGGGAAATTTTCGCCGCATGGCTCATCACGCCCGACAATCCCTGGTTCACGCGGTGCATCGTAAACCGGGCTTGGTACTGGCTGATGGGGCGGGGGATCATCCACGAACCGGACGACATCCGGAACGGCAATCCGCCGTCGAACCCGATCCTTCTCGCCCATCTCCAGCGGGAGTTCGTGGCCGGGGGGTACGACATGCGGCGGCTCTTCCGTCTTATCCTCACCTCGCGCACCTACCAGATTTCCTCCGTGCTGCCGAAGGTGAAGAACATGGCAGCGGTCGAGGCCAATTTCGGGTTCTATCCGATCCGGCAGCTGGAGGCGGAGGTGCTGATCGACGCGATCAACGGAATCACGCGGACCTCGGATCTCTACACGAGCCCGATCCCGGAGCCGTTCACGTTCATTCCGGAGAACAAGCCGGCGGTCGCGCTTCCGGACGGCAGCATCACGAGCGCCTTCCTCGAGCTGTTCGGCCGCCCGGCGCGGGCGACCGGACAGGAGAACGAGCGCGTCAACCGTGCGAGCCCGTCGCAGCGGATGCACATGCTCAACTCGAGCCATATCCAGCGGAAGTTCGAGGACAGCCCGGTGCTGAAGGCGATCATGGAGTCCCGCCGGTCGTCCAAGCAGATCACCGAGGAGTTGTACTTGGCGATGCTGTCGCGGCTGCCCACGGAGGCCGAGGTGAAGGCCGTCGAGTCCTACGGCAAGAAGGGCGTGACCCGGGGCCGCGAGGCGTGGATCGACCTGGTCTGGGCGTTGATCAATACGGATGAGTTCCGGTATCGGCATTGACAGGCGGGCGGGCGGGGCGGAGTTTGCACAACGGAAGCGGAAGCAGGAGACGGATGCCATGAACACGAACACGAATGCAGTCCACACGCCGCTGTCGCGGCGCGACGTCCTCCGCGGCGGCCTCGTCGGCGCGGCGGGCCTGGTGCTGGGGGACAGGGCTCTCGCGGCGGTTCCGGCCGCCGCCCCCGCGGCGCCGCAGGCCAAGCCCAAGGCCAAGGCCCAGTCGGTCATCCAAGTGTTCCTCTGGGGCGGCATGTCGCACACGGACACGTGGGATCCGAAGCCCGACGCCGGCTACGACTTCACCGGCGACTTCAAGGACACGATCTCGACAAAGGTCAGCGGGATCCGGCTCGGCGCCCTGTTCCCGGAGATGGCCAAGCAGGCCGACAAGTTCTCGATCGTGCGAAGCATGACCCACGGCAACAACGGCCACGAGACGGCCGCCTACCTGATGCAGACGGGCCATATGCCGGGCGAGCGGCTGGCCTATCCGTGCATCGGCGCGATCTTCGCCCTGCTGAAGGGCTACAACCAGGGCTACAAGGGCCTGATCCCGCCGTACGTGGTGCTCACCCAGCCGCAGGGCCGCTTCTCCGAGGCCGGGTTCCTCGGCCCCAAGTACAAGCCTTTCGCCACCGGCGGCGATCCGAACGCGACACGCTTCGAGGTCGAGGGCGTTGTCGCGCGCGGCATCACGGACGCCCGCCAGGGTGCGCGACGCGAGTTCCTCGCCTCGATGAACACGATGCGCGGCGCCATGGGGGACAATCCCCAGCTCGCCGCCGCCAAGGATGCGGAGGACGCCGCCTACAGCCTGATCCTCGGCAAGGGCAAGGAGGTGTTCGATCTCTCCAAGGAGGATCCCAAGCTGCGCGACCGGTACGGCCGCCACACGTTCGGCCAGGACTGCCTCGCCGCGCGGCGCCTCGTGGAGGCCGGCGTCCCCTATGTCACGATCAACTACCCGGGCGGATGGGACACGCACTCGAACCATTTCGCGACGATGAAGCGGCAGTGCCCGCAGCTTGACCAGGGCCTGGCCACGCTGATGCAGGACCTGTCGGACCGCGGCCTGCTGTCCTCAACGATCGTCTGGTGCTGCGGCGAGTTCGGCCGCTCGCCGAAGGTCGACTGGCAGCCACCGTGGAACGGCGGACGGAACCACTTCGGCAGCGTGTTCTCCGTCCTCGTCGCCGGCGGCGGATTCAAGGGCGGACGCACGGTCGGCACCTCGACCGAGAAGGGCGAGACGGTCAACGAACGGCCCGTCTACCCGATCGATCTCCTGGGCAGCATCTACGATCTGGCCGGCATCGACACCAACGCCAGGCTGCCGCACCCGGAAGGACTGCAGGCCCTGGTGCTGAATCCGGCCGAGAAGGGCGCCAAGACCGCGGGGCGCCTTACGGAAATCATGTGATGGCTGACGTGGCTGCGGCGGGACGGCCCGGCCGCCCCGCGTGCCGCCATGCGGCGGGAACATCTGTAAAGGCGGGGTGTGACATGAATGACGTATCACGGTGGGCCGGTCTGGCCGCTGGGCTTCTGCTGCTTGCCCCGGTCCCGGGCGCGCGCGCGCAAAGCTACATCGGATTCGTCTACCCGGCTGGCGGACAGCAGGGCACGACGTTCCAGATCACGATCGGCGGGCAGGGGCTCGAGGGCGTCGACCGGGTGTACGTCACCGGGGCCGACGTGAAGGCCCGCGTCGTTGAGTACAACAAGAAGATGAATCCCCAGGAGATGCAGCTTCTCGGCGAGCAACTGCGGGAAATCAAGACGCCGCCGGACAAGAAACCGCCGGACCCTGCGCACAGCAACCTCATCGCCCGACTCGAGAAACTGATCAAGGAATACGTCCAGCAGCCGCACTGTTCGTCCATCGCCAATCTCGTCGTCGCCGAAATCACGATGGGAAAGAACGCAGCCCCCGGTCCCCGCGAGCTGCGCGTGCGGTCGAACCGAGGCATCTCGAACCCCTTGGTCTTCATGGTCGGCCAGGTGCCCGAATACGCGGGTTCGCCGGTTCCCACGAGCCACCTCATCACGCTCGGCAAGGAGGGGCAGAGCCTCCGCCGGAAGCCGAAGAAGGCAGCCCCGACGGGCGGCGCCGATATGATGATGTCGATGATGATGGGCGGCGGCGGCGATGAGGGGGGGGGGAGCGACTTGGACGACGACGAGGTGACCATCCGTCTTCCCTGCACCGTCAACGGCCAGGTCACGTCCGGCACGGTGGACCGCTACCGCTTTGCGGCGCGGCAGGGGCAGAAGCTCGTCATCATCGTCCAGGCCCGGGAACTCGTTCCCTATATGGCCGACGCGGTGCCGGGCTGGTTCCAGCCCGTCGTGGTGCTTCGCGATGCCCGCGGCCGCGAGGTGGCCTACAAGGACGATTTCCGGTTCAAGCCCGACCCGACGCTGGCGTTCGAGGTCCCGGCGGACGGCGAGTACCAGTTGTCGATCCACGACTCGATCTTCCGCGGCCGCGAGGATTTCGTTTACCGCGCCACGATCGGCGAACTTCCCTTCGTGGCGGCCGCGTTCCCGCTGGGCGGACCCGCCGGCATCCCGACCACGGTCGCGGTGCGCGGATGGAATCTCGATCAGACCGCCATCGAGGGCGCCGTACCGGCGGACGCCCCGCCCGGCGTCTACTGGGTCACCGCTCGCGGGAAGGGCGGGCTGGTGTCGAACCGCATACCGGTCGAGCGCAGCACGCTGAACGAAACCTCCGAGAAGGAGCCGAACAACCTTGAAAAGGGCGCTCAGCGCGTGTCGCTCCCGATGGTGATCAACGGGCTGATCAACGGGCTCGGCGACTGCGACGTTTTTGAATTCGAAGGCCGGGCCGGCGAGACCATCGCGGCCGAGGTCATGGCCCGGCGGCTCGATTCGCCGTTGGATTCGCTGCTCCGGTTCACCGACGAGGCCGGCCGCGTCCTGTCGATCAACGACGATGCGGAGGATGCAGGCACCGGCCTCAACACCCATCACGCCGATGCGCGGCTGATGGTCACCCTGCCCTCGAACGGCATCTATCGCGTAAGCCTGTCCGATACACAGCACGGCGGAGGGCCGGAGTATGGCTACCGCCTCCGCATCAGCCCCCCGATGCCGGATTTCGCCCTGCGCTCGGCCCCCTCGGGGCTGACGTTCCGCAGCAACAACTGGGCCAGCGCGACCGTGCACCTGATTCGCCGGGACGGCTTCACCGGGCCGGTCCGCCTGCGGCTCGCCTCCCCGACGAACGAGTTCGAGATGGGCGGTGTCACGTTCTCCGGGACGCAGAGCACAGCCCGGATCTCGATCAAGGCCAAACGGGGGGAGACGCACCTTCCCGTCCCGCTGAGGATCGAAGGCGTGGCGACCAACGCCGGCCGGGCGATCGTCCGGACTGTGGTGGCTTCGGAAGACCGCATGCAGGCGTTCCTGTGGCGCCATCTGGTTCCCGCGCAGGAACTGGCGGCCCTCGTCCTTCCGCCCCCGCCCGAGCCGGTTGTCGTGGCCTCGGCCAAGCCTGCGCCGACAACGCCGAAACCCGCCGCACCGGCTCCGGCCTCGAAGTCCGAGCCCGCAAAGCCGGCCGCACCGGGTGCGCCGAAGGTTTCCGCCGTGTCGGCGAAGTAGGGCGGAACGGGAGGGAGGCCGGTCGCGGAAGGCCGATGCGGCCTACTGCTCGCACTCCTTCATCTTGCGCGCGAAGAAGTCGTCGAGGAGCAGGCCGCGGTCCTTCAATTCCTTGAGCTCGGCGATGCGGCGGGAGACCTCGTTCTTGGAGAACTTGGGCTTCGTGGCGGAGAAGATGGCCGTGACATCCGTTCCGGCAAGCGCACGGTCGTAGATCCGGACTTCGTCGAGCACACCCTCGTAGGACACTCCCTTCGCCGCGGGCTCCGGATTGGACCGGTTCATGCCGATCGTCAGCTCCGTGCCGGGGGCGCCCGCCTCGCCCTTCCACACCGACGTCTGCTTCTGCGCCGCGCCGTCGACGTAGAGCGTCAGCTTTTCGCCGTCGTACGTCGCTGCGAGATGGTGCCAGAAATTGTCGGCGACTGCATTGTCGCTGGCGCAGGAATGCCCGGCGACATAGGCCATGGCCTTCCCGCGCATCCCGCCCTTGGTGCCCTCGCCGATGGTCAATGCGTATCCCTTTTCGGAGTTCCGGTCCAGCAGCGTCTTCCCGGTTACGTCCACCGCCGCGCGGATCCAGACCATGAACGTCACCTGCTTCGAACTCAGCGACGGCGAGCCGGGCGCGACGATGAACTGCTCCGTGGCGCCGAACTCGCATCCGCCGCCCACGCGGCCCTTCTCGACCCATCCGGCGCCCGCAATCCGCCCGGCGTTGCCCCTGCCGCTCGAGTCCACGACGACGCAGTTGGTCGGCGCCTCGTTGAATTCGTAGTGCAGGACCAGCCCCGCAACCGGCAGATTCGTCGCGGCCGGCGTCTGTGCCGGGGATTCCGGTGTGGCGGCCAGGAATGCTGCAGCGGCGGCGAGGGACAAGCGCCCCGATAGGTTCGGAAGAATCGTCTTCATCATCGGATTCCCGTTGCATCGCGGCCCGGCCGGGCCGTTCATGCGCTCCCGACCGTAGTCCGCCGAGCCTTCCGAGGTCAAGCCCGCGAGGAAAGTGGCGAGGGGCCAGTGTCGAGTGTCGTGATTGTTGGCTGGTGATGTCCGGACCCGCTCATCGAGGAAGGCCGGGAGAATGGCTGTGAGGAAGAACGGCAGGCCGGACCGGGTCAATAATTGGCATGTCCCGGACAATCCAAACCATGGCACCCGGCCGGAGGGCTGGCATGATGGTCGTGCGGGGCGGGATGTGCCCCGGGAGGACCGGACCATGATGCGGATGCGGACGACGGTGATCGCGGTCGGGCTGGCGGTGGCGTGCGGCGCGCAGGCGGCGGAGGATCTGCCCTATCGGAAGGGCGCGTTCGAGCCCTCGTGGTCGTCCCTCGAGGCCTACGAGTGCCCCGAATGGTTCCAGGATGCGAAGTTCGGCATCTGGGCGCACTGGGGCGCGCAATGCGAGCCCGAGGACGGCGACTGGTACGCCCGCAACATGTACATCGAGGGGCACGCCAATTACACGACGCACCTGGCGAAATACGGGCATCCCTCGAAGTTCGGGTTCAAGGACGTTTGCAACGCGTGGAAGGCGGACAAGTTCGACCCGGACCGGCTGATCGACCTCTACAAGAAGGCCGGTGCGCAGTACTTCGTCATGATGGCCAACCACCACTGCAACTTCGACAACTGGGCCTCGAAGCACCAGCCGTGGAACTCGGTCGCCATCGGGCCGAAAAAGGACCTCGTCGGGATGTGGGAGAAGGCCACGCGAGCGGCCGGACTGCGCTTCGGCGTCACCGTGCACGCCGGGCGCGCGTGGGAGTGGTACGAGGTCGCGCAACTGGCCGACAAGGCCGGTCCGTTCGCGGGCGTGCCCTACGACGGCAACCTCACGAAGGCCGACGGCAAGGGTCTCTGGTGGGATGGATTCGATCCGCAGGACCTCTATGCGCAACGCCACAAGCCGAACTCGAATCCGATCGACCGCAAGGCGAAGGACCGCATCCCCGGTGACCCGCCGACCCCCGCCTACTGCCGCAAGTTCTACGACCGCGTGATCGACCTTCTGGACTCGTACAAGCCCGACCTCCTCTACTTCGATGACGGTGTGCTGCCGCTGCGGGCCGTCAGCGAGAGCTACGGGCTGAGTATCGCCGCGCATCTCTACAACTCGAGCGCCGCATGGCATGGCGGCCGGAACGAGGCCGTCATGAACACGAAGGGCCTCGACGAACAGCAGCGCAAGTGCCTCGTGTGGGACATCGAGCGCGGCGTCTCCTCCCGCGTCGAGCCGTTCGTGTGGCAGACCGATACCTGCATCGGCGGCTGGCACTACAACCGGTCGATCCACGAGAAACACGGCTACAAGACCGTCACGCAGGTCGTCCACATGCTCATGGACATCTGCAGCAAGAACGGCACCCTCCTGCTCAACATCCCGGTGCGGGGGAACGGAACGATCGACGAGGACGAGGAGGCCTTCCTCGAAGGCATGGCCGCTTGGATGGCCGTGAACCGCGAATGCGTTTTCGGCACGCGCCCGTGGAAGATCATGGGAGAGGGGCCGTCGGTCGTCGAGAAGGGCGAGGCGGGCCGCCACGGCGGCCAGACGGACGTTCGGAAGAAGCCCTACACGGCGGAGGATCTCCGCTTCACCACGAAAGCCGGCGCGCTCTACGCAACGGCGCTGGCGTGGCCCGGGGACGGCATGCTGCGGGTCCGATGCCTCGCGTCCGGCGCCCCCGGGATCCGGGGCGATGTGACCGGAGTCGAACTGGTCGGCGCTCCCGGGAAACTGGCCTTCCGTCGCGAGGCGGATGCGCTGGTCGTCACGCTGCCCGCGCGGAAGCCCTGCGACCACGCATGGGCGCTCAAGATCACGGGGCTCGATCTCGCGGCGTCCGCGCCGGTCGTTCCGTCCGTCGAGGGCGCCGGTTGCGTCCGGCCGCGGACCGACGGCACGCTCGTGCTCGATGCGACCGACGCCGCGACGCACGGCACGGTCCAGCTTGAGGCGGTGGGCGGACGGCCGAACCTGGGACGCTGGAATCAGGCGTCCGACTGGGTTTCGTGGAAGGTCTTCATCCCGAAGCCCGGCGCCTACGACGTGACCGCCGAGACCGCGGCCATGTCCCATGATGTTGCCTTCGCCGTCGATGCCGGCGGCGCGGTTGCGGCCGGGAAGGCGCCGTTGACCGGTGCGTGGACGAACTATGTGAAGACGGCCGCCGGCCGCCTCGCGATCTCTGCGACCGGCGAGGTGGAGGTCACGATGCGCCCGCAGGATGCCAAGACCTGGAAGGCCATCAACCTTCGCGCCGTGACGCTCACGCCAGCCCGGTAGTTGCCGGGCCTCCAATGTCAGGGTAGGGATTCACCCCATGGCGCGGGCACGGGGCGGCCCGTACTCTATCACCGTGAAGAGGAACTCATGGTGAGGCCGAGCAACTAACTTAGCCGGAACGATGCAGTTGACCGTGAACTGCGCGGATCCGATGGCACCGATG
>CAYRFK010000126.1:0-14375 GCA_964423465.1 uncultured Verrucomicrobiota bacterium | reverse complement strand
TGCGGCTCCCGCGACCGCCCCGGCGCGCCACGTCGTAGCCGTGGCGCTACCCGGCCGGAGGGCGGCAAACGAACGAACGTTGTTGGAGGGCCGAGCTACGCGAGGCCGGAACGGCAGCTCCACAAAGCACAAGGCCCGGGCTCGCAGCAGCTCGCCCCTCCAAGCCTTGGAGCCCCGGAACCTGAGAACCACTGATCTCCACTCATTGCCACGGATCCGGCCGCGCCCGCCACTCAGGTCTCGAGAAACCGCTTGCACCCGTTTGGCGCCAGGTTGTCCAATGGATGGAAGACCAAGCTGTTGTTTCTTCCAATCCTTGGAACCGTTCTGTACGGGATCTACGCGGCATCCATGCCTGTCGCGATGAACATCAGAATCGACATGGCATTCATCATACCAATGCTCCTCTTCCTGTGGCTCAACGGGGCGGCCAGGATGGGAATCATGCTCACCCTCGCGGCAAGATCCGGGTGGGATCCTCAAGTCATGAATTGCTATCCCCAACGTCGCCTGCAGATGGCCTTCACCGTACCCCTCCTGTTGCTCTGTGGAGCCTGGTTTTCGCGGATGTGGTACTTCTGATTGCGAGGCCGGGAGTGTTTCGCGAGCACGGCGTTCGGGCTTTCGGTTTGACTCGCCTCCACCGGGCCGGCAGTGTCGTTTCCGAGGGCCACGACTTCCATCCATGACAGCAGGCGTACGGAGGACGGAATGCAAACACGGGACGACAGTCGGCAGGCAGCATTGGAGGTCACGTGCGGCGGGCGCGAAGGAACGGGGCCGCGCAGTGCCGCCGGCAGCCGCCCGGCCCCGACGGTGGCGGTGCTGTGCCTGATCCTGTCGCTTGCAGGGGGGGCGGGCGCACCGCTGTCCGCAGCCGAGCCGGCGCCTGGCCGCCGGCCGAACATCCTGGTCGCCATCGCGGATGACCAGTCCTTCGAACACACGTCCTTCGCCGGCTTCAAGGCGGTCCGCACGCCGGCGTTCGACCGGGTGGCGCGCGAGGGCGTGTACTTCCACAACGGGTTCGCCGCGTCGCCCGGGTGCAGCCCGTCCCGCGCCGCGCTGCTGACGGGCCGGCACGCGTGGCAGATCGAGCAGGCCGGCACGCACGCGAGTTCCTTCCCGGCGAAATACATCGTATTTCCCGATCTGCTGGAGAAGGCGGGCTATGTCGTCGGCATGACCGGCAAGGGATGGAGCCCCGGCAATTTCAAGATCGACGGGCGTCCGCGCAATCCGGCCGGGCCGGCCTTCGGCAAGCGCACGGCGAAGCCTCCGTGCTCGGGCATGAACAACAACGACTACGCGGCCAATTTCGCCGACTTCCTTGCGGCCCGTCCGAAGGATGCGCCGTTCTGCTTCTGGTACGGCGCGACCGAACCGCACCGCGGTTACGAGAAGGGCAGCGGGCTCAAGGCCGGGAAGAACCTTGCGGATGCGCCGCCGCCGCCGTTCCTGCCGGACACGGCCGAGGTTCGGAGCGACATCCTGGACTACTGCGTCGAGATCGAGTGTTTCGATGCGCACCTCGGCCGCATGCTGAAGCAACTGGAAGATGCGGGCGAACTCGACAACACGCTCGTGATCGTCACGGCCGACAACGGCATGTCGTTTCCGCGGGCGAAGGCGAACCTCTACGAGTACGGCTTCCACGTGCCGCTCGCGATCCGATGGGCCGCCCGCACGCCGGGCGGGCGGACGGTCGAGGATCCGGTCGGGTTCGTCGACCTGACGGCGACGATCCTTGATGCGGCCGGCGTCAAGCACCCGGGCGGCGGCTTCCCGATGTCCGGCCGGAGCCTCGCCGGCCTGCTGGCGTCGGAGTCGCAGGGCCTCGTCGAGGCCGATCGCGTGGCCTTCGGCTCGCGGGAACGCCATTCCTCGTCGCGCTACAACAACTGGACCTACCCGCAGCGCGCGTTGCGCACGAAGGACTTCCTCTACATCCGGAACTTCCGTCCCGAGCGCTGGCCGGCCGGCGACCCGGTGGTGATGCGCACGAACGGCCTGCCTGCCGGTCCGCACAGCGGCTACGCGGACATCGACGGCGGCCCGACGCGCGACTTCCTCGTTGCGAACGCTGCCGATCCCGCCCTCGGCCGTTTCCTGCAACTGGCGGTGGGCCGGCGGCCGGCGGAGGAGCTTTTCGACATCCGCAAGGATCCCGGCTGCCTCCTCAACCTGGCGGCCGACGAGGCCTGCGCCGCGACAAGAGTGGCGATGGCAAAGCAGCTCGACGACTACCTTCGCAGCACGGGCGACGCGCGGGTGCTGGACGGCGGGGAGATCTGGGAGACCTATCCGCGCTACAGCCCGATGCGCACGTTCCCGAAGCCGGACGAAGCAGCGAAGTGACGGCCACCCTCCACTCGCCACGGTCCTTGACTGGCCCCTCGACCGGCGCCCCATGGTGTTCCGGGCGTTGCTTCGGAATCCGCGCCGTGTAGACTTGGCGCCGCGGATCGGATGCCGGCGATGCCGGGGCCGTGTTGCAGCGGAGTTGAAGGAGAGCGCCATGAGAGACTTTCATCCGGGTGGGGGCGTTGGTCGACGCGATTTGCTGAAGGCCCTGCTCGCGGCCGGCGTGGCGCCGGTCTTTGCCGGCGCGCGCGTGCTGGGCGCCGACGCTCCGTCGAAGCGGATCACGCTCGGGTTCATCGGCATGGGCAGCCACGGCTGCGGGGTGAACCTCAACAACTTTCTCGGGCTCGACGACGCGCAGGTGCTGGCGGTCTGCGACGTCTTTCGCAGCCGCGCGGAGGCGGCGCAGAAGACCGTCCACACGCGCACGGGCAGCACCGACTGCAAGGCCCACACCGACTTCCGCCGCGTCATCGAGGATCCCGCGATCGACGCCGTCGTCATCTCCACGCCCGACCACTGGCACGTGCCGATGTCGTTGATGGCGCTTGAGGCCGGCAAGGACGTCTTCTGCGAGAAACCGACCAAGGTCATCGCCGAGGGCCGCACGCTGATCGAGACCGTCGCGAAGCGGAAGGCCGTCTTCCAGATGGGCATCGAGGACCGCTCCGTGCCGCATTACCACAAGGTGGTCGAATGGGTCCGCAACGGCGCGATCGGCGACCTGCAGCGCATCGAGGTGCAACTGCCGGAGGGGCGCGGCATCCCGATGGAGCCCGAGGGACCGGTGCCGGAGGATCTCGACTACAACCTCTTCGTCGGCCCCGCGGCGTTCGTGCCCTTCCGGCCGTCGCTGGTGAAGGGCAACAACTGGCGTTTCCTGAGCAACTTCGGGTCCGGCTCGCTGCTCGACTGGGGTTCGCACCAGGTCGACACCGCGCAGCTCGCGGCCCATGCGCCGGAG
Organism: uncultured Verrucomicrobiota bacterium; assembly: GCA_964423465.1. Taxonomy (GTDB): domain Bacteria; phylum Verrucomicrobiota; class Kiritimatiellia; order PWTM01; family PWTM01; genus VGWF01. The sequence goes on along the minus strand of CAYRFK010000126.1, from coordinate 11,047 downwards.
GTTTGCGTTGTGGAGGCCGAGGGCACGGGACGGATTCCGAAGGGTGCGCTGGCGGACGTGCCCGTGGAGTTCGACATCAACTTCCGCTACTCCAATGGCGTCACGATGAACGTGAAGTCCGGCGGCTCGGGCATCCGGCTGATCGGCTCCAAGGGCTGGGTCGGCAACGCCAAGTGGCGCGATACGCTGCAGGCCAGCGATCCGGCGATCCTGCGGACGAAGTACACGCCGGCGACCTCGAAGTACGTGCCGATGCCGCCGGGGGAGCATCGCGATTTTCTCGATTGCGTGAAGTCGAGGAAGCCGACGACCTACGGCGCCGACACGATGCACCTGCTTCACACTACGCTGCACATCGGCCTTCTATCCGTCTGCCTCGGCCGCAAGCTCCGCTGGGATGCGGCGAAGGAGGAGTTCGTCAACGATCCTGAGGCGAACGCACGGCGGACCTGCGTACCCCGCGATTGGCGGAAGGCCTGACGGGAGGCGTTTCGCGACGTACCTGCACGAGGGTGCCGCTACGTTCCGGGCTCGACGAGGCCGCGGGTGAGGAGATCCTCGGGCAGGTGGTAGACGACGGAGCGGCGCCCTCCAGAACCGTCCTCTGGCATTTCTATGGAACAGACCCGGAGGGCCGCACATCGGCCCGCCGTAGCGTCGTCGCGGCCGTATCCATAAGCACTTCGTACGGTTCTTGCTGGCAGGGCTGGTCCTTTGGGGGGCAGTCGGCGCTTGCATGTCCCCGCGTCGGGACGTATACCCCGTGCAACAGGTGGGTTGCGGGATGAGGGCCAGATCCAAACTGATGCCCGGGCAGCCGGGGACGCGCAAGCGGACGCGGGAGGTGAGACTCCGTGCGAAGGTCAAGGCGGCCGGCGGCCGGTGGGATCCGGAACAGCGGGTCTGGCGGCTTCCGAGTTTCGCTGTTCCCCAAGGACCGACTTCACGCTTCTTGCCTGTGGTTCCAGAATAGGGGCGCCATCGACGAGGGCGACATCGCGATCATCAAAGAGATCAGAAGCCACCGGAACGACATAGCACACGAACTGCCCAAGTACATAGGGGACTCGCGATATACGGTGAACATGCAACTCCTCGACTCCATCCAGTTCATGATCGGCAAGATCGAACGGTGGTGGATTCGGGAGATCGAGATGGAGGTCAACTCTGATTACGATCGCGTGGACAAGAGCGCAATTCCGGGCGATCAGATTCACAGTGGCAGGATGATCATGATGGACTGGATTCACAAGGTGACCCACGGGCAGGAAGAAGACCTGCGGCGGCTCCTGAGCTTTCAGAGAGCACTTCGACGCAAGGACCAAAGATGTCCCAACAAGCCGCCCGAGGGTACGCGCTGACGCGCGCCCCTCAGCGGCGACGTTCAGCGAAGTAATATTAATGAGAAATGATCTTCAAGAAGCGAGAAAGACCTTCCCAAAAATGCCAGAGGAAGTATTTACTCTTTGGCTTGATGGCAGGATTCTAACAAAAGGATGGCCACCATTAGGAATCGAATGGCAAGGATTTCTCTTGGGACACCCGATCGATTTCTGGCAAAGACTCGACTGGATAAAACAAGACGTGAATCTTAGCTGGGATTCACTCGGTCCTACATCACAATTGATCATGCGTTCACTAATTGATGGGAATATTAACGGACGTTCAAATTTAGTGACAACTTATGTGCCAGATTCAAAAATACGATTCCAACATAGTATGAAGTACATCCTAGAGCACGGAACCACTCCAAGTACCTTGGTACTTCGTGATGAAAATAATCACTACGAAGTAATCGACGGAAATCATCGTGTTGCGGCTTTAGTTGCCTTACAAAGCCATAAATCTACGAAGGAGAAAGTAATTTCCCCCCAGTTAGCATGGATAGGAGAACTAAACACTGCTGAACCGGCTCCTGCGTACGGCGTAAACGCCGCCGCAGAGCCGTGACGTTCGGACTCACAGATGAAGAAAGGAGAATGAGATGACTGAGAAACACTTACCCGTTCAATACCGCGTGGAGGTCTATGTCGATTCGTTCGTCAACGATCCAGAGGCTTCGTTCGAGAGCACAACCCCATTCCTCGCCATCAGCGTGGGCGACGAGATGGAGCCTTCGACTTGGCCCAACTCTCAGCACGGCCGAGACAAGATCGCCAAAGTCATCGCCGTAAGACATCTGATGTGGGAGATCGAGAAGAGCCACATCGGACACAGCCTCAGTGTCTGCGTGAAGATCCAGGACAAGCCGGAATGGAAGAAGTAGAAGTCCGAACCAGCGCATCCAGCCTACTCGGCTGCCGCGGCGGCAGCCGAGCGGCTGATGCGTGACGTTCGGTCATGAAGATAAGGAGATCCATATGATTCTTGCACAAATTGTTACGGGCGCGGCGCCATCGGCAGACGCAGTTCACCTGTCAGGATTGGATCGACTCGCCCTTGGCGGAATCTACTGGCTACTTGGCATCGCCGGATCATTCTGCGTCGCCGTTGCGCTTGGAGGAATCGTTGGGGCGATCCGATCCTTGCTCAATATCTTCAGATCGAGAACTGCATGGTTCGCTCTGCTCACGTTCTGCATCATTGCTTTTCTGGGCATCAACTTCGCTGTGGGAGTCCTCCCTATAGCGGGGAGCCTTGGCGACATGACGGGATACCGAATGCAAAGCATGATTCTTGTGGGAGCAGTCATCCCAGGACTCTTCACCTGGATGATGCCAATCAGCCTCCTCGGCATGGGGAGCGGTGAACTATCCCGCTCCACGTCTTTCCGTTCATATGCGTTCGTGTATGGAGCACTGATCTACTATGCGTGCGGCTTCCTCGGTCTTTACATTGTGTTCGCATATCTTACTCAAGCACTTTCGCCGAAGATGGTACTGGCATCGCTTCTCGTCTACCCTCTGACCTTCTTCGTCGCACCTGTTGTGATGGTCATCAAGCACGGCATCTGGCTGCCGATAGTACTTCATTTCGGGGGTCTATTCGCCGGTGGATTCGTGATGAGTCTTGGAGAGAAGAAAGACAACTGAGACCGAACCATCATTAAGCCTTTAGAGTCAACCTTATAAAGAGCAAATTGTTCGGCCCCCAAAGAGCCCCCCAGACGCGCGAGATTCTGGCGGTCGGGATCAGTCTCGGATCGGCGGCGTCCGGCTTGTGTTTGGCGACGGGTGCCGGATCGGGTCCGGCCAAACAATCATCCGCCTTCGCCCTTCGGGCTACGGCGCGACGAGTACGGGCTCGCGGCGCAGGCAAGGTACGCCGACCGGGAGCGCGGGCCCCCGGAGGCACCAGAAACATATCGGGTACACCCTGAACGTTAGACAAGGAGGTGGAGGCTACCGGCGTTCCGCCGTCGCCTCACCTCTGACGTTCGCTCTGGAAGATGGGTTGATTCGATGCCGGAATCATCGGATACTAAAGCCGAGGTGAAGCCATGGTAACCGTGCATCCAGAATACGTTGTTGACGAGCAACAGAACCGCAAAGCGGTCCTGTTGCCAGCGGCGGAATGGGATCGAATCGTTGACGAGCTTGAGGAGCTTGATGACATCCGCGCGTATGACGCCGCCCAGCCTCACGTCGGTGACAGACTGCCTTTCGAGCAGGCAGTCCGCGAAATCCAGCAGGATTACGGAGCGTGAGCTACTCGATCGATATCTTGCGTGTTGCTCAGAAGCAACTCGCCAAGATCAACCGGGCAAGCCAGCAGCGCATCATCGACGGAATTCGTGATCTCACAGAGAATCCTCGCCCCTCCGGCTGCAAGAAACTCTCCGGTCGCCCAGCTTGGCGCATCCGCATCGGGCCCTACCGGGTGATCTACGAGATACACGACGATCAACTCCTGGTGCTCGTCGTCACCATTGGAGACAGGAAGGACGTGTACCGATGAGCGAACATGCCGGTCGAGCGCAGCCATCCGCGATACCGGGACGATGGAAAACGGAAGGCACACGCGGAACGACAGGAGAATGACATGAACGTGGAACTGCCGCCGGCCGTGGCCGGCTTCTTCCGTGCGCACAACACGGGCCGGACGGACGACTTCGCCTCGCTGTTCACGGCCGATGCTGTGGTGCACGATGGGAATCGCGAGCATCGGGGTCCGGCCATCAAGGCGTGGATCGACAACGCGGTGGAACAGTACAAGCCACAGGCCGACGTGGTCGATGTCACCGCTTCGGGCGACGAATGGACGGTTGCGGCGCAGGTGAGCGGCGTGTTTCCGGGCAGCCCGGCCCGGCTTCGCTACCACTTCACGCTTGCGGGCGCCGGGATTGCGGCGCTGACCATCGGCCCCTGACGCGCCGTGCCGGGACCGGACCCGATGAGGGTGCCGGACATGGCGGATACGGGAGCGCCGGGGTCGGGTTGCGGCGGAAGGGGAGAGGCCATGCGGACATTCGAGGGTGCGTGTGTTGCGGTGTCGCTGGGTCTGATACCGCTGTCCGGCGCGGCCGGCGACTTGTCGCCGCGGTACGACCTTCTCCGCGGGGCGGAGATCCGCCCGTCGGGCTGGCTCCGCGAGCAGATGCGTCTCGACCTGCGCGACGGCATCACCGGGCATTACGAGCAGATCTCCGACAACGTGAACGGACGGCTCTTCGCCACGCGGTCGCGCCGCGCCGGGACGATGGTCACCGGCAACCGCGGGCTGCAGGAGAAGGCGTGGTGGGCGGGCGAGCACGAGGGCTATTGGAAGGATTCGATCGTGCGCATGGCCTTCCTCGCCGGCGACGAGGCCCTGCAGGCGCGGGCGCGGGGCTGGATGGAGGAGATCCTCGCCGCGCAGGAGAAGGACGGCTACATCGGCATCTACACCGCGGACACGCGGTTTCCGGCCCGCGGGTTCGACGGTGAGTTGTGGACGCAGAGCCGCATGTTCCAGGCGATGCTCGCGTACCACGAGTTCACCGGCGATCCCCGCGTGCTCGACGCGGTCGAGCGCGCCGTGCAGTGCACGCTGGCCGCGTACCGCGACCGCACCTACTTCCACCGGCCCGAGCCCGACGGCGGCGTTGCGCACGGCATCGGGCTGATGGACACCCTCGAGTGGCTCGTCCGCCGCACCGGGAAGGACATCTACCGGCAGGGCGCCGTCTGGCTCTACCGCGACCTCGCGAGCCGGACTCCGCCGTTCATCGCCGACCTGCTGCCGGAGTTGCTCGCCGACGCGGACCGGGCCTGGCAGAACCACACGCCGCACATCATGGAGGGGCTCCACATGCCGGAGATCGTCCGCGCGCTGGAGGGCGGCGACCTCTTCCGGCGTGCCGCGGACGGCGCGCTGGCGAAGCTCGCGCGCCACAGTAATCCCGGGGGTGGTCCGGTCGGCAGCGAGAACGTCAGTGGCCGCACCGGCGCCGGCGACATGCCGTCCGAGTACTGCTCGCTGACGGAGGCGGTGGGATCGCTCAACCGGATCGTCGCATGGCGCGGCGACCTCTCCGTCGGCGCATTCACCGAGCGGATGTGCCTGAACGCGGCGCAGGGCGCGCGCTTCCACCCGGCGAACCTGGCGGTCGTCTACCTGCACTTCGACAACCAGGAGGACGCGGCCGACCCCGCGAAGCATCGCGGGCGGTGCCTGTACTCGGCCAGCCACAAGGCCGCGGCGTGCTGTCCGCTGAACGCGGGCCGGCTGCTGCCGTACTACGTCGAGGGGATGTGGTACCGCGACCGCGTCCGCGACGGGCTTGCCGCGTGCCTCTACGGCGCGTGCGACGTGACGACGACGGTGAGGGGCGTGGCCGTGCGCATCGCCGAGGAGACCGACTACCCGTTCTCCGGCCGCGTGCGGTTCGCCGTCCGCCCCGCCTCGCCCGTGCGCTTCCCGCTGATCCTGCGGATCCCGCCGACGGCGGGGACGATCGCGGTCGATGCGGGCGCTGACGCGAAGGTGGCGGAGAACCGCGCCGCGTCGGAGCTGTCGATCGAAAGAACCTGGGACGGCGAGACGGCGGTCGCGGTGGACTTCGACTTCCGGGTGGAATGTCGCAAGCAGAACGACGGGCGCGAGCGTTTCCACCAGTGGGGCCCGCTACTGTTCTCCCTGCCGTTCCCGGCGACGATCGAGAGGCTGGAAGAATTGACGACCGTCTCCGGCGTGAAGAGCGGGTTCTTCGATTACCGCATCGCGGCCGCCGGCCTCGATGGAAACGACTGGTCGATCGATCCCGCCGCCGCCCTCCGTCTCGTGGCGCTGGCATCCGGCGATCCGCTGCAGCCGTGGGCGAAGCCGCCCGTCGCGCTGCGCGGGACGATGCGCGATGCGAAGGGGCAGCCGGTGGAGGCGGAGCTGCGGCCCTACGGCTCGGCGATCCTGCGGCGGACGACGTTCCCGGTCCTCCATGCGGACACCACGCGCGTGGAGGCCGCGTACCCGCCGGACGTCGTGCGCAAGGGATTCACCGCCCGCTCGGTCCGCTCGGTCGACGCGAACGCCTCGCCCGCGGCGCCGGTGGCGATTGAGAACGTGAAGGTCTTCGCGGACGGCAGGTCGCCGTTCGGGGATTGAACAGGAGGCGCACAATGAACGGACACAACGAAGCGGGATGGCCGACGACGGGCGGGTACCCGGTGCGAAGCCTCCGGGGGTGCGCTCCGGGTCGGGGGCAGGTGCACGGCACAGTGCGCGCCGCCGCCTCGATGGCGCTCGCCGGCATTGCCTGGTCCGCGCCGCTTCTGGCTACAGCGGCCGATGCGCCGCCGCGGCCCAACATCCTCTTCATCCTCACCGACGACCAGGGCTATGGCGATGTCGGACGGCACGGGAATCCGGTGATCAAGACGCCGAACCTCGACCGGCTCCACGACGAGAGCGTCCGGTTCGCCGATTTCTGCGTCAGTTCCTCCTGCTCGCCCACGCGCGCCGCGTTGATGAGCGGCCTCTTCAACCTGCGCGTCGGCGTCACGCACACGATTGCGCCGCGCTGCCGTCTGGATCCGTCGGTGACGATCCTGCCCCAGGTGCTCAAGTCCGCCGGCTACGCGACCGCCTGCATCGGCAAGTGGCATCTCAGTTCGGGCGAGGGGACCGATCCCGGGGATCGCGGATTCGAACACGTGGCGGGGAAGCCGGCCCATTTCCAGGACGGCAAGTACCGCGAGGACCTCCTGTTCGACGAGGCGATGGGCTTCATGGAGCGGAACGCCTCGCGGCCATTCTTCTGCTACCTCGCGACATGGTCGCCCCACACGCCGCTGGTCGTGCCGGACAAGTACGTCGATCCCTACCGCGGGACGGTCGACGACGAGTCCGCGAAGTTCCTCGGCATGGTGGCGAACATCGACGAGAACGTGGGGCGGATCCTGCGGCGGCTGGACGAGACCGGCCTCGCGACCAACACCGTCGTCGTCTTCATGAACGACAACGGCGGTACCCACGGCGTCGACACGTGGAATGCCGGCATGCGCGGCTGCAAGTGCACGGCATGGCCCGGCGGCCACCGCGCGATCTCGTTCTGGCGCTGGCCGGGGCGATGGACGCCGCGCGACGCGCCCGCGCTCACGGCGCACGTCGACGTGCTGCCCACGCTCGCAGCCCTCGCCGGGGCGAACCTGCCCGTTCCGTCAAAGGGGCGCGCGCCCGACGGTCGCAGCCTGGTTCCGTTTCTCGAGGGCCGCGACGATCCCTGGTTCGCCGACCGCATGGTCTTCCAGCACAACACGCGCTGGCCGGGCGGCACGGCGGCGCAACACAAGGACTGCATGGCCGGAGTGCGGTGGAGGGAGTATCTTCTCGTCCGCAGCCGCGGCTGCGGCGACGTTGCCTGCATCCGGAGCGGTGTCAGCCAGTGCGGTGCCCTGGCCGGCGTGGCGCGGGGTTCGACCACTGCCACCTACACGAAGAACGCGCAGTTCATCTGGGGGCTGACGCCCGGCGAAGGCTGGGCCCTGTACGATGTCCGCAAGGACCCCGGCTGCCGCGAGAACCTCGCCGACGCGAGCGCGGAGATCGCCCGGAAACTCCACGCGGCCTACGACCGCTGGTGGGAGTCGATTTACCCCGAGATGCTCGCCGCCGGCGGCGACGCGCCCCTGAGCGAGTCCGCGGTGGAGGGCGTGCGGAACCGTAGGAAGTAGGGGACTCGTGAAACGAAGAATCGTCCTTCTCGCCGCCCTGTCGTGGGCGTGGCCGGCCGTCCCGCATGCCGCCGCGGGGGGGGGAGGGATCGCGCCCCAACGTGGTGATCATCCTTGCCGACGACCTCGGATGGGGCGACGTCGGCTTCAACGGCTGCCGCGAGATCCCGACACCGAACCTCGATATGCTGGCGCGGTCCGGCGTCGTGTTCAGTGCGGGCTACGCATCGCATCCGTATTGCAGTCCGAGCCGCGCCGGCCTGATGACCGGGCGCTACCAGCAGCGGTTCGGCCACGAGTGCAACCCGAACGCCACCGCGGGGGCCGAGGCGGACGGCCTGCCGTTGTCCGAAACCCTCCTGCCGGCGGTCCTGCGCAGCGCCGGCTACCGGACCGCCGCGATCGGCAAGTGGCACCTGGGCGACCGCACGGAGTTCTGGCCGACGCGGCGCGGCTTCGACGAGTGGTTCGGCTTCAGCGGCGGCGGGATGAGCTACTGGGGCGACGCGAAGGACCCGCTGCGCGGCGTGCTGCGCAACGGTGAACCGGTGCCAAAATCCGAACTGAGCCGGCTCACGGCCGCCTATGACCGGTGGGCGAAGGACATGAAGCCGCCGCTCTGGCTCGACCCGCACGGGGCGAACATCCGCAAGGAGGAAACCGCCCGCCAGACCGCGGTCGACGCCGCCAGTCGCGGCGAGCGGAGGAGCGAATGACTGCATGAAGATCGAGATCGAGAGAGAAGACGACGGACGCTGGATCGCCGAGATGCCGGATCTGCCTGGCGTGATGGTGTATGGAGCAACGCGAAAAGGCGCCGTGGACAAGGCCGAAGCGCTCGCGTTGCGCGTCATCGCCGACCGGCTTGACCACGGAGAAGCGATTCCCGAACTCGACGAGCCATTCGCCGTTACCGCGTGAGCCACCGCAGGCGGCGGGGGAGCCGCGTCCACGGGGTCCCGCCGGGCCACCCTCCGAACATCCACCTTCCACCCTCAACCGTTCCTCCTGCGGTTGTCCCTCTTCGGATATCCGCCTACACTCCGTGCCATGCCATCGGGAGCCACGCCATGACACGAGCCTTCATATTCCTCGCCCTTCTGCTCTCCTCGCTGCCCGCTGCCGCCGCGGGGCCAGCCGCCGCGCGCGACGATGGCGCATGGCTGCGGGAGAAGGGGACACTCATCTTCCACGACGCCTTTGAGCGCGAGGAGGACGGCAACCTCGCCAAGGCGATCGGCAACGGGTGGAACAGCGCCACTGCGGACCGCGTCCCGCACATCAAAATGGCGGACCTCGACGGCGGCATCCTGAAGATTGCCAGCGCGTCGGTTGAGGCGAAGCACTCCGCGCACATCCATCACGAGGCCGGCTTCGCGGACGGCGGGGCGGTCGTGCGGTTCCGGTTCCCCGGGCTCTCGAAGGGCGAGTCGCTCCAACTGGGCTTTGTCGACCGCGAGACGAAGGGCATCCACGCAGGTCACCTCTGCTACGCGATCCTCTCGCAGACCGGCGTCACGCTGATCGACCACAAGACGGGCGTAATGAACCTCGAGATCCGCAAGCGCCGCGAGGAACTCGCCGCCCGCAAGGAGAAGCTCCCGGCCGACCTCGACGCACTGCTCAAGACGAAGCAGACAAACGTCGCGTGGAAGGCCGATACCGAATGGCATGAACTGGCGCTCGTCACGGAAGGCGACGAGATGCGGCTCAGCGTCGACGGACGCCTCGTCGCCCGCCACCGCTCCGAGGGCTTCGCGCACCCGGTGAAGCGGTGGTTCAGCTTCCTCATCCCGAACACCGTCTGGATCGACGATGTGAAGATCTGGCGGGTGCGGTGAGGGGCTGCGGCTGAGTTCAGGATGTCGGGATTACGATTGGGATCACGATTACGATTACGATTACGATTAGGATGGGAAACTCGGGGGCGTCAGCACCCGGCCCTTTCCCTTCGGCATCCTACTCCTACTCGTAATCGTGATCGTAATCGTAATCCCTGCCTCCGACTTGCGCACCCGGCCCGAGAAGATGCTTACGAAGGCGCCCTCCACCCTCCACCCTCAACCCTCCACCCTCCACCCATTTTCATTCGGTTGTCCCCATTCGGTTGTCGTCCTACTATGGGGGGCCGACTGACGGCCCGGCGGAGAAACCGGATCGATGAGACGTCCGAATACCGAGGCACCATGAACCGACATCGCATGCTGACCGTCGCCCTGCTGCTCGCCCCGCTGGCCCTGCCGCCGGCTCCCGGCGCGGCGGAGACAACCGCCCGGCCGAACATCGTTTTCATCTTCGCCGACGACTGGGGGTGGGGCGACCTGTCCTGCCACGGGAGCCCGTGGCTGAAGACGCCGAACCTCGACCGGCTCGCGGCCGACGGGATCGACTTCCAGCAGTTCAACGTGCTCAACCCCGTCTGCTCGCCGAGCCGGACCGCGGTGCTGACGGGGCACTACCCGGCGCGGTACTCCGTGCACCAGCACTTCGCGGCGCCGCCGTCGAACCACCAGCGCAACATGCCGGACTGGCTCGATCCGAAGGCGGTCACGCTTCCCCGGTTGCTGAAGCAGGCAGGCTACGCGACCGGGCATTTCGGGAAGTGGCACCTGACCAACCGCGAGACGAAGGGCGCGCCGATGCCGGAGGCCTACGGCTACGATGAGGCCGCCGTCTTCAACGGGGGCGCCGAATGGCCGTCGGCCGACGTCCACGCCACCGCGTCCAACACCGTCGCGTTCATCCGCGCGCACAAGGGCCGTCCGTTCTTCATCAACGCATGGCTGCATGAGAGCCACACGCCGCACGTGCCGACGAAGGAGTCGATGGAGCGGTGGAAGCACCTCGACGAGCAGAAGCAGGTCTACGCGGCGGTCATCACGGACGGCGACAACGCGGTGGGTGCCATCCTCGCCGCGCTGGCGGAGGCGGGCGTGGAGCGGAACACGCTGGTCATG
>CAYRFK010000125.1:0-14389 GCA_964423465.1 uncultured Verrucomicrobiota bacterium | reverse complement strand
AGGGAGCTCCTCAACCATCTTGGAGTGGCTGAACCAATGCGGGAGTGGCCGCCCCTGCTCGTCAGTCCCAGGGGCCAGGTTCTCGTCACGCCCGCCGCAGATCACCGTGTAGCGGCGGTCGCCCTCCTCGATGACCACGGGCACGCAGGTCACCTGCTCGTTCGAGGTGATGGCGACATAGTTGTTCAACTCGGTGTTCATGACATGCCGGAACTTGGCGTTGACGCTCTGCCGCTCGTTCACCAGCCCCTTGAGGGTGTTCTTCAACCGGATGGCGTCCCGGTCGCTGTTGGCCAACTCGTCCAGTATGATGACGGCGTGGGTCTTCCAGTCGTTGAAGCCGGACTCCACCATGGCGTTGTCCACCATGATGCAGTCGCCGATCGCCTTGCCGAACAGCTCCAGCACGCTGGTCTTGCCGGTGCCCTGATTTCCCAGCAGGATGGGGATCGTGCGGGGCTTCTTCAGCGTCTGGACATAGGTCGCCATGTGGTTGAGCAACCACTCCCTCTCCCTCGGACCGGCGACATTCTCGAACACCCGCCTCCACATCTCCGGCAATGGCGTCCCCGGAACGGGCTTCTGCATCAACATCGGCGATGGGGTGAACAGGTTGAAGGTGGGCGACGACGCATCGTTCGGCTCCCTCGACACCCGCCAATGGGGCCGCTTGGCGGGGATTTCGAGCATGTCCATGGTGACCCGCATCTCCTTGTTCCTCTGGTAGCCACGGATGTTGTCGATGAGGTTGCTCTTCTTGAAGGAATCGTACTGCTGCTCGCCTTCCTTGAACTGGCCCCGGGGATGGATGATGTAGACCAGCTCGTCGTGGCGGAAGAGCTCGATCCCCTCGTACAGGTCACCATAGGGCCGGCGGAACTCAAGTGCGTCCGCCACGATGCCGACGACATCCTTGTTCCGCTTCTGCTCCGGATCGGTGTTCTCCTTCAGAACCTTGGCGAGCCGCTGGACTCCCTGATAGTCACCCTCGACCACAAGGGTCGGGATCAGGTCCCGGCAGAGCGCAGGATCGGCTCCGAGGATTTCAGAGACGGGCCTCGCCCCGGAGATCATGGCTTTGATCTCGTCGACCCGCCCAGCCATGTGCAGGCCGTTGACATCGACCTTCGTCGCCGTGGGGTCATGCTTGACCCACCCCACGTCAATACCGAGCCGCCAGAGCAGGGTGGCTATCTTTTCGGCGGCTTCATTTCCGGGGCGTCGGCCGTCCTTCGTCAGTTGGTCATTGTCGAGGCAGATGGTGAAGGTCCACGAGGGATGGTGCTTCCGCCGCCACCGCAGAGCCTTCACCAACTGATCCTGGTGAGCATTCACCAGGTTGCAGGTGATCTCGCCAGCGACTCCATATCCGAGCGTCTTCAACGAGACACAATCGAACATGCCCTCCGCCCAGACCACGTTGGGGCTGGAGTAGAGGTCGTCCCTGTTCCATATGGGGTGCTCCAGGGCTGTGCCGATCAGAGAAGCCTTCTTGAACTTCTTGTCCACGATTGAACGAGTGCAGTAGTAGACGGGTTTCCCGCCGACCATGTACCAGAGGACGAGCAGCCCCTCCCTGTACCGCAGCCCGGTCAGTCCGATCTCCTCGTCGTCGAGGACATCCCCCAGCCGCCCCCTTGGAATGAAGGCGAAGGACAGAAGGGACTCGCCCGAAACCATGCGGGATGCCAGGAAGTCCTTCACCTCCTGCGGGGTCGCCTCGCCGATGGAGAATGCCGTCCGAATCTTCTCCAGAGCGTTGAGAGCCTTCTGGCGGTCATCCAACCGCTTTTCGTAGTGGGAACCCTCGATGAATGCGACACCCGCCGAATTGCAGAGGCTCCGCACAGCCTCTTTCCGGTCGCCCTGCTTCATCAGCAGCGCCAGTTGCCACACATTGCCGCCTTTTTTTGCAGCATGGTCGCACCAGACCTCGCCATTTGCGACGAACCCCTTGCTGTCGGATGTGCTCCTATAGGGAGCATTGACGTGCTCGCCATCCCCGATATGAATCCCCTCGCTCTTGAGGTAGTCCGCACAGCTCTGTCTGAACACTCGATCATCTATCTGATGCATGCCAAGCCCTCCCGATTACCCCCTTTCGTCGAAGTTTTGTCTTCGTAGAGGTTTGTTCCTGTTCACCCGGGAATGATGGCGTGAGATCGATCCATCGTTCCCATCACACAGGCGGGCCGCCAAGCCCGCCTGTTTCCTCTTCAGCCCACCTGTGCCGGCAACGTCGCTTCAGCCCTCGCTGGCATCCCTTCGATCAGGTCCGACATCCTCGCCCGCAAAAGCTTCGACATTGGTTTCCGCTCCCGCAGGCCGCTGGCCTTCAGCAGGTGGAACTCCTGCTCGTTCAACCGCATCGATACGACCCTGGTCCTGATCACATCCTTGTAGTGTCTTCTCGTTCTACGCATGTCATGCCTCCTTATGCTGGCGTTCCGATCTTCAACTGCATTATACCGAGTACGACATTTTCTCCTCATGTCCTCCCTTTCGTACGACAACCTATTGTTCACCGGCCGCCTTCTGTATTCCCAACCTCCATGCAAAAATAGTTCGGCAGACCCTCCGCAATCACTGGACGTAGAAGCACTGCTCCGGCGTGATGGTCACATGAGAATGCATGGTGATCGCTGGTGGCTGGCGCTGTGCGGCGTGTCGCTATTCGTTGGCTTCGTCGGCGGCTACTGGGTCAGCGAGCTACGCCACGAAGATCAAGTCCAAGCCGAGGCCCGACGGCAGTCCGACGAATTCCTGCTCGGTTCGATCCGGTTGGGGATAGTTACGATCGATGGAGGGCGAGTGGCGGAACTGACGGAAAAGATTGAGTCTGAAGGCGAGTGAGAGGAGGCACGAGATGGGTGGCATGCTTCTGCTTGTTGTATTTTTTGTGATCGTGGGAACCGCCCTCCGAACTGTGGTCGGCTTGGGGCTTGTGGGGGCTTTCTGGCTACACGATTTCGACCGATGGTGCGACTCGATCACCAACCAGTGGCGATGGTGGTGTAAAGTGACATCCTTCCTCCGGAGCCGGTGGTGGCTCAATCGGCTGGGGGACTCCATTGCGGTCTCTGTCATCCTGACCGTTGCGGCGGCCTGGATCTGGCTGGAAAACCATCCCGAGGCCATCAAGAACGATAGATTGGTGGCGGGCGGGATTCTTGGGAGCTTTGTACTGATCGTTTTGATCTGGCTGGCGAGTTGCCTGATCGATGTGGAGGGGGTCGCCGAGCGGAAGTGATCGGGCACCGACGAGTGGCTTGTCGTTTCGACGAAGCTCATCAAGAAGGACTGACGCCAGGGCATGATACGGGATGCAACGCCAGTCGCTCCGAGGTGTCTGGCAAGGGGAATGTCGCATGCGGGGTTGGACTGATGTTCGCCCGATGGTAGATTCCCCTCGGCGAACATGCCACGGAGGTTCTCGTGCCGACCCGCACAGAAGCGGATTCGTTCTTCCCCGCCACCCGCTGGTCTCTAGTCGTCCTTGCCGTCGATGCCCAGCCGGAGACGAGAGCCGACGCCCTGAACGAGCTCCTGACCGTCTACTACCCGGTGCTTCGGAACTACCTCATCCGCCGGAGAGGCATCGGGGAGAGTCTGGCCGACGATGTCCTCCAGGACTTCATGACCGACAAGGTGCTTCGCTACAACATGCTGGAGCGGGCGGCTGCCGAGCGTGGCCGCTTCCGGAGCTTCATGGTCAAGGCCCTCGACAACCATGTCGCCAGCCATGGCCGGAGGGATGCGGCCCGGAAGCGGGGACCGAACGCCTCCCGCAACCAGATTCCGCTGGAGGACGCCGATCTCGCTACGCCCGAAGCGGATCCCTCGAACACCTACGATCTGGCGTGGGCCAGGCAGGTTTTCGACCTGACTGTCAGGCGGATGAGGGACGAGTGCGCCGCCAAGGGCCGGGGCGACACATGGGAGCTCTTCCGCTGCCGCATCCTCGACCCGATCCTGTCCGGAGAGCCGTGCCCGCCCTATGAGGCGCTGGTCGAACGCTTCGGGTATGAATCTCCTGCCCAGGCGTCCAATGCCCTGATCACCGCCAAGCGGGTCTTCAGGCGGGTTCTGGCCGAGGTTGTCCGGGATACCGTGCTCGACGAGGGCGACATCGACTCCGAGATCGCCGACCTCATGGACATCCTCCGGAATGCAGGATCGCAGGTGGTTTAGCGTAGTGACATATGGAGGCCCTGTGAGATCCGCAGTCGCCCGCCCAGTCGGAGGACATGTGAGCAACGCCGGACAGGATCCCAAGCCCCATCGGATTGCCGAGGCCATCGACGAGGCCATGGATTGCGGCCGGATATGGCGGGACGACGAACTGGCCGCCGTCTTCAGGCATCAGATATCCGCCCCGGTGCGATGCGAACTGCGGGGACTGGCGACGGAGACGGCCGGCGAGGTGCGCCTGCTGGCGGATGCCGAGGGACTGCTCCTCAAGAGCATCGGCGATCTGCTCCGCCACCCCAATCCGCCTTCGGAGCTTCTGGTCATGGTCAAGGACTTCGCCAAGGGCTGTCTCCGGAGCAAGGAGCCCGGCATCCCTCGGGATGTGGCACGGGCGATCTACTATGTCGTCATAGCGACCGCCATGGTTCGCTGCCATACCAGGATCACCAGACTGGACGACGCCGAACTGGTGGCTGGCCTCGAGTGGTGCCGAGGCCGCCCGTGGATCGATGGCGACACCCGGGAACTCGTCGAAGCGGGCATGCAGTTCATCGAACGAAAGGCGGCCACCGCTTGAAGCCGTCCGCAGATGGCAAGTCTCCGGACGAATCGGGTTCCCCGGCTCACGATCCCTCACCCTCGGGCGTTTCCATCGGCTACGAGGCGAGCGTCGATGAACTGCTCACCCAAGGGGTTCTGGGCGCACCCGCACGGCCGGGCACACTGGGTCGGATCGACAGGTTCGAGGTCCTGAAGACGCTCGGCGAAGGAGGGATGGGCCTCGTGGTGCTGGCCGTCGATCCCGGCACCGACGTCAGGATCGCCATCAAGCTGCTCAAGCCACGCTTCGCCTCCAACCCGCAGGCGGTGCATCGGTTCCTGACTGAAGCCCGCCACATGTCCCGCATGTCCCACCCGAATATCCTCAAGGTTTCGGAGGTGATCGAGCGGGGGGTGTGCATGGCCTACGCCATGCCCTATGTAGAGGGGGGCAGTCTGGCCGACCTCATCCGCCGTGAGGGGGCGCTCGACCCGGAGCAGGCAGCCGGGATCGCCTCGCAGGTCGCCTCCGCTCTCGCCTACGCCCACTCGAAGGGCATCATCCATCGTGACATCAAACCGACGAATGTGATGCTGGGCGGCGATGGCAGGGCTCTGGTCGCCGACTTCGGTCTTGCCCGGACGGTGTTCAACGACTCCGTGGTCGATGTGGACAGGGATTCGCTCGAGGGCACGCCGGCCTACATGTCGCCTGCGACGGCACGGGGCCAGGCCGAGGACACCCGCTGCGACATCTACGCTCTGGGCTGCCTGCTCTACGAGATGCTGACCGGGGAGCCGCCCTATGGGGGCGGCGGCATCCGGGAGATACTGGCGAAGGTCGTTGCCGGACCTCCTGTGCCGATACGACAGGTTGCTCCGTCCGCCGATCCTAGTCTGGCTCGCATTGCCGAACGGGCCATGGCACGGGAGTTGAGGCATCGCTACGCCGAAATGGGCGACCTGCTGAAGGATTTGACAGCCCATCGGGAAGGTCAAGGCATGCGGGGAAGACGGGCAATCAAGTCCCCGTGGGCATGGATGGCGGTGTCGGCCGTGGCTCTGGCGATCGTCCTCGGCACGGCGGCGTTCTGGCTGACCAAGGTGCATCGTCGGGCCGACGGGGCTTCCGCTCCCACGCCTGACGTCGGCGTGGAGCGGCAGACTGCCAAGGTCGACAAGTCCACCCCGGCCGAGATCGAGATGCTGGTGATGAAGAAGACCAAGCTCCAGGCGACTCCCCCGGGTGGCAAGGGGGTATTTCTCCGGGTGCCCCCCGAACTGGAGGGGGCGTGGGTCTACACGGGTGACGGCAGCGGCGGCGTGGCGGACTTCACGGTCACGAAGGCCGGTCGGCTGTACGTAGCCTGCAACTACTCATACCAGGGGAACTCCGGCGGCAACTGGCAAGCCCAGGCATGGAAGGCGGAGGACTTCGTCCGGAACGGCTGGGCGCCTGTGCCGGGACTCGTCATCATCGGCGGGAACAACTCCGAGCACATCCTCTTCACCCGTCTGTGTGCGGCGGGAGAGGCGTTCCGCCTGCGCTGCAACAAGTACGGCCCCCCGTTCGTGATCCATTTCTGACCTCGCTCTCTCATTCCCCCTGCATTTGCAGTCGTTTCTCTGAAAAGCAGGATCCGGCCGCCCCCTGCGTAGTAACAGGCAAGGGGAGGTGTTGTGAGGGATCAGCTCCAGGCTGGCGGTTGCACAAGGGGCCTGCGTTCGGGCGGGACCGCCCGAGGGTCTATCACCTCCGGTCCAGTGGCGGCTCTCAATCCCATCTCCCGGCAGTCCACGTCTGCACCCAGGGGAGGACGGTGCTTGATGCATGACGACGAGCAGTTGATGGAGTTGCGGAGGCAGTGCGTGGAGCTCCTGTTCGACTGTCCGGCGAAACGCTGCGTCGACGCCTGTCCCTTTCGGGCGATCCGCCAGCGGGATGTAGTGGATCGAGTCATGTGGCTCAAGGGTTTGGGCCTCCCTGAACTCATGCGGGTTGTCGAACAGCACAAGACATGCGATGGCGGGCATTCGTGGGCCGCTGGGCGGGGGTGCCAGCCTGAACCTGCCGCAACGCCGCAAGCGAAAGGAACCGATGGCGGGTAGCGCCCGCTCCGGGCGGCAGGGCCGATTTCGGGCTCGTGTCGTTCGCCATGGGCCATCGTGCCATCGTCAATCAGAGGTCCTGCCATGCCTGACTCAACGAAGATCCAGTGTCCACGCTGCCATGCATCCCTGGAGCTCGACGACGACTACTACCGGGAGCTGCAGGGCAGCAGTCTTGAGTGTCCCCAATGCCAGGCGAGCATCGCAATCAGGTCGCCGAAATCTCGCCCCGTGCGGATCGAGGTGTCCACGCCTCCCGTTGCCCGAACCTGTCCCAATTGCTCGGTCGCTGTGGATGGCGAGGCCACGATCTGCGTCAAGTGCGGGTTCAACCTCGTCACCGGACGACGCCTCAAGATTGCCACCGCAAACAGGCCCCGTGCGTCAACCGGCAACTCCATTGATCAGATGATCGCCCGTGTGCAGTTCCACAACGACACGATGGATTCTGACCGGAACGCCATAGACGGACTCATCAAAGAGCTTCAGGAATCATCCAACTAGTCACGGTCGAGCGAACAGCCCAGGCACAGGAGACGCACATGGCAATTCTCGTTCTACGTTCGTGGAAGGTCGGCCAGACCCCGGTGGACAAGGAGAACAACTACATCTCGATTGTTGGCCGGCAGGCCGGGCTCATCTCCTTCTTCCTCACCATGGTGGGAATGGCCCCCACATCCGCCATCAAGATGGGGGCGAACCGAATGGAATACGTCACCTCGTCGCTGTCCGGAACCGACAGGAGGATCATCCCCCTCGAGAACATATGCTCCACCTACTTTGGCTACTATAGGCCGATCTGGCCAGCCGTCTGCATCTTCGTGGTGTTCATCGTCCTTTCGTATTTTGCCATCTCGAGCATGAGGGAGTTCGAGGTCAACTCGGGGTGGGTGGCATTGACCCTGGTTGCCGGCGTCCTGTTCACGCTCATCATCCCGATCGTCTACTACTTCCTGAATCGTGCGTTCACCCTCGGCGTTGCTGAAACGAGCGGGGTGACAAGCGGGATCCGGTTCAAGCGTTCCGTCATCGAGGGAGAGGATGTCGAGGAAACCAAGACCGCCTTCGCATCGGAGCTCATGCAGGCTCTGATCGAGGCGAAGCACTGCCGCTACATGCCGGGGTCGATGATGTCCCGCAACGGTTCGGCGGAGCGTTGAGGCCGAGTGCGGAGCCGTCGCCGTGGTGGCAGTCCGACAAAACGAACATGGTGGCGGCCTGCCCAAGGTGTAGCGAGCCGGCAGGCACAGCCAGCCGAGATCCTGTACGAACCTGCCAGGCAAGGCAACGCAGGTTACTGACAGCGGAAAGCAGTCCGGCGAGCGGACAACGAGAGTGGAGGAACGCAGGGCATGAACGATCGCTCTTTGACGGCAGTTTCCGTCGCACTTGTTCTGGCGGTACTGTCGGCCCACTTGGCTGAAGCCGCCACGAATCGGTATGTCTCGCCATCGGGTTCGGAGGCCAGTCCCTACACAACGTGGGCGACTGCGGCGAAGACCATCCAGAAGGCGATCAATGTCTGCAACAACGGAGACACCGTTCTGGTCACAAACGGCACATACTCGATCGCCAGCCAGGTGTCAGTGACCAATGGGATCACCGTCTCCTCCGTCAACGGCGCAACCGTGACCATCATCGATGGTGGAGGTGTACGCAGGTGCGTCTATATCGGCGCATCCAATGCCGTCGTCGATGGTTTCACCATCCGCAACGGAAGGGCGGACGGCAACGCCTCTCCCGTCAGTTACTACGGTGGCGGCGTCCTGATCTACACGAACGGATCGGTCAGAAACTGCGTCATCACGAACAACATATCCAATCGGGGAGGTGGCGGGCTGTTCCTCTTCTGGGGCGGCCTCGTGCGAAACAGCCTGATCGCATACAACAGGAGCCTCGATGCCCGAGAGTTCGGCGGCGGACTCTGGTCATACGGCGGCAGAGTCGAGAGCTGCACAATCACGCATAACCAAGCGGACAGCGGGGGCGGCATTGCGGCCGACTCGCCCGCCACCGTGGTGAACTCGATCATCTACCAGAACACCGCCAACACGAATTCCGATGTGCTCCTGGGCGGAACCTTCTCTTATTGCTGTACGCCGTCGGTGATTGCGGGAGCCGGCAACATCACCAACGATCCCGCTTTCGTTCAGGGCTTCCGCCTTGCGTCGGGCTCTCCGTGCATCGACAAAGGCACCAACTTGGCATGGATGACTGGAGCTTGCGATCTGGACGGGAATGACCGCATCGGTGGCGATAAGGTCGATATTGGAGCCTATGAGGTGGATTGGAGCCCGATCGACGTCCTGCGGATCGTGACAATGGGTTCAGGCACCGATGGATCTCCGAGGCTGTCCTTCACGACAGTCGCTGGCATAACCAACTATCAGGTCGAGTGTTCATCGAACCTCGTGGCGACCGATTGGGTGTGCCTTGGCACTCCCATCGTAGCCGTGACTGGCACTCCCGAACTCGTGGACTACGATCAGGGATCCGCCATGCTCTTTTACAGGGTCAAGGGACTACCCCCGCCCGATACGACCCCACCCGCCGACATCGCCGGCTTCGTGGCTATCGACGGGGATTCCCTGGTCGCTCTTCGCTGGCTGAACCCGACCGATCCGGACTTCTCTGGCGTTAGAATCCAGAGGAAGACGGGCGGCTATCCTTCGGGTATCGGGGACGGGACGACGATCTACAATGGAAACGGGACGAACACGACGGATGTCGGGCTGACCAACGGGACGGCGTGCTACTACAAGGCGTTCAGTTACGACTTCTCGACGAACTACGCAGGCGGCGTGACAGCGACAGCCACACCGGCTTCGTCCGATCTGACTCCGCCTGCGGACATCGGTGAGTTCGTCGCCAGCGGAGGCAATGGGCAGGTCGTCCTGCGGTGGACGAACCCGGCCGACCCCGACTTTGCCGGGGTGAGGATACAGCGAAAGGCCGACGGATACCCCGCAGACACGACCGACGGCACCACCATCTACAGCGGATCAGGCACGAACACGACCGACACGGGACTGACCAACGGCAGGATCTACTACTACAAGGCGTTCAGTTACGACGAGGTGCCGAACTACGCTGGTGGAGCGACGGCGGCAGCGATGCCCCGTTCGGGCTCGGGCGGCATGACGTATGCCGTCCTTTACGAATTCACGGGCGGGACGGACGGCAGGGCTCCCTATGCCGGCCTGGTGCAGGGCACCAACGGTGACCTCTACGGAACGACCGCTCAAGGCGGCTCCGGCGGCAACGGCACAGTATTCAGGATGTCCCCCACCGGAACTCTCACGACCATCCATTTGTTCAGCGGCGGCGACAACGGCGGCAATCCACAGGCAGGACTGATGCAAGGCACCGACGGCAACTTCTACGGCACCACCTATCAGGGCGGAGCCGCCCCAAATCGGAGGGGCACGGTGTTCAGGATAACTCCGGACGGTTCGCATTCCGTTCTCTTCAGGTTTGGCACCGGCACGGCGGGTGAAGGCAGCGGTCCTCTCGCCGGACTGGTGCAGGGCACCAACGGCATCTTCTACGGCACAACATCCGCAGGCGGGACGAACGGCATGGGAACCGTCTTCAAGATGACGTCGAGTGGTACGCTCACAACGCTGCACAAGTTTGACGCCAACGCCGGTGAGGGCAAGGATCCCCGTGCTGGCCTGGTCGAGGGTACGAACGGGTTCCTCTACGGGACGACAAGGCTTGGCGGCACCCTCGACAATGGCACTGTATTCAGGATCAGGTACGACGGCACATTCACCACGATCCACTCGTTCGCAGGCGGCAGTTCCGGTGACTCGCCTCTTGCTGGCCTTGTGCAGGGGACGGACAGCAACTTCTACGGGACGACGTATTCAGCGAGCACCGGCTTCAGAATCACGCCGAGCGGATCGCTTGCTGTCCTCCACTCGTTCGCTTCCAGCGAGGGCACCTATGTTCAGGGGGGCCTGGTGCAGGCGATCGACGGAAACTTCTACGGGACTGCCTCCGGCGGCGGGGGGACCGGCTACTCGGGCACCATCTTCATGATGACTCCGGGCGGATCGCTTACGGTGCTCCACCGGTTCAACGGCGGCAACGGCGGCGGTCCTCTTGCCGGCTTGGTCCAGGGCACCGACGGCAGTCTGTACGGAACGACATCCTACGGCGGCACGTACAACTATGGCGTGGTGTTCAGGTTGAGTTTCGATTGATCTTCGATCGCTTCGTCACGATCAGGACCATCAAGGCGCTTGTCCTTTCGTCCTGCTTTGCCCAATACTGCCGTTGATTAGGGGTTTCGCTTGGGCTCGATCAATATCCGGTGACAACCTGACGGACATGCAGGGGGCTCAATGGGCAATCGGCAGGCGATGGCAGGCGTGTTGGCGCTCGGGATGGGGTCTCTGCTTGGCCTGCAGACCGCTGTGGGAACCGAGCGCTATGTGTCCCCGTCGGGGACCGAAACCCCTCCCTATACCAACTGGTCGGCGGCGGCGAAGACCATCCAGTTGGCGGTCAACGTCAGCAGCAATGGCGACACCGTCTGGGTGACGAACGGGACATATGGCGTCACGAGCGAGGTCCGGGTGACGAACGGCGTGACCGTCGCCAGCGTGAACGGCGCCAATGTGACCATCATCAGAGCGGTGAATGCGACCAACAGCGGCATCAGGTGCGTGTTCATTTCGGCCTCCAATGCCGTTGTTCGTGGGTTCACGATCCGAGACGGTCTGGCTCGATGGGGAGCGGATGGCGGTGGAGTGGCGATCCTGACGAGCGGCATGGTAGCGGACTGCGTCATTTTCAATTGCGGTGGGGACGGTGGCGGTGGTGCCTTCATCCATGCTGGCGGCACGATCCGCAACTGCCTGATCTACGGCTGCTGGGGAGCGATCGGCGGCGGCGTCCACCTGTACTCGGGGGGAACCGTCGAGAACTGCACGATCGTCAGCAACGACTCGCCGATAGGGGCAGGCGTCAGCTTCAACAGCGGCGGCGACTACAAGGTGGTCAACTCGGTCGTGTACGGCAACACCGGCAGCGACAATGTGGGCTACTATCACACCACCGTGGCGAAGCTCTACTATTCCTGCTTCACGCCGTTCATCCCCGGTGCTGGCAACATGACCAACGATCCCCTGCTCGAAGCGGGGTTTCGCCTCTCCGCCGAATCGCCGTGCGTCGACAGGGGCAGCAACCAGACGTGGATGGTGGATGCCGACGATCTGGCGGGGAACGCCCGCATCGCAAGGGGCTCGGTGGACATGGGTGCCTACGAGCGAAAGGGGTCGTGCGGGATCAAGGTGGAGATCTGCCGTCGCCTTTCGCCTGCGACAGCCAGGCATATCAGCCCCAACTGACGCCTGCCTGAAGCGGAGCGACGGCGCTCATGGACGGACACAATGTCGCCGGAGGAGAACACCTTCATCTGCCCCGAATGCGGCAGCCGGGAAGCCTCGACCGTGCTCATGGTCGAAACCGAACCCGACGCCCCCGAGCCCTGGGGGTCCATCCTTCAGCGCATCATCTGCGGCCAGTGCCGATCCGTCATTCCCGCCCACTTGGGCGAGCGATGGGACGGAATCTCCGTCGAGGCCGCCCGTGCGGAATGGGTGGCGACGTACAAGCAGGACAACCGGCTTCACGGGGGCGGGGGGGATGGGGAGGACGAAGGCGACGACGAGGCAGACTGCGAACCGGAAGGCGGGCACCCCAACGAGAGAAACGGGCCGCCGGCGACGAGCCCCACCGCAGATCAGGGCGATGAACTGGACTGACTGATCATGAAATCACGGCCCTCAGCCACTTGCGTTATCTGCGGTCTACAGCCAGCAACGACGAATGACCATGTCCCGCCGAGGGGCATATTCCCGAAACCTCGGCCGAGCGACCTCATCACGGTTCGTGCTTGCCTGAAGTGCAACAGGAGCACGTCCAACATGGACGAGATTTTCAAGGTATTCGTCGGCATTGCCGGCGGCCATGGCCCCGAAGGACAATGGGTGTTCGAGGAGTTGGTTTCTCGGACCCTTCACCACAATCGTCGCCTGCGGAGAGATATCGCCAGCACGCTTCGCAATGTGTGGGTCAAGACACCCGAGGGGGTGATCCTCGGGCAACGAACGGCCGTTCTTCTCAACAGTAAGGCCCACGACCAGATCATCGAAAAGACGATTCGTGGACTTCATTTCCACCACACGGGGGCCATCCTCGGTGATGCTGCCGACATCACTGTTAACTGGCATCATAGCCTGACGAAAGACATGTACGATATGGCTGTCGGATGGGCAACGGGCGTCGTCGGAGGGGGGACGTTCATCTACAAATTCGCTATACCACCCGAGGAGCCCCTCTATTCTGCATGGGTCTTCCAGTTCTTCGGTCAAATGTGGTCGAGTGGCACTGTCCTGCCCAGATCGCCACTGAAGCACCTTCCTTCCACCTCCGGATGCTGATCGGGACGACGGACCTTGAAGACCCAGCGATGGGATTGACGGCAAACGATCAGGCTACGCATCGTCCCCCGCACGACCTTGCCCGCCGCAAAGGGGGCACCCCACGGGCAGAGCCAGCCCTTCGTCGGTTCGGACGACTGCCATCGCACGTGCCGCCAGACTCGGCCTTCCACGCCCCGGGAGCCCCAAGCCTGCCCAGTTTCGGCCGGGAGAACGCCCATCGCCTGAAGGCGGCGAAGGTCTTGGGGTCATCCTTCAGGAACCTGATCCCTCGTGCGAATGGCAGATAACCTGCGAACCTCGCCGGCAGTTTGACCATGTCGCTTCCGAAATAGACAAATCTCCGACCCACGAACACACGGTCGGCCCCGGTGTCCTGCCTGAACCACCTCGGGTCTTCGTCCTGCCGATGGAAGAATGCATCAGGATCCTGACGCCACTTGCCCCCGTCTTTGACGTAGATGTTGTCGCCCGCCCGTCTGATCCTGGTGCCGCTCGACGGTTTCTTCGCCTTGAAGCGGGGGTCACGATAGTAGTCGTCGAGTCCCAGCACCTCGTCGACCTCCATGACGTACACCACCCGGACGGTTCCGTCGGAACGGGAGCAGCCTGCGATCAGGTCGCCACGAGTCAGCTTTGCGTGGCAGTGGTTGGGCGTGCAGGCGGCGAGCGTGCATACACCGTGGAATGGATTCGGAGCGAACCCCTTGTCCGTCCGCATCCTGTAGAAGCATGCCTTGCCCATTCCAGTGCCCCCTAGATCGTCGACGCAGCGTCCCCCATGGCCCATTTTGATTCGCAAGTGAAAAGCGGAAATGAGCGTCAGTTCCACACGGCGTCATCGGCCCCGCCGGTGACTCCGACCCGCCCCCAAGCCTTGATGCGGGCGACCTGCTCCGCCTGGTCTTCGACACCTGAAAGATCGATCTCGTGCCATTTCAGTTTCAGGCCGGTCGCCTTCTCGATGCCCAAGGCGAAGCCGATGCGTACGACATCTACCTCTTCTGCTATGCGATCCATCGGGATGCCTGCCTTGGCCTGTACGGTGCGGGAGACTGGCTTGCCCTTTGAGAAGGTGCGGTTGATGTTCACCACGT
>CAYRFK010000124.1:0-14447 GCA_964423465.1 uncultured Verrucomicrobiota bacterium | reverse complement strand
TGAAGCGCGGCATCATTCCGCGGGTCGTGCTCAACAACCTCTACCAGCACACCGCGCTGGAGAGCACGTTCGGCGCGCTCATGCTCGCCATCGACCATGGCCGGCCCAAGGTCATGACGCTGAAGGAGCTCCTCCAGTGCTTCATCGACCACCGGTTCGAGGTCTTCACGCGCCGCTTCCGGTTCGAACTTGAGAAGGCGAAGGCGCGGGCCCACATCCTCGAGGGCCTAAAGATCGCCCTCGACCATCTTGATGCGGTGGTGAAGATCATCCGCGAGTCGAAGGATCGCGATGCGGCGCGCGCGGCGCTGATGAAGAAGTTCGGCCTCTCGGAGATCCAGACCAACGCGATCCTGGAGATGCGCCTCTACCAGCTCACCAACCTCGAACGGGACAAGATCGAGGCGGAGTACGAGGCCCTGCTCAAGGAGATCAACCGGTTGGAGGACCTTCTCGCCAATCCGAAGAAGATCTACGGCGAGATCCGCTCGGACCTGCTGGACCTCCGGAAGCACCACGCCGACGAGCGGCGGACGGCGATCGTTCCGGACGAGGGCGAGATCGCGATCGAGGACCTCATCGCCGACCGCGGCTGCGTGCTGACCATCAGCCACGGCGGGTACATCAAGCGGATGCCGGTGACGACCTTCCGCCAGCAGCGGCGCGGCGGCAAGGGCGTGATGGGCATGGAGACGAAGGACGAGGACTACGTCGAGCACGTCTTCACGGCCTCGACGCACGACTCGCTGCTGTTCTTCACGGAGAAGGGGCGCGTCTACTGGAAGAAGGTCCACGAGGTGCCGGAGGCCTCGCGCAACGCGCGCGGCAAGGCGATCGTGAACTTCCTGGAGATCGGGGGCGACGAGAAGATCGCCGACCTGATCCCGGTGCGCGAGTTCCCCGAGACGAGGTTCCTGGTCTTCGCTACCGAGAAGGGCATCGTCAAGAAGACCAATCTGGGCGCGTTCTCCAATCCGCGCGCGGGGGGCATCATCGCGATCAAGGTCGAGGATGGCGACCGCCTGATCGGAGTCCGCCTCACCGAGGGCAACAGCGAACTGCTGCTGGCGACGCGCCAGGGCATGAGCATCCGGTTCCACGAGGAGCAGATGCGCGACCAGGGCCGCGACACGGTCGGCGTGTGGGGGATCGAGCTTGGGCGGGAGAACGACGCCGTCGTCGCCGTCGAGGTCGTCGACAACGGGGCCACCCTGCTGTGCATTTCAGAGAACGGCTACGGCAAGCGCACGTCGTTCGACGAGTACCGCGTCCAGAGCCGCGGCGGCAAGGGCGTCATCGTCATGAAGACCACGGATCGCAACGGACCGATCGTCGCCGCGCACGCGGTGCGCGAGACCGATGCGATGATGATCATCACCGAGAAGGGGCAGATGATCCGGATCGGCATGCAGGACAACCGCATCATCAGCCGCAATACGCAGGGTGTCCGGATCATCAACCTCGAAGAGGGGGACCGGGTGGTCTCCGCCACGTCCGTGGAGCCGGAGGATGACGAGGCCGTGGTTGAGACGCCCCCGGCACCGCAGGCATAGAGGGCGCTGGAGGATCGATGCGGCGGCCGCGGCCGGAGGTTGCGGCTGCCGCCGTGCGTGGCGGATGTGCTACTTCTTGTCCGGTGCGCGGACGCGAATCTTCATGACGCGCCGCGGGGCGGCGGGCATGGTGGCGGGCGAACTGGCGGGCGGCGGGGAGACGTCCGTCTCCTTCTTTGGCTCTGGGGCCGGGCTCGCGTCGGCTTCGGCGACGACCTCCTCGTCGGCGACAGCCTCCACCACGTCGTCTTCGACTTCTTCGACGTCTTCGACGATCTCCTTAAGCATGGTCGTGTAGCCCTTGCCGCCCGCCATCTCGTCGGCGACCTCGCGGAGGATCGTCTGCGTTCCCTTGCCGGGGTCGGTCTCAAAAGAGAAGACGCACGCGCCGATGCGGACCTGGTCGCCGGGTTCGAGCTTCACCATCTCCACGCGCTGGCCGTTGACGAAGGTGCCGTTCTTCGACTTGAGATCCTTCAGCAGGAAATCGCCGTCCCACACGCGGATGCCGCAGTGCAGGCGGGAAGCCTTGTCGTCGAGGATGACCAGATCGGCCTCGGGGCTGCGGCCGATCGTGATCGGCCGGTCGCCGAGTTCGAACTCCATCTGGGTGCCGTCTTTTCTGCGATACCGCAACACCATGGCCGTTCGCCGTTCCCGGCGCCTCCGTCGGTCAGTCTAGGGGCTAGATCGCTCCCTTGGCAAGGAGCGATCGGAAATAGTCGATGGTCCGGGTCAGCCCTTCCTCGAGCGTCACCTTGGGCTCCCACTGGAGGCGGGCCTTGGCCTGAGTGATGTCGGGCTGGCGGACCTTGGGGTCATCCACGGGAAGCGGCTTGTGCGCGACGGACGAGCCGCTGCCGCAGGCCGTCGCGATCTTCTGTGCGAACTCCAGCACGCTCATCTCGCGCGGGTTGCCGATGTTGACCGGCTCATGCAGCTCGCTGCGGGAAAGGCGGACGATGCCCTCGATCAGGTCGGAGACGTAGCAGAAGCTGCGCGTCTGCTGGCCGTCGCCGAAGACCGTGATCGGCTCGCCCTTGAGGGCCTCGGAGATGAAGGCCGGGACGACGCGGCCGTCGTGCGGGCGCATGCGCGGGCCGTAGGTGTTGAAGATGCGGACGATCTTCGTGTCGACGCCGTGGGCCCGGTGGTAGGCCATCGTCATCGCTTCCGCGAACCGCTTGGCCTCGTCGTAGACGCCGCGGGGGCCGATCGGGTTCACATTGCCCCAGTAGGTCTCGGGCTGAGGATGGACGAGCGGGTCGCCGTAGACCTCCGATGTCGAGGCCAGGAGGAATCGCGCCTTCTTCGCCCGGGCCAGCCCGAGCGCCTTATGCGTGCCGAGCGCGCCGACCTTGAGGGTCTGGATGGGCAGTTCGAGATAGTCGATGGGGCTGGCGGGCGAGGCGAAGTGGTAGATGTAGTCCACGGGACCGGGCAGGAAGATGAACTCGGTGACGTCGTGGTGGATGAAACGGAATGATCGATTCCCGGCCAGATGCTCGATATTCGCAAGGTTCCCGGTGATCAGGTTGTCGAGCGCAATCACGGAATGTCCGTCGGCCAGAAGGCGGTCGCAAAGGTGCGACCCCAGGAACCCAGCGCCACCCGTAACCACCGAGACGATATTGGTATCCATCATGCCTCTCGCAACTGCGGCGCATCATAGTCGCCCCTGACCCCGATGTACAGGTTCCGAGCGGTGGACGACGTCACGGGATCACCCGGCAACTCTCGATCTCGGCCGACGAAAAGGCCGCGCCCGCAATGCGCATCTCCAGCACCATCCGGCGGTCGATGGCCTTCGGGTGGCCCGCCAGTTCGAGCAGACCTTCGATCTCGCGGTCGATGCCGATCAGCGTCACGCGCACGCGCCGTCCGACGGGCAGGCCCCATTCTTCGCGAACGGAAGTGAGGAAGACTTCCCGATCGCGCCGCCAGTTCTCGATGCCGTCGGCGCGCCCGGTCTCAAAATCGAAAATGCCCTGAACCGCGTCCTGCCCCGTGTCCATCGGCGGTTTCCGTCACCGGAACAGGATGCACACCGGTGCGGGTACGGCGATCTCGCAGCCGGTTGGCGTCAGGCGACCGGTGTCGGAATCGATGCGGAAGACGAGGATGTTATCGGTATCCTGGTTCGCCGCCAACAGGAAGCGGCCCGCCGGGTCGACAGCAAAATTGCGCGGCGCGCGGCCGCCGGTGGGCTGGTGCTGGACGGGCGCCGGCGTTCCGTCGGCGTCGAGCGTGAAGACCGCGATGCTGTCGTGACCACGGTTCGAGGAGTAGAGGAACCGTCCGGATGGATGGACCACGACCTCCGCCGCCGTGTTCTTTGCGGTGAAATCCTTCGGCACGCCGGCCACGGTCGCGAGCGGTTTCATCGTTCCGCCTTTGGCGTCCCAGCGGAAGGCGGTGACGGTCGCATCCAGTTCGTTGACCACGTAGGCGGTCTTCCCGTCGGGGCGGAACGCGATGTGCCGCGGGCCGGCGCCCGGATGGAGGGCCGGGCTGGCCGGCTCGTGGCGATCGAGGCGGCCGGTCGCCGCGTCGAACCGGTAGCCGACGACCCGGTCGATGCCGAGATCCGGAACGAACACGAAATCGTTCGCAGGGGCGAAGGTCACGCCGTGCGCATGCGGCCCCTTCTGACGCTGTGCATTCGGCCCGGAGCCTTCGTGGCGGAGAAGTTGCGCGACGGGCTTGAGCCGGCCGTCGGGCGCGATCGGGAACGATGCGACGGTGCCGTCGACGTAGTTGGCAATCACAAGGTGCGATCCGGTGGCGTCCACCGCGAGATGGCAGGGCACGGGCCCGCCGGTCGGCTCGCGGCCGAGTTCCGCCAGCGCGCCGGTTGCGGCGTCGATGGAGAAGGCGGTCACGGCGCCGGCCGGCTTGCCTTCGTAGCGGCCGATCTCGCTGACGGCGTAGAGCACGGGGAGCTTGGGGTGCAGGGCGAGGAAGGACGGATTCGTGACCGTCGCCGCCGGCCGGGGCGCCTCCAGCCGGCCCGTCGAGGGGTCCATGCGGGTCGCGTAGATTCCCTGACTTCCACGTTGGGAGTAGGTGCCAAGAAAGACCGTCCGGCCCTCCTCCGCGCCCGCCGCGCCCGCCGCGATCCATCCCGCAACGATCCTGACTGTCCAACGGTTCATGACATCCTCCGTCCGCGGTCTTCCAATCCGGTCCGCGGAGGATAACCCGAAGCCGGGCGGCGGGGAACAGGTTATTGCGTTCCTGCGCGCATCTGGTGTAATCGACGGCGGGCGATGGGAAGGGTGCACGGCATGGACATCACGGCGATCCTGGCACAGGTGAATTTCTTTCGCGACTTGAGCGAGGCGAGCCGCCGCGCCCTGGCGGAGCTTTGCATCGCACGCGAGGTCGCGAAGGGCGAGGTGCTGTTCCGGGAGGGTGACGAGGGTCACTCGGTGTACGTCTGCAACCAGGGCCATGTGCGGCTGCACAAGCTGGCGCCGGACGGGACGGAAGTCGTGCTCAAGGTCGTGCGGCCTGGCGAGACCTTTGCGGAGGTGGTGCTCTTCGAGCGCGAGTGCTATCCGGTCACCGCCACCGCCCTCGAACCCTGCGGCCTGTTCCTGATCCCGCGGCGGGATGTGCGGGCGCTGCTCCGGCGGGACGATTTTCGCGACGACTTCATCGGGATGCTGATGCGCAAGCTTCGGCATCTGGCCGATCGCGTTCCGATGCTGACGACAACGGATGTCGAGGCGCGTCTGTTCCACTTTCTGGCCGAGCAGTTCGGCGCCGCCCCGCTGGTGCAGTCCGGATTGACGAAGAAGGAGGTTGCGGCGGCGATCGGGACGACGCCCGAGACGCTTTCGCGGCTGCTCGCCCGCCTGGAGTCCGAGGGCCGGCTGCGCTGGCGTGGCCGGACGATCGACCGGTCGGAGCGGCGCCCCCGCCGCGGTGTCGAACGGGTGCCTGGTTGACGGGTCCCGGTGCCTCTGCTAGCGTCTCGGCCCGTTCCGGGTGCGGATGGAGAGGTGGCCGAGTGGTTTAAGGCGCACGCCTGGAAAGTGTGTGTACTCCAAAAGGGTACCGTGGGTTCGAATCCCACCCTCTCCGCCAGTTTTAAGAAAACAGCTTCAGAAGCGGTCAACGTTCATGTGTCACGATGATGGCCGGCGTGAGTGATAACATCCAGTGCTAACATCTCCGCCCTGATCGCGCCTCGCTTCCTTTGTCCGGGACTGTCGTGCCTCGGTGAGTCCGCTCGGCGATTGCTCTCGTGACGGCGCTTCCCGCCAACGCCCGGGAGTGCCCTTGGCCGCGCCGCCAGCGGCGCAATCGCCGGTCCCGACAATGGACAGCACACGGGGAATCCGCAGGTGGCCACGGTCCAAGAGAGAGTTCCAACCCGCCGTTCAAGGCGGATCGAGAACCGGATCGCGAAAACAGTTGACGAGTCGCGGTCCGCGGGACTATCCATGTTGTACTGCTGGGAAGGGAGCCCCGCGGGGAGGCACGCCATGAAGGTCATCGAGTGCCGGTCCAAGGAAATGTGTGTCGCGTCGGACGACGCAGCTCCTGTCCGCAGGCCGCGGCGCGCTTCACCTGCCGCCTTGGCCCCAAGTCTCGTTCCGTTGCATCGTGGCTTGTTCGTGGCTGCGCTGTTCCTCTCCGTGCTGACGTCTGGCGCGCACGGGGAGGCACTCCCCGACGCCGATCGCGATGGAATCCCCGACGCCTCTGATGCCGACCCGATCGCTCGCGCCGCCATCGCGTGGGGACAGCCGGAGTCAACGAAGGGCGACGCATTCACAGGCGCCGGCCCGGCATGGTGGCGGGGCGGCGGGAAAGCGGGAGGCGAGTGGTCCGCCGGCGGGTGGGCCGTCTCATCAAATGACACTGCGGCGGCCGATCTCCTCATGTTCCTCGACCGCACGGTCCTCACCAACAATCTTCGCCTCGATGTCGAGTTCGTGGCATCCTCCGGGGCCGCTCTTCAGGTTGACCTCCTGGCCGGCGACTTCACCGTGCTCCGCGCCGATGTCCTCGGGAACCTGGCGGTACTGGCCTCTCCCCGCTCCATGACCCTGCCCCTCGCCGATGAGCCCCAGGCAACCCTGATCCGCGTCCGCCGCTCCACCGGGGAGGTCTTGGTGAAGAGCTGCATCCTCTATGTGGACGAAGACGGCGACGGTCTGGACGCCGCGGCCGAGAGGCAATTCGGGACCTCCGACTTCAGCCGGGACACGGACGGGGATGGTCTGCCAGACGGGCGGGAGGTTGCCGAGACCCGCACGAATCCTGCCGCGCTCGACACCGACTTCGACGGCGTTCGTGATTCAATCGAGATTCTGCGCGGTAGCGATCCGCTCGACTGCAAGAGTGTGAATGTCACGATCCACGTCAACTCGGACATCGGAAGCGACGAATCTGACGGGACGGCGGAGCTGCCCGGGACAGCAGGACGGGGGCCCATGCGGACGATCGAGGCCGCCGGTCGCATGGCCATTTCCCGCGACACATTGCTTCTTTCAGGAACGAACTGCTTCGAGCAGGCGGTCTGGAACTTCAGCCCGAAGCGTCTGATCATTCGCAGCAAGGGGCCCGTGAAGATCCGATAGGAGGAACGATGAAGACGATCATGACAGTCGTGGCGGTTGCCTGTGCGGTGCAGATCGCCCATGCGGCAACGAACCAGGTGGCGGGCACATCGACTCTGCCGCCCAAGAAGCAGGTGATCGTGGAAGCCATGCGGGCAGCCCAGGTCCAGAAGGCGGAGGCGATCTCCGCGCTGCCCGGGGTGAAGGAAATCGATACACGACTTGAACAACTTCGCGCCGAGATCCTGTCGTTGCAGGAGCGTCGACGTGCCATCATCGCGCAGAACCGCGAAGCGCTCGCCCGGATCGATGAATCGGCCATGGACGCCGTGAAGAAGCTCACTACGCCAGCAGACACCGCCAAGCCCGAAGCGACGGAGCCTGCGCCATGAAACGTTTCATTATGTCGGGGGCGCTGTTGGTGTCCACCGTGGCGTTTGCAACGGACTTCGAGGACCATGTCAATATCTCATCGAACCTGACCGTTGGGGGCACGATCAGCGGCAACGGAGGCGGCATCACGAACCTCAACGGGGCCGCCATCGCATCAGGAACTGTTGGATCCGCGGCGCTGGCCAGCAATGCCGTGCAACAGCACCACATCGCATCAGGGGCAGTCGGGGCCCAGCAACTGGCGTCCAATGCGGTTCAGGGGACCGCGATATCCTCGGGTGCGGTTGGCACGACGCAATTGGCCAGTGGGGCAGTCACCAGCAACAAGCTGGCCGGCGGATCGATCGGGCTCAGTCAAATGCATCTGCCATCGGTTGATTCGCGGTACCTCGTGAAGTCGGGCGACACCTGGACCGGGGCGGAGGACGGCGGCAATGGGGTCTCAACGAACTGGCTCCTCGTCGAGGGCAAGAGCCTCCGCGGCCCGTATGGCGGTGGGCTCTCCGTGACGAAGAGCGGGACCCCGGACGAGGATTGGACGCACCTGACTATCCTCGATGCGGACCAGAGCGGAAACGAGCTCAAGCTAAGCTACGGTAGCACGGAGTTCTGGCGCACCTTCAATCTTGGTGGCGTAGTCGCGTGGTCGCAGAGCGTGCTGAACCTCGGGATTGAGGCCTATCCCTCCTATTACGACTCCGACAATCTGGCGTCGCTCTACATGGCCAACCTTGCCGGCGGGTCGAGAATCGACGCAGGGTTCACGTGGAACCATGGGGTCTTCGCCAACTTGTACAACAGCCCGATGACGCTGCTAAACTTCGGCGCGTCGATTGCGGCCGTCTCCGGGGATTCGGCCGGGGGATTCCACGCCGAGGAACTGCAGGGCTCGGTTCTGGCCGCCCGCCTCGAATCGGGCAGCACGCTCACCGCCCATGGGTGTGCTTGGAATCCGGTGTTCTGCCTTGTGCGCCTTCAGAATGGAGCGGATGCGACTATCATTCCGGGTGGCACGGCGGCGGCAGTCCTGTACTCTCCCTCTGGCGAAGCAAATCTGATCACCGGCGGGGGCACTCTGTCCGTTGGCAATTCGATCACCAACACGCACAGCTACGCGATGGCGTTCGGAGATGGGGTCACGACGATCGAGGACAACGCCGTACATGCGCGGAAGTTCTTCGCGAACGGCCACGAAGTGGCCACCCTTACGTACATCCCGAAGCAGGGCGATATCTCAATGGGCTCGTTCACCAACAGTCCGTAGGCGACTCCCCGCGCCGGTCCGAAGAGGGAGGTACCCATGAAGAAGCACAAGATGGCGATCCGTCAGGCGGGCTCGGTGCTGGTGCTCCTGATCTTGGGGATGCCCGCATGGTCGCAGTCAACGAACCTGCCCCCGTGGTGGATACTCCGGGGCGTTGCCGATCTGCAGACGCCCCGGGATTTCGCCCCGGTCAACCAGGGCCAGGCGAAATGGATGGCGACGAAGACCGCCAGCGAGTTTGATGCCATGCTCACGCCCGGGGGCGCGGGCACGAACATTGCGACGCTGATCGCATCGTTCTCGCCGACCAACAACCATCTCCCCCTGAACCTGGGACAACTGAAGGCCCTCGCCAAGCCCTTCTACGATCGGCTGCAATCGGCCGGCGCGACCAATGCGTACCCGGCGGGCATGGTCGCTCCCTACCCGTGGCCCGCCGGTACCGCCACTAACGACTTTGCGATGGCGAACCTCGGGCAGTTGAAGTACGTGTTCAGCTTCAACTTCGACCAGGACGCCGATGGGATGGCGGACTCTTGGGAGATGAGTTGGTTCTTGAATCTGACCCAGTCCGCATCCGCCGACTATGATGATGACGGGCTCGCCAACCGCGTCGAGTTCCTTCTCGGGTTCGGACAATCCACGACGTTCAATCCAACGGTCCCGTGCACGAACGACGCGGGCAACGCTCTGACCGGCCTGCTCGTGTACACCCCGATGGAATAGGCGCGACGACGCAGATCGGCGCCCCCCGGGGAGTGGCGCTGCGGAGCCCAACGCCTCGATGCCGGAACAGGGAGACAACAAATGTGAAACGGAATCTCGGATGCGATGCGAATCAGCCTCGGTGGGGTGCGAAAACGCCGCGGGGCCACGTTCGATCTGCTCTCACGGCAAGCCTCGTGGGCTTCGCCTCCCTCGCATGGGGTCGGGTCGAGTTCGAATCTCTCAACAACGTCTTCCGTCAGGTCAGCCGGGATGCGCAGCCCACCTCTGCGACAGGCACGATCACCGGCGCCGGCTGCCCGGTACTCGTGAAGATCACCCTGACGGCGACCGACAGCACGGGCGGCACCCTGATTCCTGCTGCCATCGCGTCTGCTACTCTCAAGTGCCCCGGCATGGAGATCGTCCCGCCCGTTGAGGGCGCGCCCAGTGGCGCGACCAAGACCTTCTTCGCCCGGATCAGCGTCGAGCCCGGCGCGGAGGCCAGCGTGACGTTCGCCGCCCCGGAGTTCACGCAGTCCTGCGGTGACCAATGGGTTCGCGTCGACGTGAGCGCTAGCGAAGCCGCTCTCTCGGAGGCGGGATGCTCCTCCTGTGTCGCGGGCGCCGGCGGTCTCGACGTTGCGGGCATGGCATTCGCATGGGAGACGTCGGTCGGCGCCCACGGAGGCGGTGCGCAGGCGGGCGTCCTTGCCCTTGAGTCCCTGTCACCATCGTACGCGACGGTGGACCCCCAGTACCTTCAGTTCCGTGGCAACCCCAGCGATGCCACCATCATGTATGAAGGCGAAGCCATCCGGCAGATCCTCACGGCGGACACCCTGGTCGACATCACGTCGACCTCGTCCGCCGGATTCGATGTCACCTTCTACCGGGAGGCCGACATCACCCCGACGGGCGGGTTCTACACCGCGGTGAACCCTTTCCGCAGTTGCCGCATCGAAAGCGCGAACGGTACGGCGAACTACGACGACATTCGGGTCACGGAAACCACGTACCTCGGAACCACGAGTTCAGTGAAGATCACGACCTGGCACTGGATGGAAGGCGATACCAATCGTGTCGTCGCCGAGGTGGGAACCAACGCCGAATCGAAAGTCGTGTATCGGAACACTCGCGCCGACCACGGCGACGGAACATGGACGGTGACCAACAGCATGGCCTCCGGGCTCGACGCCGCGCCGGTCTCGCTGACCGCCAGTACCTATACCACCAACGTTGGCGGAGCGCCGGCCCTCGTACGGCAGGTCCTTGATCCTGCCGGGTGCCGGATGACAAATGTCTGGTTCTACAACTTCAGCGATCCGTCCAACGGCAGCTTCGGGCAGGTGACCGGCACGGTCACCCATACGGGATACTGGGAAACATACGAATACGACACCGATGGCACGCGCTCGGTCATCCGTCGCCAGAGGTTCGGGTCGGCCTATGGCGCGTCGGACGCCGATTCCAGCCGGACGGTTCTCCATCGGGGGACCGACGCCGCCGGCTATCCGACGAATCTCGCATGCGAGTACGTGGGAACGGTGCTGGTCCGCGCGGAGAGCACAAGTCTTTCCGAAGACGGGACGCAGCAACTCACGGTTCGCATGCGAAGTCCGGAGGACATGCACGGCGCCCAGACGAACATCACGTGCTTCACCAGCGACGGACGTGTCGCGTGGGAGCGGCGGCCGGACGGGACCGCCTTGCGCAACCTCTGGGGCGGGAGCGTTTCATTCCGCACCATGACGCAGTACTGGGGTATCGCGTCGGACACGGCGGGGACGCCGCTGATCACGACGGGCACGGTGACCTGCACGACATGGGCTCTCGCCGGCCCCCTGCTTACCAACGCGGTTCACCTATTGAGCGGAGAACCCGGTGCGCTGATCGCGCTTTCCCAAGCCGACGACCTTGACGCCTTCGGTCGCCCGCTGGTGGTCTCCTACCTTGACGGCACAACCGAAGCGATGACCTACGGATGCTGTGGCTTGGTTTCCAAGACCGGACGCGACGGTATCCTGACCGTCTTCCACTACGACGAACTGGGGCGCTCGATCGGCGAAACAACCCCCCTAGGAGGGCCCACCCGTCTGAACACACTCGATGCCGCCGGTCGCGTCACGATGCAGACTCTCTCGGCCGTGGGCGCAAGCAACCAGCCGATCGTCATCCGCAACGCCATCTACCACTACGATATGGCGGGCCGGATGACGCAGTCCGTCGATGCGGTCGGCAGTGCCACCCGGATGAGCGAAAGCTACGCCAACGGGATGGTGATACGAACGACGATTCACCCGGACGAGGGTATTGAAGTTCGAAGCGATTGGGCCGACGGGATGCCCCATAGCATCACGGGCACGGCCGTGCACGCCCAGTTCCACACCAATGGAGTCACGGGCGACGGACAGTGGGCCACAACGACTCCACTCGACACGCTCGGAGGCAGCAGCGAGTGGCGGACCGAATGGACGGACTTCGCCGGCCGTGTCTTCAAGACCGTCTACTCCGATGCGTCGTTCACCAGCAATCATTACGCGGGGGGAAGGCTGGTCAAGAGCGTCGACCGTGCCGGTGTCATCACCCTCCACGAGAGCGACCCGCTCGGGTGGGTGCAGACCGAGGCGCAGGATGTCAACGGCGACGGCGTAATTGATCTCGCCGGCCCCGACCGCATCCGACGGACCGTGCGCAGCTACACGAACGACTGCGAGACGACGCTCTCGCTGCTCTGGGCAAGCGCCGGCGACAGCAGCCCGGTCCTGGCCGCCGTGAGCACCCGGTCGCTTGTCGGCCCGGAGTCATGCGCCGAGACGTGGGGCCTTGTCTCGCACGTCGTGGAGATTCTCTCCACGACCAGCGCCGGGGCCGCCGTGCGCGTGGTCACGAACACAGCGCCCGACAGCACCTACACCGTCTCTGTCGAAACCAACGGCCTGCTGGCCAGTGCCACCCGCTATAACGCCTCCGCGGCACAGATCGGGCGCGTCGACTACTTCTACGACGGGTTCGGCCGGCGGATCCGGGCCGTGGATGCGAGGGGCAGTACCACGACCACCGACTACGACGCTGCCGCCCGTGTCGTCGCGACGACCGTCGGCGTCGACAGCGGGCTTGCCCAGACGACGCGCTACCTCTACGACTCGCGAGGGCGCGTGGTCAGCACGAGACTGCCGGACGGTGGGGTCGTGACGAACGAGTACTTCCCCACGGGCGAACTGAAGAAGACGTGGGGAACGCGGACCTACCCGGTGGAGTTCACGTACGACCCGCAGGGACGGATGTCCGAGATGACCACATGGCGTAGTTTCGGGAACAACGGGACCAAGGCCATTACGAAGTGGCACTACGATCCCGCCAGCGGGCGGCTCATCCGCAAGCAGTTCGCCGACGACACCACCAACTGCTACGGCTATGCCTCCGGCCGGCTCGCGTGGCGAGCCTGGCAACGAACCGGATGCGTCACCACGTACGGATACACGTCCGCGGGGGACCTTGAGACGCTGACATACTCCGGAACGCCGGCCACCCCGGGCGTGACGAACCTCTACGACCGCCTCGGCCGGCTGGCCTCCGTCACCGACGGCACAGGGACCCGCACCAACGTCTATACCGCGTTCGGTGCGCTCGCCCTCGAATCGAACGCCGTGGCCTGCGTCCGCAGGACATTCGATGAGTTGCACCGGCTGTCCTCCGTGACCACCACGCTCGGCGGGGCCACGGCGAGCGTCAGCTATGGCTATGACGCGGGAGGACGGCTGGCCACCGTGGGCGACGGCCTCTGCTCGTTCGCGTACACCTATCAGGCCAACGGTGACCTCGTCGCCGGGATGACCGCCACGGAAGGCGCCGCGCCGCGCCTCTCGACCCTGCGTCACTACGACGTGCTCGGCCGGCTGACCAGCCTCTCCAATCAGCCCGCCGCCGACGCGGTCTCCGTTTGGGGCTACGCGAACAACCAGGCGAATCAGCGAACGAGGGCCACGCTCGCGGACGGCTCCTACTGGTCGTACGCCTATGACAGCTTCGGACAGGTCATCGGGGGTGGGAAGTTCTCCAGCACCGGCGTCTCCCTCGGGGGCGAGCAGTTTGGCTATGCGTTTGACGACATCGGAAACCGCACCACAACCACGAACAACGGTGCGATCGCCTCCTACACGGCGAACAGCCTGAACCAGTACTCGCAGCGAACGGCGCCCGGGGCCGTGGACGTAATCGGGGAGACGTCGAACCAAGTGACGGTGGTTGTGAACGGCGGGCTGGCGACCCGGGCCGGCCGGCATTTTCACCGTCAGGTGCCGGTGGACAACACGGCTTCCTCGGTCTACGCTTCCCTTGTGACCGTGGCCGGGATCCCCGGCGGGACAGGCGGCGTGGACGTGGCGTCGATCCAGACAGGGCGCAGCTTCGTGGCTCGGTCACCGGAGGTGTTCACCTACGACGCGGACGGCAATCTCACCAGCGACGGCCGGTGGACGAACACTTGGGACGCGGAGAACCGGCTCGTGGCAATGGAAACGCTGCCGGCAGTCACGGCGGCCGTGCCGCACGTCAGGTTGGAGTTCGACTACGATAGCCAATCCCGCCGGGTTGGCAAGCGGGCGCTTGCCCGGGCGAGTGGCGGATGGGCAACGAATGCGGTCCGCTTGTTCGCATGGGACGGCTGGAACCTCGTGGCCGAGGTGGGCACGCAGGACGGCGTCGCGATCACCAACACCCTCGCATGGGGCCTCGACCTCTCCGGCAGCATTCAGGGCGCCGGCGGG
Organism: uncultured Verrucomicrobiota bacterium; assembly: GCA_964423465.1. Taxonomy (GTDB): domain Bacteria; phylum Verrucomicrobiota; class Kiritimatiellia; order PWTM01; family PWTM01; genus VGWF01. The sequence goes on along the minus strand of CAYRFK010000124.1, from coordinate 190 downwards.
GTGGGGGGCTTGCTGGCGATCAAGCAGCAGAGGACTAACGATACGGCGGTTTCGCTCCCGTTCTACGATGGCAACGGGAACGTGATGGGTCTGGTAGATGCCGCGGACGGGACAGTCGTCGCGGTCTACGAGTACGATCCCTTCGGAGACACGCTCCGAAGCACCGGTCCGAGGGCGTCCGCGAACCCGT